>JAACPN010000010.1:0-42599 GCA_009995425.1 Legionella sp. | reverse complement strand
CCTGCGGGCATCTTACCGGGCATGGATGGCAAATCCTCCCAGGGGAAGCATCGATGGATGGTTTTTTTTACAGCGTGCTAAACAAAATCTAAAATAAGCAAGCTCTGTTATTAATCACTTACCTTAGGGAGAGCAGGCTTAGAGCAGATACATTTTGAATCTGCGCCCGGAGGCAAAGGAACACCAGAAAAGCTTTTAGGATAACACACACTGACATGAACTGCGGTTGATTGACCTTCAATCGCATCCGGTAAAAGCCAGTATTGCTTCGCATAATAAATTTTATTTTTTTCTGATTTCCAAAAAACCGGTTTAAACTTTGCTCTCAGCATGACATGCTGCTTTGCTTTTGCATCAATCCGAGCTCTCGACCAAGACTCACCTTGAGGTATAACAACCGTTGTTAAAATAGCATCTGTTTCTGCATCCAACACATCAACCATCACCGTGTACTGCGTCCAACAACTATCTTTAGTAATCGTAATAAAACACGGAAATGCCATAACGCCCTGGGCCAGCAACATGGCACTCAAAGCTAACCCCCAAACCCAGCATCGTTTAAACATGTCTATTTACTCCTACTCCTACATCAACTATATACAGTATAGATGAATTTCAGTTGATTTTTTTTACAATGTATAATATTCTTGTCGTCGATGTATTGGAGAGGTGGCCGAGCGGCTGAAGGCGCACGCCTGGAAAGTGTGTATACGTTAACCCGTATCGAGGGTTCGAATCCCTCTCTCTCCGCCAGTTTACAGTGCTCGAACCTTTTGGGCGTCATTTTTCAAATTTCAAAACCACCTGTTAACAGCAACTTCATAGGCTGAATCGCCAATCACGCCTTTGGGATCGATCACCACCCAGTCATTGCTATTTTGCAAAATATTATCGTGATTTTCTGAAAATACCGGAACAACACCAGACCCTTCAAATGCCATGAGGGCGGAGGCTTCACGTTTGAATCCATCAATATCCAGACCTAATTTTAGAATAATAGCTTTAGAACCTTGAAAGCCAGTTAGCACATAATTGTAGCTTAAATTATTGACTGGTTTTAGATTGGCTAGATTATATTCTTTAGTTATTTTAGATATAATTTCGGGCAATGCTTTTAACCATTGCTTACCTACGCTGCCGTAAATTGAAATGATATTTAGCTTGAATGAATATTTCATATTATTCACATTTGGTAGTGAACTTTTTGATAAACAACGTTTCTATACCAGCAGCCGTTGTTTTTGTTTTTACGGTTTCAATTTCTTTGTATCCAAAGTTGCGGTAAAAATTTGCGGCTGATCCAGATTGAAGGTACACTTCTTGAAATCCTATCTTTTGGGCTTCTTCCTCTAAACGTTTTATTAGATTTTTGGCTAATCCTAACCCCCTATATCTATACAATGTATAAATCGAGGCAATCCAAGGTGTTTTTTCTGGCCATTCTGTCCCATCACCTTTACCATAAACTCCCCATCGCAACAGGAAGGTCTGTTTCTAGGTTGGTAACTATCAGCGTTAAAGGTAGTTTATCTTTTTGCATCCTTTTTTTGGACGCCCCACCTTCCATATGCCCAGGCTGCACAAGCATGTAGGCAATCAGGCCTGTTCGCTAAATAATCTATTTTAAAATTATTCATTCATTTCTCCACTTGTAAATATTCATCAGCTGTGAGCCAGTATAAAATATGTTGTGACAATGGATGATCCGCAGCTAATTTAGGATGAGAAAAATCGCCATTTAAATCACGTTTTAACCCAATTTTTTCCATGACTCGAATAGAGCGAATATTAGCTGGCACCGTGAAAGAAACAATTTCTTTAAGGCCGCACTGTTTAAAGCCATATTCCAAAGAAGCTTTAGCCCCTTCGCTAGCAAAGCCTTTGCCCCAATATTGAGATCCTAAACGCCAACCAACTTCCACTGCAGGTGTAAAATGCGATTCCCAATCGGTATAATTGAGACCGATAAAACCGATTAACTCACCGGTTTCTTTCAAGCGATACCTTCGTGCATGGGCTTGCTATCTGCCAAAATTTGTTTTAGCTTCTCATTGCTCAAGCATGCGAGGTTTGTTGATATTTGGCCATACAGTTTAATTCTTTGCATTATGGCAACCTGCTAATAACGTTATCTACAACGAATTGATAAGCTTCTTCAAAATTCCAATGCAATTTCGATGGCAATAAAACACTCATATCCATATGAAAGTCACGATGATCCTTTTTAACCTCAAGATTCTTTAAAAATTCTTCGCCTGTGATCTTCACATCGTTATAAGTGCAATATTTAGCAAAAATATCAAAAACTCGATTCAAGTTAATTAAATTGCGATCTGCCACATACCATACATCAAATAAATCCCGCCCTTTTCGACGCTGATAAAGAGCCCGTAACTTAGTCGCCATTAGTTCATCCATTTCATAAGTAATGATATCTGCAGAACCTGTGAACCAAGCTGAATTCATAGAAAAAGGCACTGTTTTTAAAGGCAACACTTGAAAGTGCTCTGTTGTGTTGATTTCAATTTTTAGCTTTGCCGGAATTTTATTAACAGATTCATACTTGTAGATCAGCTTTGCGCTACGCTGTGTGATTTTCCATTTGGGATCGCCTAACCATGGTTTTAATAATGCCCTGATAGCATCAATCGTTTGTCCAATTGGATCAGCATTTTTTTGGACGAAATCGATATCCTCACTATACCTCGCCGGAGGATTGATAAACAATTTATTAAGAGCCGTGCCACCTCGAAAGACAAGCGCATCTTTAACATGAGGATCATTATACAAATCAACCAAAGCACGGCTAATCACTAAATCTTGCTGTATTTGTTCAGTCATTTGCCATGGAACAGTTTTTCGCCAATTCTCAATAAAAACTTCTGGGATCATAAATCACTCTCTATTTCTGAATTTTCAATAATTCTCCACTTTTTACACCTTGAATAGCCTATTTTAGAAATTTCAGATGCGAGGGGGAGATAACTTGGTTTATTTTCTTGAACATGATGTGCAAGAGCATTAATTATTATTTCAGCGCCAGGTTCATCCATAACATCAATGTGATCCAGGATATAACCAATACGCTGCAACTGATATTCCACGCGGGTATCTTTCGCAAGATTGATGAGCTTTATAGGATCTAACACCTCAACAAGCTCTGAGAAAACAGTGGCGATATGATTTAGCCCGCCTGCATGATTAGGGTACTCGAGTAAATCAAGTGCAACCAATTCTGGGGTTGCCACCTTAAGGTACCCGGTGCTCATAGTAAAATCTTGAGTGGGCAATTCCAGCACGGATTTTTTATAAATATAATCAATTTCCACATCGCCAAAAGTTGATGGGTGTTTTATGCGCCTATCTGATATCACCTGGAATCTAGCAGGTTTTTGATGAGTCGCCCCATGAAACAACCCCGCACTTAGAAGCGCGACATAATAATGAGCGCCCAAATACTGCATGACCAAAGGCACCAATTCTTGGGGAGGGATAGAACCATGCGGTTGATGTTCTGGTGGGACAATAACATATAAACCTCTCGCGGGTGAGATCAACTCTCCGTGCCCCTTTAAGCGATAGATAGCATTTAGGGCTGTATTTTTTGACAAGCCCTGGTCTGCCATAAGCTGTTCCAAGGTAAAATACCGTTGCCCAGTTTTTCGTATTTCTTTAATATAAACAGATAGATTCATCGTGTCCTCAAAATCACGTTTATCGTGATAATAATGACATTATTGCTTACTTGAGAATTAAAGTCAAGCGACTGGAGTGTGAAATGAGTTCATCATGCCCTTAAAATCACGAAAAAAGATATTTTACGGACATGGATTCAGTTTTTTGTGTCTAGCATGTCCTAAAAGCGTCATATTTAGTTATTTTTAGGACATGGTAAGCTTATTTTGAATAATCGCCATATTATCGAAAACAGCGTCAATCGATAATAACGGCATTTCTTATCACCACTTCTGATAATAACTGGTAGCATTATCATCGAAATCTGCTAAAATCGCTTTCGGTGAAGTTGACATTCCCCACCCAGTTTGGAGGTGGTTATCTTAAAGAATGCCAACCTCCGCCACCTAATTTGTCTCATGGTGCTTATGTATGAAATTTTCAGAAACAACTGTAACTGTAACCTCCACTTTAGAAAATATTAATAAAGCACAAATGCAAGAAATTATTCAGATGGCTGATATTTTTCATGACGAAGAGCAATTTCCTCATGGTTTTAGCAAAAACGTAGCTGATGAAATTGCAGAGGCATTGGGAGACATTTGCAAATGAACTTGGTATTGATGATCTTACCGAGGATTTCTGTACATCGTTTGACGGGGATTCTTTTCAAATTAAATTAAAATCCGCTATAAATGAGCGCACATTGCAAGAGAAATTAAAAGCTTTATCCCAAACAAGTGAAGAAAGTGAAAAAGATGTTACTTTGGTTACACTACAAAACAATATGAATGAGGTGATGGCTTTAGGCATACAACATTCGGGCCTCACCCTTGGTTTTGAAGCAATACGGGAAGCAATCAACGAATTAAAGCGCCATAACTTATCGTATGTCTACAAACGTGAAGAGGTTGATGCTGATGTGGAGAACGTGGCTGCTTGTATTTATTTATCAACAAGCAGCTGTGAAGAATGTCAAGCAATGATTCACCAGTTTAATGAAAAGTGGAACGGTCAGTTATCGTGTGAACTTGTTTTAAGTCATAAGTCATAAGTCAAACCACCATAAAGGCAAAGATGGAATCACTTTTACGGTAACGGATAACAATGGCAGATTATATTCCTCTCAATTCCGTCTTATCGAAGCGAGAATATGGCCTGAAACAAAGCTAGCTCATAGCTATGAAATGGCAGGTGGATTTTTTAGTAAAAAGAACATACTGGCCTGTGCCGCTGGTGTAGCCACTGTTGCTGCTGTTGCCACGACTCTTTAATGCGGCGTCTAAATAATCGCACGACCAATACATGACCGATCGGTCATGTATTGACGATCAACAACTTCTTAAACTAATTTATTCCCGATCGGGACTTTTTCATTGCTTTCTCTTATAAACACATCTAAAATTACCGTACGGGAATAAAAAACCTACAAGTAAGCTTATGACGACTTCAATCCACGCCACACACGACATCGGTCATGCGATTCGAAACACACGAAAACAGCTCGGTGTCACGCAACGTGATCTCGCACTCGCCGCAGGCACGGGCTTGCGTTTTATTATTGAACTAGAACAAGGCAAATCTACCTGCCAAATCGGTAAAATATTAGATATCATGCATGTCTTAAATATCCAATGCAGCTTATCTATCCCGGAGGATAAGCCCCTTGGATCGTAAACTCGATGTGTATTTACATCAAAATTTGATTGGATATTTATCCATTGATTCACACGGTGATATGGCGTTTAGCTACACACCCATCTATGCAATCAATAAGCAAAACCTCGCTTTGTCGCAATCACTACCCCTGCAAGCGGAAGCTTTTGATGCCAAACAATGCCGGCCATTTTTTAGTGGTATTTTACCCGAAGCGCATTTACGTGCATCCATTGCGCGCCAGCTTGGAATAAGCGAAAAAAATGATTTCTCGTTATTATCAGCCATAGGCGGCGAATGCGCGGGCGCAGTCAGCTTATTGCCATCATCCGTCACACCCGATACTTTAAATCCAGAGTATCGCACCCTCGATGAACAAGCATTAGCAAATATTTTAGATACCATGCATCAAAAACCTATGCTTGTAGGCGAAGACGGTATTCGCTTATCCCTCGCAGGTGCCCAAGATAAACTCGCTGTAGCTTACATCGACAACCAAATTGCCATACCGATCAACGGTGCACCCAGCACACATATTCTGAAACCTATTAACCGAGATTTTTTAACGCTTATTGAAAACGAATGTTTTTGTTTGAATTTAGCAAAAAAAATAGGTTTAAATACCGCCGGAGCCGTTCTGCATCACGCCAATCATCAACCGTACTTATTAATTAAACGCTATGATCGCATCCAGACCCATCAAAACATTCAACGCTTGCATCAAGAAGACTTTTGCCAAGCACTGGGGATTATTCCTGAAATGAAATACCAACGTGAAGGTGGGCCTGATTTAGCCTCATGTTTTCAACTCATACGCAACGTATCTACCCTCCCCGTACTTGATATTAAAGCCTTATTACACGGCGTGCTCTTTAATTTAATCATCGGCAATAACGACGCACATGGTAAAAACTTTTCGTTATTATACGACCAACAACGCACGCGTTTAGCACCGTTTTATGATATGATTTCAACGGTATGCTATCCTGAGCTTGCAACAAAAATGGCCATGAAGATAGGCAGCAAATATAATTTTGATGTATTATATCCGCGTCACATCATGCAAATGGCTGATGAAGCAGGTCTGTCAAAAGTGCTCGTTCGAAAAGAAACGATGAACATGATCAAAAAAATTAAGGCGCACCTAACCGATAGCCCGTTTACTTCAACCATCCAAAAACGTGCTGAAACGCTTTTACAACGCCTTAATCTATCCCAATAAAACAAAAATAACTTGACTCAAATAATATCCAACTGTATATTATGAAGTCTTGTTTTATATCATCATAACTTGCGTAGAGTACCCCATGGCCATCAAACTCATTATGCTCACAATTTTATGTTTATCGGGTGCATGTGTGCTGGCTATGCTTCACAAATTTTATCAAGAACCAGCTACGCCGCCTATTCCACGTGCTGAAAAATTCAAATTAGCCATCACTGGCCTAATTGCATTTATCTCGGATACTTTAGGGATCGGTAGCTTTGTTGTGCTTATCGCCATGGCTAAAACATTAGGAACGTTTGAAGACAAAGAACTTCCAGCTATCAATAACGGTGTTCAACTGATACCAGCAACACTTGCCTCGATCTTTTTTATGAAACTCATTCAAGTTGATTTAACAACATTACTCACTTTGGTTATTGGCGCTTGTATCGGAGGTGTTTTGGGTGGGTATGTGATTACGCGTTTAAATCAGCAACATATTCGCCTGAGCATGATCGCTTGCTTTACAGCCATTATCGTCCTCTTAACCTGTGACCAACTGGGGCTGTTACCGCGCGCGGGCGACGTCACTGCCCTACATTCTTGGCAACTTGTGCTTGGTTTTATTGCCATGGTTTTATGCGGATCATTAACCTCCATTGGGATTGGTATGTTTGCGATGGTCCAAGGTGTTCTATTCTTAATGAACATATCACCCGTCGTCGCTTTTCCTATCATGGCAACCGCAGGCGCCATGCAACAACCCATGATTACGTATATCTTTCTAAAACAAAATAAAATCCCGCTTAAAAAAGCTTTTTTTATCAGCCTCTTTGGCTGCATCGGCGTATTACTTGGTTTACCTATTGTGAGCCATCTCAATGCAAAATCTCTACACTTATTGCTCTTATCCGTGATGATCTACAACGTTTACAGCATTGCTCGCACGTATCTTCAAGCCAAAGCAAAAACCAAGGCATTACCAGCTTATTAATCATCACACTATGTTCAATACTTATCGTGCGGTATACTGGTTTTTTTTATTGCTTTAGCCTAATACACAACTTATGAACGGTATCACACTACTCCCTGATGAACTCCCTCCCCAAACACGCTGGGGGCAACTTCACGGCCCAGCTTTAGCGATGGCCTTAGCCGAATGGTGTCAAAAACAATCCGGCATCAAACTACTCGTCACGCCCAATCACCTCACAGCTGCTGAATTACGCGATAATTTAAAATTTTTATTAAAACATAGCTTAATTCAACAAGAGCTTTTACTGTTCCCTGATTGGGAAACTCTGCCTTATGATCAATTTTCGCCTCATCAGGATATTATTTCAGACAGGCTGTATGCATTAAGCCAAATTCAATTAGGACATGATCTTATTCTTATTGCATCAGCCAGTACACTGATGCATCGTTTATGTCCACCCGAGTTTTTAAACAGCCATGCACTGGTGCTCAAAGAAAATCAAAAATTCGAACTTGAACCCTTCAGACAAAGCCTCATTAGTGCAGGTTATCGCGCCGTGAATAACGTCCTTGAACACGGTGAATTTGCGGTGCGTGGCGGTATTTTAGATCTCTTTCCTATGGGAAGTAACACTCCGTTTCGTATCGAACGCTTTGATGATTGCATTGAAAGTATTCGGCGTTTTGATCCCGACACACAACGTACCATCGAAAAAT
This sequence comes from Legionella sp., assembly GCA_009995425.1. Classification (GTDB taxonomy): domain Bacteria; phylum Pseudomonadota; class Gammaproteobacteria; order Legionellales; family Legionellaceae; genus JAALKW01. The sequence continues at coordinate 34,369 of JAACPN010000010.1, read as the reverse complement.
TAACCCAGGTTCGTATTTTACCAGCGCGTGAATGCCCCGTAAGTGAAGCTGGTATCTCGCAATTTAGACGCGCGTTTCGAGAAACGTTTTCTGGTAACCCAAGCCTGTGCGGTATTTATGAATCGGTTAGCAACGGACAATTTCCCCATGGAATTGAGTATTACTTACCGCTCTTTTTTGATAAAACTACCACGCTTTTTGATTACTTACCTAAGAATTCACATATTGCACTTATCGAATCAGTCCAATCGCATGCAGAACAGTTTTGGGATGATGTAAATTCACGTTACACCCAACGTGAATTTGACCCCACGCGCCCACCTCTGCCACCTGCAGCCTGCTTTTTAAATGCGATCGATTTATTCACCTGTATTAAGCCGTTTAATCCAATTCGCGTACAACACGCTGCTCTTTCCATAAAAACAAGTCATCTTAATTTTGAAACACAGCAAGCGCCTAAGATTCCTGTTGATAGAAAACTCGATAACCCTCTTACGCATCTTTGTACGTATTTAAGCAACACACAAAACCGTGTGCTCTTGATGGTGGAAAGTACCGGGCGACGGGAAGCGTTGTTAGATTTATTGAAAACAGAAGAAATTTATCCCATCATCTACGCATCATGGACTGCATTTTTTGAAGCAGATACAGCGCTTGGTATTGTCGTCGGTCCTTTTTATGACGGTACCGAACTACCCAAACATGCACTTTCTATTATCACTGAATCTCAACTCTTTGCTGACCAAATTACACCGCAGCAACGCGCAAAAAACACAAGAACCGTTGATCCCAATGTCATGATTCGCGATCTCGCCGAACTTCGCGTCGGTGTGCCCCTCGTGCATCTCGATTTTGGCGTGGGTCGTTACCTTGGGCTGCAAACCATCGAACACCAAGGCGTTGTGAGTGAATTTATTATTTTATCGTATGCAAACGATGATAAAATTTACGTTCCTGTTACAGCGTTACACGTTTTAAGTCGCTACACAGGCGCTGATAGCGATCACGCGCCCTTGCACCGCCTCGGTTCTGATCAATGGCAAAAAGAACGTAAAAAAGCCGCTGAAAAGATTCATGACGTCGCTGTTGAACTGCTTGAGATTCATGCTAAACGTGCAGCAAGCAAAGGCCATGCGCATCAGTATGATAAGCACGAATACCAACAGTTTGCTGCAGGGTTTCCATTTGATGAAACGATGGATCAAACCCATGCGATTCAAGCCATTATGGCTGATATGGGTTCTGAAAAGCCGATGGATAGGCTTATTTGCGGCGATGTGGGTTTTGGGAAAACAGAAGTTGCCATGCGAGCCGCATTCATCGCCATCCAAGGTGGAAAACAAGTGTGCGTGCTTGCTCCCACGACATTACTGGCAGGCCAACATTTTGAGACGTTTCGTGATCGTTTTTCAGAGTTTCCTATCACAATCGAATTACTTTCGCGTTTTAAAACCACCAAAGAAGCCGCCTCAACGATCGAAAAACTCAAACAAGGCAAGCTTGATTTGGTCATCGGTACGCATAAACTTTTACAAAAAGGCATCGGCTTTGATAATTTAGGCTTATTAATTATTGATGAAGAGCATCGGTTTGGGGTTAAACAAAAAGAACACATGAAGGCACTGCGTGCGCATGTGGATATTCTGTCGATGACAGCCACGCCTATCCCTCGTACACTAAATATGGCGATGGCGGGCATTCGTGATATTTCACTGATTGCAACACCACCGGCTAAGCGTCTTTCGATTAAAACCTTTTGGCAAGAAAAAAATAACACCGTGATACGTGAAGCAATGCTACGTGAAATTTTACGTGGTGGCCAAGTATTTTTCTTGCACAATAATGTGCAAACCATTGCACGCATTGCCGAAGAGCTTCAAAAATTAGTGCCAGAAGCCAAAGTCAACATTGCGCATGGTCAAATGCGTGAACGGGAACTTGAGCGCGTGATGTCTGATTTTTATCATCATCGTTTTAATGTTTTGGTTTGCACCACGATTATTGAAACAGGCATTGATATTCCAACCGCCAATACGATTATTATTGATAAAGCCGATCATTTTGGTTTAGCCCAACTCCATCAGCTCCGAGGTCGAGTTGGGCGTTCACATCACCAGGCTTACGCTTATTTACTCACGCCTAAAGATGATTTACTTACAGCGGATGCCAAAAAACGTCTCGAAGCGCTTACATCGATTGAAGCTCTAGGCGCCGGTTTTTTACTCGCAACCCACGATCTTGAAATTCGTGGCGCCGGTGAGCTCTTAGGCGATGAACAAAGCGGCAACATGCATGCAATTGGGTTTAATCTATACATGGAAATGCTGGAACGTGCGGTGGATGCACTTAAATCCGGTAAAATACCTGAACTCAATGCCCCTGCCCCACAAGGACCTGAAATTGATCTACGCATCAGTGCGATTATTCCTGAGGACTATGTTGGCGATATTCACACACGTTTAACCCTTTATAAGCGGATTACGCACGCAAAAAACGCTGAGGCTTTACGTGAACTTCAAGTTGAATTTATTGACCGCTTTGGTTTGCTGCCCGAACCAGTTAAACATCTTTTTGCGATCACGCATCTGAGTACTTTAGCCGACACACTCGGCATTGTTCGTATAACGGCATCGGCTGAACAGGCTCGGATTGAATTTAATCAAACACCCAAGATTGATTCAGCTAAACTCATTCAGCTTATTCAACAAGAATCAAAACAACATCAATTGGATGGTCCGAATAAACTTAAATATATGTTTAATAAACAATCGGCGGAAGCGCGTATTGACGAGATTAAAGCACTTTTATTAAGGCTTTTTTGAAGTCGCCTTTTCAGGTCGAGTTCAACTCAAAATACCCTTTTTGATTTACCGCACCTCAGCGTACTTCATCTTGTATCCTAACAGAAGATGGTACGCATGAAATCGGTGAGCTTGTGGATTTTTGCCATCTAGGCAGCAATCAAGTTATGATTGCCGCCAGTGTTTTATTTGACCATCCGGATATGATCCGGTTTGAAGGAAGCGAGTATATATTTAAACTCTAAAAGTTTTTATACCTCATTTCATGGTAGGTGTCTTGTTATTCCCGCGCTCCTGCTTCACTGTATCCCAGGCATTACAGAAGCTAGCCATCAGCTTATCGTCAAAACGCAGTCCTATTCCTTGAATTGTTTTGTTTCTTGCTTCAATATTTGTAGCTTCATTTGTAATAGCCGCATCAAGCGTATTATAATCTTCGTCATTTATGCCTGTTGCAATCGCTTTAAATAAGTCATCTTGCTTTATATTTTGAAGCCGCATTAAGAATCCCGCTTTAATTTCAGGCAGAACTGTTATATCAATATCTTCCTTCGGAGTAAAAAAGGTTGTAACTACCTCATGATGAACATTCAATACTGGTTTAGGAAAAAAGAGTCCTTTCTTATTGCCTAGTCCTTGCTTATTGCCTAGTCCTTGCTTATTGCCTAGTCCTTGCTTATTGCCTTGACCAAACAAACAAGAGCTTGTCATATCGCGTTTAGTCGTTTTTATTAAGGTATCAAATTCCTTAACTGACTTAAGTGTCCAAAAATTGGCGTCTTCCGTTTTATCTTCTTTTTTTTCTGGTTGTGAATGGTCATTATATGCACTCATTGTCATTTGCTGAAGCAACCCAGCGACTCCCGGAGGATTCTGAGTTGTCTTTGTTGCCTTAGGTCCACTAAAATTCATTAAACTTTGATAAACGCCGTTCTTAGGATCGTAATACGATAATTCCAAAGTTGACCATCCATTACCTTTCATCAAGGTAGCAAAACCAGGGCCAGCGTCAGTGATTAATTTTAATGCATTATTCTCATCAAGATAATAAGAAGTACCTTGGTTGATAAACCCAATTTTTTTTTCGTTAAAAAATGATTGAATTCTATCGCAACGTTCTTCGTCTATTACATTGATTTTAATGTTCGCTACCGGTTCGGGTTTCACCTGCACCTGAGCTCCATCTTGGGGCGACGAGACAGCTTTTTTTAAGTTACGTTCTTTTTTTTCATCATTAATAATCTCTTTGGACCTCTTACCAAATGGTTCATAAGGTGTCACCTCTACGTTCTCTGGTAAATGCGGAATCATATCAGGAAGCAATGATAAGAGCGTCTTATCTATTGTTTCTGGTGCTATCGTCAATTTGAGTTCATGTTCCTGTTTCCGCTCATCTGGCGTATGAACGACCGTGAGACCAAGTGTTTCTAGTTGAGTAATGATCTTAATAATTTTTTCTTGAATGTTCCCAACGAGCTTAAGCTTCATCGTTGTTGGATCTTGTTTTGGGTCCTGTGGTGTTTTGTTTTTGACAGGTCCTACAGTGAAAGATTTTTGATAATATTTTTGAGGAGTATTGAATGCTTTTTGGACTGCTTCAGAAAGACAATCCTCTTCGTCATCGTTATCGTCATCGCTAACATGACTTCTAAGCCCCTTCAGTCTATGTTGAAGTTCTCCGCGCATTGAGTCTTGAGGTGATGTTGGCTCTACCAGAGCAACCTGACCCTTTTTGAACCTTGTTGACTGTAATTCACACCATTTAGTAAATTTTTCCAAGTCAATACCCTGAGTAATAGGAAGTCTAACCTCCTTATCAACGAGTATCGCAAGTAATCCCTCTAATTCATTTCTAAAAAATTTATTAAAGTCTTCTATAAGTTGTGTTTTTGTAGCGTCATACAAGAAGTCTTTTTTGATAGAAAAAAACATATAGTCAGGTTTAATATTTGCGGGATTGAGAACATTGTTCTTAATTTGATTAAGGAGAGAATTTTCATTGGGGTTTTTTGTTGCTGATGATCTTTTTAAAGGATTCTCTCCACCTATTACAGATAAGAAAGAAAGAACAGGTCTTTCTTTAGGTAAGAAAGAAAGAACATCTTTTTTTGGATTTGATGGGCCTGAAGCGACTGATTCATCTGAATTCAAATCTGATATTCCCAGCTCTGGTGTTTGTGGTTTAGGCTCAGGTAAATCATTCATACCTTCCTTTGACTGAGCATGATGTTTATTTATGCCATCAACTTTTTCTTTTTTTGATTCTAGTGTTTTTTGTAACACTTTTACCTTTTGGTCACTCTTAGAAAGCGCAACTAAGGAGTCCTGGTATTCTTTTAAAGATGCATCTGCTTTAGTAATTCTTTCATCTTGTTCTTGCTTATATGTTTTAAACCCAAACAACGTCAAACCAAAAATCCAAATGAAAAAATCGATAACTGGTTTTGGTGTAAAGGCATCTCGGGCAGCGAATAAGCTCTCTTTATTTGCATTTAACTCGCTGGCTTTATCTTTTAGCTCCTTATTTTCTGACTCTAACTTACTCAATTTTACGTTTAATTCATCTGTGTTTAATTTTTTCATCTCCTCGAATAGAGTTATAGCTTCATCAAACGCTGAACACGAGAAAGATGCGAGATTGACAACTTGAGGTAAGTCATCCTCTCTTTTTCTAGTTTTTACTTCTTGTATTTTTAGCTGGGTCAACTCTATCTCTGAGCCAGTCATTTCAACCCAAGCATCATTCGTGTTAGTTAAAAACTCAATAAAATCTTCTTCTGGATTGATAACGTTATCTTTAACGTCAAATAATTCATTAAAATTGGCTATTTCATTGTCGTTTAAATACAAAGCTAGATGAGTTTCAAGAGGAAAAAGAACATCGTCTCGTGCAGCGTTAAAACGGTCGATAAATTCTTGTGCTTTTCTTGTGGGAAGTTGTTCTACAACATCGTTTAATCTAAGTTTAATAGATTTCATTAGTTTTTGTTTTACGATAGATTGAAGCTTATTTTTTCCGGCAAGAGGGGCGAGCTGTTCTTCTTGTTTCGCCACAACCCGAACTTGATTCAATAAATTGTGCTCTTTTAATGCATCTATCCATGATTTAATAGCGTCATCTGTAATCTGATTGTTTTTTAACAAAGTAGGGGCCACTTCGAAATAATTCGATCCAATAAAGTTTGGATCTTTTCTATCGTTAGGTAGAGCTTTAAAAAGATCAGGTGTGTTACGATTAAGTTTAGATAACGTTTCTTTCGTCACGCTTTCGTTAAAAACAAACACAATTCGGCTGGATCGATTCATAATGATAACCTCATAATTTTATATGGTATGTATGATGTTTATTGTAGCACAAAGTTTTTTATTTTTGTCAACTTGTATAAATAAATGAATAATCAGATTAAAAAACACTTAGGCTTTGGCTTAATTTTTTTAATAGGATTATGTGTTTATGTAACATCAAGTTATGCCACTGACATGTATTTTTTATGTGGACCAGACGAGGATGGATGCTTCGATGACGATTATACGTCTTGTATTTGCATACCCCAGGATGATAATCCTAACACCCCTTATTGCCTTGATTTTGATAATCTAGAATGCGTGCCGTTATCAAAAAAAATTCGGTGCCCCCAAACTTTAATATTTAACGATCAAGGCAGTTGCCTCGCAACAATATTTCATAGTACACCTACCACACCGTGCCATGTAAAAACACGCGATTTTTGCATAACACATCAAATCGAAATGTTATGACAACGTTTGTATAAAATGCTTTAACAAAACACATAGTTTTTCGCTAACTTTTTGATAAAATTAAAGCACTTTTATTAGGACTTTTTTAAGGTGTCGCACGGCCTTTACTAGCTTGTTGTTCTTCCGATTGTTCAAGTGATTGTTTATTATTAAGTGCTTGAAATAATTTCTTAAAATCTAAAAATTGTTTAGGCGTTATACCGAATAGTTTATCAAGCATGGGATTTTTATGATGCTGAATCTTTGAACCTAGCGTTGATGTTGTATCATACACGTGTTGTTTTAATTGGTTTAAGATCAGTTCTCTAAGTTGATTTTGAGCATTTAAACTAAAAAATTCCTCAGGTCTTGAAGATATTAATAATAACGTATCATTATGGATCTGTTCAAGCCCAAGATCAATAATATTGTTTTCTAAACCAAGCTTTTCAAGTTCTTCCCTTAAATTTAAATTTGTTATTGTATCAAAGACTAATCTATCCAAAATACAATGGACTATCTCGACTCTACCATCTTTGCACGCTTTAGATAATATCGCTGATAATATATTTATTGATGACGCAATATTTACTTCAACCTCGCCACGAAAAAAATCTATGTTTCCATGGACATATGCACACTGCATTTTTTCATCATATGATAAATATTCTGTAGCGACCATAAACTCTTCACGCGTTTTAATCATATCCGGTAACTTTTTTTTCATGACCTCAATCACGGTCATACGCTGTTCGGACACAAGGTACTTCATGGTCCTTGAAAAGTTATCGCAGCTGTAGATAATATCCGATAATTTATTTTTCATAGCATCAATCAAAGCTATGCGCTGCTCGGGCGTGAGGCTTTCAAGTATCCATGGAAATTCATCATGCTCGTTGATTATATCCGGTAACTTACTTTTCGTAGTTTCATAGACGGCCGTGCGCTGTACTTCATTGAGGAATCTCAGTACATTTGAAAAGTCATCGCCACGACCGATCATCTCGGGCAATTTGTCTTTCATAGCCTCATAAACAACTGTGCGCTGTACTTCATTGAGAAACTGCAGTACATTTGAAAAATTCTCGCTGCTGAAGATAATCTTCAGCAGCTTATTTTTTATGGCCTCAACCATCGCTGTGCGTTGTACTTCATTGAGGGAGCTAATAAGTATTTTTGAAAATTCAAAGGTATCACCGATGATATCGGGTAGCTTGTCTTTCATGGCATGAATAAGTACGATACCTTGTTCAGACGCAATATATTGTATCGCCTGAATAAAATCATCCAGCGAATGAATCATGAGCGTCCAATCCATGTTGGTATCCCTCGAATTTTCATGATTCATGAGAATATCTAATTGAACATCTTCACCGTTTGTAAACTCAAAATATTGCTGTTTTTTTACACCTTGCCATAGCATTTCTCTTAGATTAGGCCAATTAATATCGGTCATGCCCTCTTCATTTCCGACAAAAAATTTTCGTTTAAACGCATCGTTTGCTTCGGTGATTCTTGTGCGAGTATGCTGACCAAAAGCAGCCATTCCTTCTGTATATTGTAATTTAATGTGTTCAAGCGACGCTTTTTCAAGATCAGAAAACGCATCCATTCTTGTCTGTAACTGTTGTTTAAGCATGGCCGGCATATTGGATGGATTAAGAAAAACATTAATCTGTCGTTCTGATAGCCCAATCGCTTTTAAGGCGTCTGTTATCTCATGGCTCAAAGCCTCTTTTGCTTTATTTTCTTCACTCAGCGCATCTTGCGCGGCTTGTAATTCAACCACAACAGAATCATCGCTGAACAATTGTTTGAGTGAGGATTCTATTTTAATCTGTTCATGTGTCGCATAAGCCGTATCTTTGAGACCTTCATACCCTGAGCTATCCAACTGCCCTCTTAATTGGTCTTCTAAGCCTTGAAGCATAGGAAAAACGTGTAAAAATTTATCAAATCCAGCTTCTAATGCCTTTTCAATGCGTTGATTAGGTACGCTATCAATTAAATGATTTAAATATTGGTCATCTCGGTTTAATGCAAAAACCCCATACCCTAACTTTTCGGCCAGAACAAAACAGCGATTGTTGACATGAACATCATCGGATAATTGAATGGCGACACGTGCCACAATATCTTGGCGCGCACGGTACAGCAAATCATTGATATTTTTGGCAGCATAAAAGCTATCAACAACCGTATTGACGGCATTATGAAATCCAGGGGTGCATTCCTCAGCGCGCTCTTGTAATTTTAATGCAATGATCTTTTTTTCCGACTCACTGGTGTTAGGATTTTCAATCTTATCATGAATGATTTTGAGCCCTTCAAGTACAGCGTTTTTAAAAGCGTACGTAGAACGGCTACCCACATGATTCTCCATGCGATGATTAAAATTTTCTCGCACGGATTCATCCATTAACTCACTTAACATTGTCGTTAAAGCGTTTAACTCAACTTCGGTAATTTTAGCTCCTGAGCGTTCTTGTGTCTCGGCGGGCAAGCTAAATACCGACGTTTTATTAATTTCAATCATGATAATTTTACCGTCATCTATGTATAATAGATGATTATAGTCTAGTCAAAAAAAATATGATCGCTATATAAATAAACAAGGACTTAAATCATGGTGCAAGATGAACAAAATTCAATGACCTACGATGTTCTTATCGTCGGTGCCGGTCCTGCAGGACTTGCCGCCGCAATTCGCCTCAAACAGCACACCGATTTGAGTGTATGTATTCTAGAAAAAGGCGCACATGTGGGTGCACACTTATTATCCGGTGCTGTGCTCGATCCAAAAAGCTTAAAAACATTACTCCCAAACACCTGGCAAGACGCGCCTTTGCAAACACTGGTCACCCACGACAAATTTTATTATTTAAATTCAAAACGTGCCTATCGTTTGCCCACCCCGCCCCAAATGCGCAATACCCATAATTTTATCATCAGCCTCGGTGAATTAGGGTTATTTTTAGCTCAGCAAGCCGAAGCCGTAGGATGTGAAATATACGCAGGATTTGCTGCAACTGAACTACTTTTTGGTAAACAAGGTGAAATTACAGGCGTATCAACAGGTCCTGTCGGGATAGATAAATCAGGGAAAAAAACATCCAACTACCAACCCGGCATGCATTTGTACGCAAAACAAACCTTATTTGCTGAAGGCTGTCGTGGCGAATTAAGTCAAAAACTTATGGCGCACTTTAACTTGCGACAAGACGTACAACCTCAAACCTATGGATTAGGCATCAAAGAAATATGGCGTATTTCACCCGAACAACATCGCCTGGGTGAAGTGGTTCATACCGTCGGTTGGCCCCTAGATAATCAAACCTACGGTGGTTCGTTTATTTATCATATGAAAGACCATCAAGTTGCCCTAGGGTTTGTGGTCGGCCTGGATTATCAAAACCCATGGCTCAGTCCGTTTGAAGAAATGCAGCGTTTTAAAACACATCCGTATATTCGTGTTTTACTTGAAGGTGGTGAACGATTATCTTACGGTGCGCGCGCCTTAAACGAAGGCGGTTGGCAAAGTATACCTAAACTCACGTTTCCTGGTGGTGCGCTCATTGGGGATGCAGCAGGTTTTTTAAACGTACCTAAAATCAAAGGCATTCATGCGGCCATCCAATCAGGTATATTAGCCGCGGATGCGTGCGTTAAATTACTCCAAGATAAAACCTCGCATGATCTTGAGATTACGAGCTACCCCGAGCAATTTAAACAATCTTGGCTTGCTCAAGAACTGTATGCCGCTCGAAACATTCGACCAGGATTTAAGCATGGATTGTTTGCAGGACTGGCTAACGCAGCTTTTGAAACGTATATCACGCGAGGACATGCGCCCTGGACCCTCAAGCATCACGCCGATCATTCAACACTGATGAAAGCCAGCCAAGCGCCAAAAATAAATTACCCAAAACCTGATGGTAAACTTACGTTTGATAGACTCTCATCGGTGTATTTAACCAATACACATCATGAAGAAAATCAACCGGCGCATTTAAAACTAAAAAATCCTGAACTTGCCATAACCATCAATTATACAGACTATGCTTCGCCAGAGAGCCGTTATTGCCCAGCTGCTGTGTATGAGATCATTCAAGAAAACAATACACCAAGATTAAAAATTAATGCCGCAAATTGCATTCACTGCAAAACCTGCGACATCAAAGACCCCAAACAAAATATTGTTTGGACCGCGCCCGAAGGCGGTGGCGGTCCTAATTATGTCGGTATGTAGCGCTTTTAAGCCTGTGTTCCACCCACGGTCAGACTATCAATTTTTAACGTAGGCTGACCCACCCCAACAGGAACCGATTGGCCGTCTTTACCACACACACCAATACCTGGATCAAGTGCTAAATCATTACCTATCATACTGATTCTTTTCATGACATCCGGGCCATTGCCAATCAACGTAGCACCTTTCACAGGACGCGTCACACGACCGTTTTCAATGAGGTAAGCTTCACTTGCTGAGAATACAAACTGGCCTGAAGTAATATCAACCTGGCCACCTGAAAAATTAACGGCGTATAACCCACGATCAACCGATCGAATAATCTCATCGGGATGATAATTACCGGCAAGCATGTAAGTATTGGTCATTCTTGGCATAGGCACATGTGAATAGGATTCACGTCGGCAATTCCCTGTGGGGTTCATGCCCATTAAGCGTGCATTAAGCCTGTCTTGCATATAATTCACAAGCACGCCATCTTGAATAAGAGTGGTGCATTGTGTCGGCGTACCTTCATCATCCATCGAAAGAGAGCCACGTCGATTAGCCAGCGTGCCGTCATCGACCACCGTGACGCCACGGGCCGCCACCTGCTCACCGATTCGTCCTGAAAAGGCCGATAAACCTTTTCGATTAAAATCACCTTCAAGACCATGACCTACGGCTTCATGCAATAAAACACCCGGCCAGCCTGGCCCGAGTATCACGGGCATGGTCCCAGCGGGCGCCGCATCCGCATGTAAATTAACCAGCGCTTCGCGCACGGCCTCTTGTGCATAGTGCACTGCACGTGATTGATCTAGAAAAAAAGCGTAGCCTAAACGCCCGCCACCGCCACTTCGAGCTGACTCACGCCGTCCATTTTCTTCAACAATCACCGTAACATGCACACTCACCATCGGGCGAACATCAGCGACGTATTGTCCGTGGATTCCGGCAACCAACACCACTTCATACACACCCGTAAGCGAGGCGTTCACCTGGATAACACGAGGATCTTCAACTCTGGCGGCCTTATCAATGGTTTGCAATAACTCAATTTTTTCGTGCTTGGTCATGCCTTCAATTGGATTTAAACCGGCATAACGTGCTATAGACGCGCTTGATATTTTAAGCGCTTGTGTAGGCGAGCTTCCAGCTAACGCAATCGAACGCGCAGCATGTGCAGCCCGCTCCATCCCTGGCAAATCAATATCATCACAATAAGCATAACCTGTTTTTTCCTCACTCACCGCACGAATACCGACACCTCGATCGATGGCATAGGAACCGCTTTTCACTTCTGAATCTTCTAGATACCATGATTCATAATGAATGCTCTGAAAATATAAATCGGCATCATCAATTTTTTTATTCAAAAACGTATGAATCAAACGCTCAAGACTCGACTCATCCAGCGATGCGGGTTTAAGTAATACTTCTTTGGCAATGTCTAATGCACCCGTCATATCAAGCTCCTCTAGAGTATTCGGTGATCAAGGCACGGAAAAGCCGCGCGTCGTTCATGTAAGTAGTTTAAGTCAATCTCAGCAAAAATAAGCCCTGAGCCTTGCTGTTTTTCAGATAATATTTTACCCCACGGATCCACAATTAAACTATGTCCGTAGGTTTCACGCCCATTGGCGTGCAGACCACCTTGATTTGAAGCCAAGATATAGCTCATATTTTCAATGGCACGTGCTCGCAATAATGTATGCCAATGGGCTGCTCCTGTTATCGCCGTAAATGCAGCAACCATCGTAAAAACTTCTGCGCCTTGATTCACAAGCTCACGATATAATTCTGGAAACCGTACGTCATAGCACACGCTTAATCCGAGGCGACCGATGGGCGTATCAATCACAACGGGCGTTTTTCCTGGTACACATGTTTTTGATTCTTCATAAACTTCGCTATCTGATACATGAACATCAAACAAATGCATTTTATCATAGCGTGCAACTTGGCGGCCGTTCGCATCAAATACAAGGGAGCTCGCCCAGACGCGACCATCTGGAGCTTTAAGCGGCACTGTGCCCGCAACGACCCAGATGTTATAGATGCGCGATAAGTTGCTTAGCGTTTGCTGGATAAGGCCCGTACCTTCGGCTTCAGCGACAGTAAGCTTATCAAGCTCATTTCGCCCCATGAATGCAAAATTTTCAGGTAAAACCAAAAGCTCAGCGCCCTTTTGGGAAGCTTCTGAAAATAACGCATCCAATGCTCTTAAATTTTCATCTCGATTTTCTGAAGAAAGCAGTTGAGCTACCGCGACACCAGGCATGAAGACTCCTTTTTTTGATTAAATCATGGTATCATAATTTGTCGGTATAATAGAATATTATCACTTGAAAAACCGGCTCATCGCCTATATCTTAATAGACTGAGGCGTTATCATACAATTATTGGAGTATCTTGTTATGAACAAATTAAAAACTTCGAGCTTGAATCACTCAACCGAGTCGATTTTAGCAACCAACAAAGTACTTAAAAATACATACTTGCTGCTTAGTATGTGCTTTATGTTTAGTGCTTTTACGGCCTATTTATCCTTTGCGACACATGCAGGTCCTGTTCATCCGCTTTTATTTATTGTTGGCGCTTACGGTTTAATATTTTTAACCCATACACTTAAAAACAGTCCTCTTGGCCTCTTAAGTGTATTTGCCTTCACGGGCTTTATGGGTTATTCGATTGGGCCTATTTTAAATGCTTACATCAGTGCTTTTTCAAATGGACCCCAGTTGATTGGTACTGCGCTGGGTGGAACAGGCTTAATTTTCTTAGGTCTTTCTGGCTACGCACTCACCACACGTAAAGACTTTAGTTACTTAAGTGGCTTCTTGTTTGTTGCGATGATGGTTGCATTTTTAGGTATGATTGCAGGATTTTTGTTTAACATTCCTGCTGTGCAACTGATGGTGTCCGCAGCCTTTGTTTTAATCTCTTCAGGTTTAATCCTGTTTCAAACCAGCCAGATTATTCATGGCGGCGAAAGAAATTACATCATCGCGACCGTCTCATTGTTTGTTTCGCTCTATAACTTGTTCTTGAGTCTGCTGAACCTTTTGGGCGCATTCTCTGGTCGTGACTGATTTAAACTAAATCTTTCGTAAAAAAATCCCGGTTTATAATCCGGGATTTTTTATATTAAAATCTTAATATTTTATTGATGAGCAACAATATTTATGAATCACCTACGTCCCACTCAAAACACCCTTTTTAATTTACCGAACTTAAGCGTACTTAATCTTTTAGGTGAGCAAGCTTCTGAATTTTTACAAGGTCAAATCAGTTGTGATGTGAACCAAGTCAATGCAAACACCATGCGACAAGGTGCTTTATGTAATTTAAAAGGCCGTGTACTCGCCCTACCTGATGTTTTATCTTGGCATGGGTTAAAACTTATCTTACCCCAAAACTTACTTGAACAAACACAAAAGTCTCTTGCCGCAACAGCGATGCTCTCGCGTGTTACCCTTGAGCCTGTGACACAATATCATACACTTGGATTTTATCTACACGATGCCATACAAGTACTGCCGCTTGAGGGCGTTTGGCCTTCTGAAAAAAACGGGGTACTTACACACGAAAAAGCATGCGCCTACCATCTCGGTGATAATTTTTATATGCTGCTTGTTGACACAAGCCTACTTGAGGCTATGAAAACGCCGTTTAAACAACAAAACTTACTTCAAAATGCAGAGGCGTGGCATGCGTTGCGTTTGCAATGCGGCGAAATTCAAATTTATCCTGGGTCACGTGGTTTGTTTTTACCGCACCGACTTGGATTACACAATACCGGACATTTAAGCTTTGATAAAGGCTGTTACAAAGGCCAAGAGATCATTGCTCGAACACATTATCGTTCAAAAATAAAACACGCCATAAAAATATTTATACTTGAGACGGCAGAAATCTTAAAGCCAGGCCTGCGTATCATGACAGAAGATGGTGTGCTCGAAGTCGGTGAGTTGGTTGATTTTTGCTATATAGGCAATAACCAAGTTATGATTGCTGCCAGTATTTTACTTGAGCATCCGAGCACCGTACGATTTGAAGAGCACGAACAAACCTTCAAACTTTAAGCATCGTTATAAGCAGGTTGAGCCTGATGTAACTCGAATCAAATCAACCAAGGCTTCCGTCGCTGAGGTAATACCCAGTGTTTTAATCTTAGCGATAATGAAATCTCTACGAGCATAGACATCATCCAGTGCATCACGCACATCGCTGGATGTCATGGTTTCTTCGTCTAATACCACACTCACACCTTTTTTTTCAAAATAGCGTGCATTATCAATTTGATCGCCACGGCTATAGCGCCGAGAAAGCGGCACAAGCACATGGGGTTTTTCTAAGGCTAAAATTTCATATAATGCATTAGCACCAGAGCGCGATAAAATAATATCACTGGCAGCAAACAAATCAGGAAGCTCTTGATGAGCATATTCCAGCTGAAAATAACCTTCGCGTCTGTTCAAGCTAACATCAAGCTTGCCCGCACCACATAAATGTACAATATTAAAACACGTACACACCTCATCGAGTAATTTTCGAATGCTTGTATTTAAGACTTGTGCACCTTGACTGCCACCAATAATAAGAACACAGGGCTTGTTAGTATCAGGAAAACCGCACAGCGCTAAACCGGCCTCACGACTGCCTTGCAGCAGCTCGGGTCGAATCGGTGTGCCTGTAACACGAACTTTAGTTAAATCTTTAAAATAATTTTTACCGGCATCAAACGTAACGCACACGGTAGTTACAAACGGAAAGCTCAGCTTATTTGCAAGGCCTGGACTCAAATCAGATTCATGCGCAATCACAGGGATGCGATTTAACCAAGCGCCGATAACAACCGGTAAAGCAACAAAGCCCCCTTTTGAAAAAACAAGCTTGGGTTTTAATTGACGCAAAAGCCTATAGGATTGAAAAATACCCAGAAGTAATTTAAACGGTGTTAACGCGGTTTTTAGACTAAAATGACGTCTTAGTTTGCCTGATTGCACAGCGTGGTACCTAATACCCTCGGCCTCAACCAGCTTACGCTCAACACCTGTATTTGAACCCACGTAGTGAATATCATATTCAGAAGCAAGCTCATGAATTAAAGCAAGGTTGGGTGTCACATGTCCGGCCGTGCCACCACCTGTAAAAACAAGTACCTGTTGGCTCATACATTCTCTTTTAGTAATAAACTCAAATCAATGGCACGCACGGATTTTGTGATCGCGCCTACAGAAACATAATCCACGCCAGTTTCAGCAATTTTTTGAAGTGTCGCTAATTCTACACCGCCTGAGGCTTCTAAAATAATATGCGTATTTTTATTGATAGCAACGGCTTCAATAAGCATCGCATGATCAAAATTATCCAGTAGAATACGATCAGGCTTTGCTAAAATAGCTTCTCGAAGCTCATCGAGATTCTCAACTTCAACCTCAAGCCATTTACCTAAGCCTTGCTGCCTGGCTTGCTTGACGGCTTCTGTAATTGAGCCACAAGCTTTAATATGATTTTCTTTGATAAGTACAGCATCATATAAACCAAACCGATGATTCACACCACCACCACATCGTACGGCATATTTTTGCGCCTGACGCAGGCCAGGTAAGGTTTTACGTGTATCTAAAAGCTGCGTATGATAGCCATCTAAGCATTTAACATAGCGTTGCGTTTCTGTCGCAGTACCGGATAATGTTTGTAAAAAATTAAGTGCTGTGCGCTCACCGGTTAATAAGGCTTGGGTAGGGCCCAAAAGCTTAGCCAGCACACAGGGCTCAGGTAAAAAATCACCTTCTTCAACCTGCCAATCGAGTTTAATACTTGGATCAAGTTCAAAAAAAACCTGATTAACCCAAGGGATACCGCACACAACCATCGGCTCACGAGAAATAATTTCTGCATGCGTCATGGCATGCTTTGGTAATAATGCAGCTGTTAAGTCACACTGGCCAACATCTTCAACTAAAGCTTTGACAACATCTTCAAGCAAAGCACTTCTATCCCATGCTATAACACTCACGCTTCCACCTGTTTTTGTTTTGCATAACGCGCTTTCATCCAAGGCGGCGCCATAAATGTTGTGATAATCACCATGAGTATAATTGCTGAGAACAGCTCGTCTGAAAGTACACCCAATGTGCGCCCTATCGAGGCAAATACTAAGCCTACTTCACCTCGAGGTAGCATACCTATGCCAATTAATAAACGATCGTCTTTTTTTGCAGCACCTAAACCGCACACCAGTTTTCCAAGAACTGCTGCTACCGTTAAACCTAATGCAATCACAATCACATGCCAATCTAAAAACGACTCTAATTTGACCTGAATACCAATTAACATAAAAAATAATGGCGCTAACAGCGCTTCCAAAGGCGCGACCAAATCTCGAATTTGTTTATCCGGTTTACCTTTGAGGGCGTGCCCATCAAAAAAACCATCGTGAATGATCAAACCTGCAGCAAACGCGCCAATAATACTCGCGAGTTGAACCCGTGTTGCAAGCCAAGCCAGCGTCATCACAAATAAAAACGAAATCGCTAGTTTGGATTCCCAAGGTTCTAAAAATCGAAACACATGAACCAAGCGCCGTAATACCCAAGGGCCAATCAAAAGCACCCCTGCAAAGAATAAAATCACCTGCATAACGACATGAACCAGCACACCCACTTCAATCACACCGGTCAAAACCACACTGCTCACAATCGCCAAAATAACCAAACCCAGCACATCATCAATCATGGCTGCACCCAGGATGGTTTTTGCCTCTCGGGTACGCAACTTATTCATTTCTTTTAAGACACGTGCGGTAATGCCCACACTGGTTGCTGATAACGTTGCGGCCAAAAACAAATCGGTTTTAAACGAACCTTCTGGCATAAGTAACAGCGTCACTAAAAATCCAAGCAATATCGGTACCAATACTCCCAACAGCGCGACACGCATTGATTCTTTGCCCGTGTGCCTAATTTCATCAATCGACGTTTCTAGACCAACCATAAATAATAGAAAAATAACACCGTAACGTGAGAAGCTATCCACAACATAAGCCACTCGAATTAGATTGATGCCATTTTTGCTTTGCAAAATAGCCGCAACATTTTGTGCTTCTGGCAACATCGGTAAATGCATCGAAACCGCTTTGGTCATGGTCGCACCAGATAACACCTCGCCCATGATCTCAAAAATAGCACCGCCCTCTCGCAATACAATAGCTAGCGGCAAACCCCAAAAGTAACATAAATTACCGAGCAAAACCCCCATCAATAACTCACCCAAAACTCCGGGTTGATGCACAAGCTGGGCCGCATAACGCCCCATCAAACCAAAGAAGAAAATAAGCGTCACCCAAAGTACAACGGAGGCCACTGGATCAACATGTCCATTATTTGCTTGTGTAAAGGCAAAACTTGGAATAGCCACACACACCAGTAGTAGCAATAAGATTGCTCTACACCTCATTGAAATATTAACAAATTTCACGATAATACATCCAAAGACTCAGAGCTGTGTTTAGCAAGCATCAGACGGGTTTCAATCACGGAGTCGGGATTGAGCGACACACTATCAATGCCTTCGTTCATAAGCCATATGGCTAAGTCAGGGTGATCAGATGGACCTTGACCACATATACCGACATATTTTCCTGCACGCTTACAAGCAGCAATTGCCATACGAAGCAAGGCTTTAACCGCCGGATCGCGTTCATCAAATTGCTCTGCGACCAAGCCTGAATCACGATCAAGCCCTAGGGTTAACTGAGTTAAATCGTTCGATCCAATTGAAAATCCATCAAAATACGCTAAAAAAGCATCCGCTAATAAAGCATTAGAGGGTAATTCACACATCATAATAATCCGTAACCCAGCTTCGCCTCGGCGAAGTCCATGTTCGTTAAGCACATCAATCACCGACGAAGCCTCGCGTACAGTACGAACAAAAGGAATCATAATTTCTACGTTGTCGAATCCCATCAACTCACGAACTTGCTTCACGGCTAAGCATTCAAGTGAAAAACATTCTGCAAAATCAGGGGAAACATAGCGTGATGCACCACGAAAACCCAGCATTGGATTTTCTTCTTCGGGTTCATACAAGGGGCCACCGAGAAGATTGGCGTATTCGTTTGATTTAAAATCAGACAAACGAACAATCACAGGTTTAGGATAAAATGCAGCCGCAATCGTCGCAATGCCTTCTTTGAGTCGTTCGACATAATAAGCAACTGGAGATGCATACGCCGCTGTTTTTTCAGAAATTTTCTGTTTTAGCTCTTCATCTTCTAGATCATCAAAATCTAATAATGCTTTAGGATGAATGCCGATGGAATTTGAAATCAAAAATTCTAATCGCGCAAGCCCCACACCGGCGTTAGGAATGGAACGAAAAGAAAAAGCACGATCAGGATTACCGACGTTAAGCATAACTTTCAGCGGTAATTCAGGCAATTTGTCAATATCAATCACGGAACGTTCAAACGGAACCAGTCCTGAATACACATAACCCGTATCCCCTTCGGCACAACTAACCGTCGCCTCATCACCATCACGTAAGTGGGTGGTTGCATCACCACAACCAACCACCGCGGGAATACCCAATTCACGTGCAATAATAGCCGCATGACAAGTTCGTCCACCTCGATTCGTAACAATGGCTGACGCACGCTTCATCACCGGTTCCCAATCGGGATCAGTCATATCAGAAACTAGCACATCACCCGGTTCAACACGATGCATTTCACTGACATCATTGATGATCCGTACACGACCTTGTCCGATGCGTTGACCAATGCTTCGGCCTTCAACCAGCACGTTGCCTTGACGGGTTAATGCATAACGCTCAAGCACGTGTTTTTCTGAAGCAGCAGAGCGACTTTTTACCGTTTCTGGACGCGCTTGTAAAATATATAACTTACCGTCAACACCATCTTTAGCCCACTCAATATCCATAGGCCGGCCATAATGAGCCTCAATGATCATGGCTTGACGTGCTAATTGCTCAATCTCGTTTGAACTTAGTGAAAATTTTTGACGCCGTGTTGTTTCAACATCTTGAATCATGACACGAGATTCAGCATTTGGATCATCATTGAAGACCATTTCAAGTGCTTTTTCGCCAAGATTACGACGAACAATGGCCGTACGGCCTTCAGATAGTGCAGGTTTGTACACATAAAATTCATCGGGATTAACAGCGCCTTGAACCACCATTTCGCCTAATCCGTAAGAAGACGTAATGAAAACAACGTGATCAAAACCAGACTCGGTATCCATCGTAAACATGACGCCGCTTGCACCGCAGTCACTGCGGACCATTTGTTGAACGCCAACCGAGAGTGCTACGTCATCATGTGCAAAATTATGATGCACGCGATATGCAATGGCCCGATCGTTATACAGTGAGGAAAACACCGCTTTCATGGCGGTTAATACATTGTCAGGACCCTGAATGTTGAGAAGTGTTTCTTGTTGACCTGCAAACGATGCATCCGGTAAATCTTCTGCCGTAGCCGAAGATCGTACAGCAACGGTAAAATCTTGATGGCCAATGGTTTGTTCTAAATGCGCATAAGCCTTTCGTACAGCGGCCTCAAATTCAGATGAAAATGCTGTTTCCATCATCATATGACGAATGCTGGCGCCGACACGAGCTAATTCAGACACATCATCGACATTTAAGCCTTTAAGCGCTTCTTGAATTTTCTGTCCAAGATTATTTTCAGCTAAAAATGCACGAAATGCATCGGCCGTGGTTGCAAAACCGACAGGAACCGGTACATCGGCACGACTCAGCTGACTGATCATCTCGCCTAGCGAGGCATTTTTACCACCTACACGATCGAGGTCTTTCATACTTAAGTTCTCAAAAAGAACAGTTTGCGTGCTGATAGTCATAAATACCCTCGAGTCCTTCGAAAAATTAAACTTATTCTACTGAAATTCATGCCGCGTGCAACTTCTATCGTAAAGAATAATCGACTATCATAAGGCATATTTATTTAACACGCTTATTTTCATGACATTATCATCACTTAATGCCATCTCACCCGTTGATGGCCGCTATATAAAAAAAACACGTGCACTAAGCTCTTTCTTCAGTGAGTTTGGGCTTATATATTATCGTTTATTGGTTGAAATACGTTGGCTCGAATCACTGGCTGCCAATCCAAAAATCAAAGAAGTCCCTGCATTAACTCAAGAGGACCATGCTTTTTTAAATAAAATTCTTGTTGATTTTAATGAAAAAGAAGCTAAAGCAGTTAAAGCTTACGAAAAACAAACCAATCATGATGTAAAAGCCGTTGAATATTATCTTCGAGATAAACTCACTGCATCAAAAACCTTGGCACCTATCACAAGCTTTATTCACTTTGCCTGTACATCAGAAGATATTAATAATTTAGCCTATGCCTTTATGGTCAAAGAAGCCTTGGCACAAGTGATTCAACCCACCCTTGCTGAAATTACAGGTGGCATAACACTGTTAGGCAAACAACATGGTGAAGCTAGCATGCTGAGCCGAACCCATGGCCAACCTGCCACACCGACAACGATCGGCAAAGAACTTATAAATTTTTCAGCACGGTTAAAACGCCCGTTGCAACAATTGGCTGAAGTTTTAATTTCAGCAAAATGCAACGGTGCCGTAGGTAATTACAATGCACACATCATTGCCTATCCTAATATCGACTGGCGCAAGCATTCAGCTCAATTTATTACAAAACTAGGTCTCGACTTTAGCGCTTATACCACACAAATCGAGCCTCACGACGGCCTTGCTGAAGTCTCGCATCTGATGATTCGTATTAATAATATCTTGCTTGATTACACCCGTGATATTTGGTCTTATATATCACTTGGCTACTTTAAACAAAAAACAGTGGCTGGCGAAGTCGGTTCATCAACCATGCCTCACAAAGTCAATCCTATCGATTTTGAAAATGCGGAGGGTAATCTCGGACTTGCTAATGCCTTGTTTAATCATTTTGCGGATAAACTTACGCAATCTCGCCTTCAACGTGATTTATCTGATTCAACCGTGCTTCGTAATTTAGGTGTTGCTTTTTCTTATGCATTAATTGCGTTTCAAGCGATTGCAAAAGGCAATGAGAAACTCCAAATTAACAGCATGGCACTGAACGCCGATCTTGATGCGAACTGGGAAGTCATCACCGAAGCCGTTCAGATGGTCATGCGCCGACATCAAGTGCCTCATGCTTACGAAGCGCTACGTGACTTTACTCGAGGACGACGTGTCAACAAAGAAACACTGCAGCAGTTTATCCAAACATTAGAATTGCCAGATGCTGCAAAAACGGAATTATTGGCCCTAACGCCTCAAAGCTACACGGGACTTGCTAGCGCTCTGGTGAAAGCATTTACATGAACTCCGGCGTGTCACAACAAGGTGAAACTTTTGAAGTCGATGTGCTCGTCATCGGTGGCGGGCTCGCTGGCCTGCACTATTGTCTTGAGGTATTAAAGCACAATCGAAAAACCAGGATCACACTTATCAGTAAAACGGCTCTAGGTGAATGCAACAGTAGCTACGCTCAAGGCGGTATTGCAAGCGCTTTTGATCCAAACGATTCTATCCAATCTCACATTGAAGACACGCTACAAGCTGGCGATGGTTTGTGTTATCCACCGAGTGTAAAATCCATCATAGAGCAAGGCCCTAACGCCATTCTTCAACTCGGGGATTATGCTGTCCCATTTACGCAAACTCATACAGGCCAGTATGCCTTAGGTCATGAAGGTGGGCACGCCCATCGCCGCATTTTACATGCAGGTGATCAAACCGGCTTATCCATTATCCAACGCTTATTGCTTTTAATTCATCAATACCCTCAAATTCAATGCCTCGAAAACAGCACGGCGATTAACTTAATTACCCAATATCATCCTCACCGAATCGATCATCAAGGCGAGGTGCTTGGAGCTTATATTCTCGACAGTACACATAATAAAATTCATACGTACCTTGCCCGATGCGTCGTGCTCGCAACCGGTGGAGCGGGTAAAACCTATCGGTACACCAGTAACTCTATGGTTGCAACCGGCGATGGTGTAGCGATGGCTTACCGTGCTGGTGCACGGGTTGGGAACATGGAATTTTATCAGTTTCATCCCACACTCCTGCATCATCATGAAGTCACTAATTTTTTAATATCTGAGGCCGTACGTGGTGAAGGCGGCGTGCTTTTAAATGCCGACACCCACAAACCCTTCATGGCCAAATACGCACCAGAACAAAAAGACCTGGCCACACGAGACATCGTTGCTCGCGCTATTTTTAGCGAAATCGAACAAAGCGAAAATCAATTTGTGTACCTGGATATTACCCATCAATCACAAGATTTTTTAAAAAAACGTTTTCCTCAAATTTATGCGACACTGGCTTCGATTAACATCAACATGGCAGAAGATCCTATTCCTGTTGTGCCTGCCGCGCATTATCAATGCGGCGGTGTACTCACCAATACCTCAGGACAAACCGATTTAGAGCGCCTTTATGCCATCGGTGAAGTGGCTTTTACTGGTTTACATGGTGCCAACCGACTAGCAAGTAATTCGTTGCTTGAGGCCGTCGTCATGGCGTCTAATGCCGCACACGCTAGCCACAAAAATATTGCAACGCCTTACCAACTTAAACACGCTATTCCTGCTTGGAATTCACCCACGCATGTCAATCATCGACGTGCAGGTCAAATTAATACCCATTGGCGAGGTTTACGTGGCGAAATGATGTCCTATGCGGGGATTGTACGCACTGAAGCAGGACTGAACGATCTTTTGCAACTTATTCAACAACGTAAAAAAATCATCGAAGATTATTATTGGGCCCACGCTATCACACGTGACTTTATCGAATTACGTAACATTGTACTGAATGCTGAGCTGATTGTAACAGCAGCCCTAGTCAGACGTGAATCACGTGGTGGACATTATCGTGATGATTATCCTAACAAAAGCGGGCAGGCCCAAGAAAGTATTGCACGACTCAATGCACCACAAACTCCATTTATTGCATATAGGTAATTCTTATGTTTACAACCGACACAAGCTATACCCCAAAAAAAACACGTATGCAGGTCACGCAAGACATGCAAATTTGCCAAAGTGATTATCCACTGGATTGGTATCAAGAAGACTACATACCTTATGCCGAAGAGTATTTAGCCCTCCCCGATCGTAAGCTCACCACTGTACTTGATTGGATGACGCCGTATATTCAAAAAGCGCAAAGCCACTTTGGGCCGAATTTACTTTTACTTGCACATTATTATATGGGTGGTGAAATAGTACGTTTGATAGAACAATTCGGTGGTCAGATCGGTGATTCCTATCAACTGGCTTTGATGGCCGCCAATCACCCTGAAAAATCAATCATTGTGGAATCTGCGGTGCATTTTATGGCTGAATCCATCAGTATTTTGGCGCATGAGAACCAACAGGTATTTATCACCAATCCAAAATCAGGTTGTACCATGGAAATGCTTTCCAAAGATTTTATGGTTCAACCGGCCTTTACAGAACTTAACGCACGCTACGGTCAAGACAATATTTTACCGATTTGCTACATGAACACTTCGGGCCGCGTTAAAGCCATGACCGGCGCACAAGGTGGCGCGGTATGCACAAGCTCGAACGTTAAGAAAATTTTTGAATGGGCACGCGCTAAAAACAAAAAAATATTATTTATTCCAGACCAACACATGGGTGAAAACGTCGCTCACTGGCTCGGTATTCAAAACATTGCTCGCTGGCCAGGTGGTACTGCAGGTGCTCAATACAGTCTTGAAGAACAAAACGCAGCGACTTTAAAAACATTTGATCAAGCCGAGCTTATCCTTTTTGGAAGTGAGTGCACCGTTCATACACTTTATACCGCTCAGATGTGCGCATATTGGGAATCCAAAGGATATTCTACCGTCGCCCATCCAGAATGCCGAAACGAAGTCATTCGTGTAGCACAACACGCAGGTTCAACTGCATTTATTTGGGATCATGTGATTAACGATCGCGCCAAGACCAAGCGTTATGCCATCGGAACTGAAAACCATATGGTTGAAAACTTAAAACAACACGCCGAAAAGCTCGGTATTCATGTTATAAATTTAGCCGAAGCACCGACATCAAACAGCAGTAATAATTTAGGATGCGGCTGTGCCACTATGTCACGTAACGACCCACCGCATCTTGTGGCTTTACTTGATTTACTCCGCCAAGGTAAATCCATGGCATACAACGAAGTGAAAGCTGGGGATGCGGTCAACGAGTTCACAGGCATACGCGGTCGACTGTCTGAGCACGATCAAGCTTGGGTGATTGAAAATGCTAAAATAGCTTTGCAAAACATGATAACTATTACAGAAGCTTAGCTTAGCATGTTATAATTACACTCATCCAACAGCCAACGATTTTTGAACCTATAAGCTTAATAAGGGATGCATTTTCGATGTCGGCGTTGAGCTAGCCCACCCTCAAGTGGGAAGCCTGAACTGGCACAAGCGCAACCCACCTGAATCTCAGGGTTCAAAATCTTTGGTTGTTGGTACTTACAACAAATCTTCTGAAGAAAGACCTAAGCGATCAACCACTAAACCTCGTAACGTTTTGAGTGCTTCCACCTGTATTTGCCTCACACGCTCACGTGTTAAGTTAATTTCACGTCCGACATCTTCAAGCGTTGCTTTTTCAAACCCGTGCAAACCAAACCGACGTGCGATCACTTCTTGTTGATTTTCAGTTAACTCCCCAATAAACGCCTCAATATGTTCACGTATATTTTCGTTGGTTAACCATTCTGCTGGATTCATGCTATTTTCATCTGCAATAGTATCCAACAAGGATTTGTTTTCATCAAAACCAAACGGTGTATCAATCGATGTGACTTTATCGTTTAACCCTAAGAGCTTTTGAACATCTTCCAAGGGCGTATCCAGCATTTCCGCTATTTCTTCAGCTGAGGGTTCATGATCCAATTGCTGGGTGAGCTTACGTGCGGCTCTTAAATAAACATTGAGCTCTTTGACCACATGAATAGGCAAACGAATGGTGCGCGTTTGATTCATGATGGCTCGCTCAATGGTCTGCCTAATCCACCACGTGGCATACGTTGAAAAACGAAAACCTCGCGTTGGATCAAACTTTTCAACAGACTTCATTAAGCCTAAATTACCTTCTTCAATTAAATCCAAAAGAGGCAAACCACGATTTAAATAACGCCGTGATATTTTAACGACCAAACGTAAATTAGATTCAATCATTTTTTTACGGGCATCTTCATCACCTTTTAAGGCGCGTGTTGAATAATAAACTTCTTCTTTAGCGGTGAGTAAAGGTGAGAAACCAATTTCTCCCAAATAAATTTGCGTGGCATCCATGGCTTTAGAGAGTGTTTTTCCTGCATCGCCTAAATCTTCTTGCTCATCGTCCAATAGTTTATTTTTTTTACTGTTTTTTTTCTTACTGTTAACTTCAATCACATCATCCATAACATCATCCATAACATCATCCATAACATCATCCATCACATCATCAACAGGATCAATATCTAGATCTAACTCCAATTCAAGCTCACTACGACTTCCCACATCCATTTGATTTGTCATGTTGCTTCCCCGCAGAATGATGCACTTAATCTTATTGTTGCAACAGAATTAGGTTATTTGTCAAGTTTTTTTCTTTAAATAATTAAGTGGATTAACGGGCTCACCTCGTCGCCTCACCTCAAAATGGACACCCCAGAAACGCCTATTCACCACGCCCATTTCAGCAATCACCTGACCTTGCTTGACATACTGGCCACTATGAACAAGGATTTTTTGATTATTTCCATAAGCTGTCAGGTATTCGGTATCATGTTTTAAAATAACCAAATGTCCATACCCTGGTAACCCATCACCCGCATAGGCAACAATCCCTGCAGAAGATGCACGAATTTTAGAACCTTTTTTACCCGCAATATCAATACCTTTTCGGCCGTTACTGGGTGAGAATGTTCTCATGACACGCCCCTGTGCCGGCCACAACCACGTTGATTTACCCGCCATCAAAGGTAGTTTAGGTGCTCTGGGTAAGGCTTTTACTAAATCTGAAGCAAAATTCTCAACAGAAGATGTTGATTTAATATGAAGAACTTGTCCAATCTTGAGACCATAAGGTGATTTGAGATGATTTAATGCAGCAAGACGATGATAATCTTGGTCATAACGAAAGGCGATGGAATAAAGTGTCTCACCTTGTTTGACAACATGGCTGTCTATAGAAGGGTTAGTCCCATACCAAGTTGACTCTTCGACCGGTGCCAAGCCACCTTCACGCATGCCACAACCTTGCATCAGTAAACTTAAAAAAAGCCCTAAAAACAACGCCTGCTTGCGATATCGAACCATGAGTTTATTAATCCTTTAATTTGATTATAATATAACCCAGCAGCAATACTACAACAAGAAGCCAACCAATCCAATCAATCCAACGACGAACATGCTTTTCAACACGCGCTCCGAATACAACAACCAATCCTGAGACTAAAAAAAATCGAGCCCCTCGTCCAACAATCGAAGCTAACACAAAAGGTACAAACGCCATATGCATGGCTCCGGCGGCAATCGTAAATAACTTATACGGTATGGGTGTAAAACCAGCTAGAAGAACAACCCCAACCCCCCATTGCCCAAACCAACTACGGACATGCTCATAAGCAGAGGCATATGATGAGGCTAAAATATGTGGCTGTAAAATATCCATAAAAAACATACCGATCACATATCCAAAGCAACCACCGAGCACGGAAAAAATCAAAGTAATCAATGCATAATACCAAGCACGCTTTGGTGTAGCCAACCCCATTGTTAACAACATAATGTCAGGCGGTATAGGAAAAAATGAAGACTCAGAAAACGATACCCCAGCTAAATAATAGCGTGCATGACGATGCCCTGACCATGCCAGCATTTTGTCGTAAAGATAAGAGAAAATTTTCATGCCGTAAACGAGGCTCCATCCGTCCAAGCTGCAAGATGATCAAACACTTTATAATGCGTCATATCAAGATGAAGCGGCGTGATCGAAACCATGCCTTGACTCACAGCATAAAAATCGGTACCAGGTCCAGCATCAGCCTCGTTTCCTGGAGGACCAATCCAATAAATATCTCGGCCTCGTGGATCGGTTGTTTTAACGGTAGGCTCGGCTGCATGGCGTGTACCTAAACGCGTGACTTCTATACCTCGAATTTTATCTAGGGGAAGATTAGGAACATTGACGTTCAAAATTGTTTGAGACTGAAGCGGGTCTTTTTTTAGTTTATTAGCTAAGTATTTAATCACTGAAGCCGCCGTTTCATAATACTCAACCGGCCGCCCGACCAGCGAAACGGCAATAGCAGGAAAACCTAAGTTTCGTCCTTCCATTGCAGCCGCAACGGTACCCGAATAATGCACGTCATCCCCTAAATTCGCTCCATCATTAATGCCCGAAATGACCATATCAAATTTAACATCAAATAAACCGGTCAACGCCAAATGAACGCAATCAGTTGGTGTGCCTTCGGTACTGTAATACCCATTATCCAATTGCTTCACACGTAATGGCTTGGTTAATGTTAAAGAATTACTTGCGCCACTACGATTACGATCAGGTGCAATCACATAAATTTCAGCAAAATCTCTCAGCGCTTCGGCAAGCACTTTAATTCCAGGTGCAAGCACCCCATCATCGTTACTTACTAAAATTCTCATGCTTAGCCCTCAGGTGAAGCCAACCAACGGACAACAGCAAGGTGCTCTTGCAAAAGTTTTTGATTATTTTTCAAGCTGTTATTGAGTTCGACTTTATTCGGATTTTTCTCAAGCGCATGTCGTTGCTCTGTAATCATCGTTTGTAAGGCCAAAATGTCTTTACCATAAGCTTGTTGATCAAGTCGCAGTTTATAGGCTAATTGATTGACTCGCATTGATATATTACTTAATTGCTCGCAGCTTATATTTTTAGGAGGATGATCAGGGCATTGCCTCATCGCTTGCTGCAATGCCTTTGGATTTGTTGAATATTTTTGTTCATTTCCAGGTGAACATGCCGACAAGCCTATCAATACAATGCCGAGCCCAACGTAAGAGGTGATTTTATTTTTAGCAAACATGATTTTATACTCCATTATGCATAGATAAACTTAATAAACCTAGTCTACCTAACTTAATCAAGCACGTAAAAACATTCTTTTCAATCAAGCACAATAGCGTTTATTTGATTCCTATACTAAAGCTTAGGTGTGGAACCTGGGTCGTATTTTTTTTCTTGTTCGTACTCACCCGAAGGTTTTTCTTCTTTTATTTCATTTAAAGCATCTTTAAGTGATTGTTTAGCATTCCCTCGCTCAATCGTTGTGTCTATATCATCAGCTTCTTGCTCGGGTCTCGTCTCTTCAAACATTGATTTTAATATATTTGCGATGTTCTCTGGCTTAGGTGACTGCTCAGGTGCCATTTTCATGGTGCTTGACGCCTCAAACGGTTCTGGTGAATATCCATTCACTTCGGTATCAGCATTCGACGACGACGGCCTATCTCTTACAACCAAATCATCGAATTCAAAAAAATCAACATCTATCGATTTTTGCACAAACGTACCTGAACTGTAAGGCTCTGCGACCATTGTACTATTATCTGACAAGGATTCTGAAATAACCGACTCAGCTTGCGCTGCTTGCTCGACTTGCTTGGGCTCTATCAACTCTTTTAATGCACTTAATAATTTTTTTATTTGCTCTGATTGTGCTCTTTCTGGTACACGTTGAATTCCTAAAAAGTCGAGCGTTCGTTCGGTTCGTGTCGCAAGTGCTTTATCTTGATTATGCACTTGCTTTTCTAATTTATTGATTTGCTTTTCAACTTTACTTCGCACAGATTGATAGCGCGCATCATTTAAAGCTCCTTCAGGTAACGCTTTAATCATCTCAGAAACTTGCTCTAAAGACGGGTTACTTTCTGACAAGAGCTTTTCTAATGCCATAATATCTTGATTAAAACTTAAATCTTTATTTGGATACAACTCTTCTAATTGAGCTAAAAAAACAGAAGGATTTTTATCAGTTTGATTAATAAGCTGGTTAAATTCTTGAAGCTTTAATCGATCGTTTGGATTTTTTCGCATAAGTTCAGTTTGCAAAACACGTAAGTTTTGAACGTGATTAGATAAAGGGTTGTCATTCAATGCACGCGTATTATCTAAATATTCACCTATGGCAGAACCTACCTGATATTGCATGAAACTTAGCATATCAATGCGATCACTTCGTTTTTTCGGTGTCATTGTAGCGTTTTTAAAATCAATATGAACTTTATCAAGAAATTCAGGTGGTGCATGATGCGGTGTCGTCAGTATGTTACCAATCGGAGCTTGTTCAGTGTTAATAAACGTTTTTCTATCTGCACAAAATACCCGTCCATCATCATATAAAAAATTAGATAGCTTGATATCTGGGTGATAATGACCCGAGTCTTCAAGCTTAATCAAAAAATCAGACAATTGTGAAAAACATGTTTGCGCAGTTTTGCCTTTCGCTTCACTGGATTCGGAAGCTATACTTTCAGAAAAATGCGATAAATCACCATTGGATGCATATTGACTAAGCACCACCGGTTGATACCCTACCTCGTCAAACTCACCTTCACCTTTGAAAGGCAACATCATCGTTGCATAATCTTCTGAAAAATATTCAGATACGGGATGGCTTTGTAAATCAGCTTCATCACTTAACGTTGCTCTATCTTCGACACGAATCACCAATGGATTAGGCTCACCGTCAATATCTAAAAAGAAATTGAGATTATTAGCACTGCTTAATTTTTTCGTGTTGTATTCGTCAAAATTTTGTTCTACCACGCCCTTAATCGCTTCTAATTTGGCATAACTTAATGCAAGAAAATGCCGATGCTCAAGCGTTCTCGCTTGTAATTTTTCGTCTTGATTGGATAAAGCAAACAAACGTCGATTAACACTTTCAAACGTTTTAAGATCATTGGGGCTTTGAAGTAACGCATCACGTTCAGCCAAGAGCGTGTATAATGTCTCATCTTCATAGGGATCTTCTGTTTTATCTGAAGCACGTTGTACTGCCTGCGCAAACTCAATGCTTTTAAGGTATGCCGAGGCATCACGATTTACACCTATTTTCTGTAATTGCTGCTCCCAACCTACATTCGCTGTATTATTAAGCCATGCATCGAGTTCTTGAGAGGAAGGCGCCCTTTCAATAAGCGCATTCAACACTTGCAACCGATAAATTTTTTGCATCACATCATCGTCGGCCGTCGCATTAAAATCATCAATAGCTTGCTCAATTTTTTTGTACTGCCCTAAACCGCTGTTTAACGCTAACAAAGGCATAACCAATCCATAAACAAGTCTTTATGACTTAATTATAGACTACTTGTTTCAGATCACCTTACGATTAGAAAATACCCGGGTTGCCTCAATATAAATGCTACCGAAGGTAAGAAAGGGGCATGGTATGGGGAAACTAGCCACATTACGTGATGGTAAGGAATGTGTGGCAAGCTAATTAAGTTCCTTAGCTCATCACAAATTTTGTCCCATTTCCCCTGGCACGCTCCGAGACGCATTCCCCAACATCAAGCGACATTAAATCGCTCGTATAAAATACCACGCATATGTCATAATACCGCAACTCGCTGTCAACTGCGGTTTATTTTTCTATGCTCAACGAATCCAAAATAATCCAAGCTCTCAAAACAGCCTTCCCCGATCATATTGGGGATGATGCTGCTGTTTTAGATTTTAGTGCTGATAAAAGCTATGTCATCAGTAAAGATTTGTTGGTAGAAAACACGCATTTTAGGCTCAAATATCAAGATGCCGCGAGCCTTGCACACAAAGCATTGCATGTAAATTTAAGTGATATCGCTGCAATGGGAGCAATCCCTGCGTTTGTTTTGCTTGGCTTATCGATACCTAAATATTTTGAATCTCAAACTCAATTATTTTTGAAAGCCTTCACCGATGCCTGTCAAGCTGTGCCTGTGATGCTTATTGGTGGTGATACAACTCACACCACTGATAACCTATTCATTAGCGTCACAGCCCTAGGTATTGCCCCTAAACACCATATAAAACTGCGATCACAAGCTCAATCTGGGGATATGATTTATGTTGCAGGAAATTTAGGGCATGCACATCTTGGCTTCTCGGCGCTTGAAACAGATCACGCTAATTTTTTAGATTATAAACACAATTTATTACAACCAACCGCACGTCTTCAAGAAGGTGCTTGGTTTGGCTCACAAGCTACCGTCACGGGTATGATGGATATTTCTGATGGTTTGTATCTGGACCTCCAACGTTTTTGCGAAGCCTCTAATCTAGCTGCACACATTCATCTCAATGCATTAAAACCCAATGCGAGCTTTAAAAACGCTTGTCGTGCTCTCAAGCTCGATCCCATAGCCACACAACTCACCGGCGGAGAAGATTATGGGCTCATGATCAGTATATCTCAGCAAGCCTGTACAAAAATAACGCACCAATTCAAACAAGCGTTTGGATACGATTTAATCCCTATTGGACAATTTCACGATGGAGCGGGCGTGCATATTTTCAAAAATAATAAGCAGATCGAACTTAATTTAAAACCTTTTTCGCATTTTGGTGAAAACAATTAAACCCTATAGCAATCAGCTGTTGAATCTTTCTACGTATCGCGTGTAAACTAAAAACATCTTTGCTCATAATCTATCTAAAGATAATTAATTATCATAAGGAAAACGCCGTGGCCAATATTATTGTGGTGACATCCGGAAAAGGCGGTGTTGGAAAAACGACATCTTCTGCTGCTATTTCATCTGCTTTAGCCATGCGTGGCCATAAAACCGTAGTTATCGATTTTGATATTGGCCTCCGAAATCTTGACCTGATTATGGGTTGCGAACGACGCGTTGTTTATGATTTTATCAATGTTATTAATGGCGATGCATCACTTAAACAAGCGTTGGTGAAAGACAAGCGCCTGCCTAATTTGTATATTCTTCCTGCATCACAAACACGCGATAAAGACGCGCTGACACTCGAAGGCGTTGAACGTGTGATTGAAGAGCTCTCAAAAACATTTGAGTATATTGTCTGCGACTCACCTGCAGGTATTGAAGCCGGCGCGATGATGGCAATGCACTTTGCTGATCATGCCATTGTAGTCACCAACCCTGAAGTATCGTCTGTTCGAGATTCAGACCGTATTTTAGGAATATTAGCCAGTAAAACTAAACGTGCTATTGATGGCCGTTCACCTGTTAAAGAACATTTGTTGCTCACACGCTACGATGCTGAACGTGTTACCAAAGGTGACATGCTATCGGTTGAAGATGTAAAAGATATTTTAGCGATTCCATTGATTGGTATCATTCCTGAGTCTTCGGCTGTTCTCAAAGCCTCTAACACGGGTACGCCTGTTGTGCTCGACGAAAGCAGTGACGCAGGTATTGCTTACCAAGACGCCATTGCGCGCTTTTTGGGTGAAGAACGCCCTATGCGATTTATGAATGCGGAGCGGAAAGGAATTCTGCGACGCCTATTTAGCAAAAACAAGGAAGGAATGACGGCATGAGTCTTTTTAATTATCTAAAAAAACGTAAGGCGCCATCTGCATTGGTTGCAAAAGAGCGCTTGCAAATTATTATTTCTCACGAGCGAGCCCAGCATAACACGCCGGATTACTTACCCAAACTGCAAGAAGAAATTCTTGCCGTAATTTCTAAGTATGTGCCGATTGATCGGGATCAAGTCGTGGTAAGTTTAGAGAGGGCCGATGATAATAGTGCTGTTCTAGAATTAAACATCACCATGCCTGAAGAAGCACTCACCGTAACCGAAGAAATTAATGCTTAAACTAACACCTTCTCCCACACGAGGGAGAAGGTAAACTCAGTCTAGACTTATTACGTCTCATCATCTTCATCTGATAACGTCATCAGACTCGCATTACCGCCGGCTGCTGTTGTATTTTCTGTGTACGTACGTTCATGACAGAATCTCAGTAAATACTGTGGTCCACCTGCTTTAGGCCCGGTTCCTGAAAGCCCTTCACCACCAAATGGTTGCAGGCCAACCACAGCACCCGTCGTATTACGATTCACATAAAAATTACCGACATGAACGCGTTCACGAACAAATTCTATGGTTCGTTTAATGCGACTATGAATCCCAAACGTCAGTCCATAACCCGTGCTATTGATTTCATCAATCACATGTCCCAGCATATTTTGTTTAAACGGTATCACATGCAAAATAGGCCCAAACACTTCTTCTGATAAATCATGCATGCTGGTAATTTCGATCGCTGTGGGTGGCATAAAGTGCCCATCACGGCAACTTGAACTCAACGCGCATTCATAAATCAGCTGATGCTTGGTTTTCATCTCTTGAACATGCACTTTTAATTGCTTCAACGAGCCTGCATCAATCACCGGACCCACGTCGGTTTTAAGCCAACGTGGATCGCCGATCACAAGTTCAGCCATGGCCCCCTGCAGTAATTCTTTAAAGCGCGGATACACATCATCTTGAATATATAGTACCCG
>JAACPN010000064.1 GCA_009995425.1 Legionella sp. | reverse complement strand
CACGTTAGCGAGTTGATTTCGGGGACTTGGAAGTCCCGGAATCTTTCACGAGGTAGTGAGTCTCTTGATTTTTTGTCATTATGTTGTGAGAAACGTACGTAAAGACGGAACGGTCAGTTGGGAAGGGCAAGTGTTTGAAGTTCATCACAACCTGGTGGGTGAAAAAGTTACCCTTGTGATTGATCCCCATGCGCAAACCATACTGCGCGTCGAAACAGCCTCGGGTGAGAATTTAGGCTCAGCTCATCCAATTGACCGTATTCAAAATACCCACCGCAACCGTCAACGACCCCATCAGGAAGAAACAAACACAACCAAGCCAAACGAGTCAATGGTGGAAGACGTGTATCATGGCTACACAACACGCTGTGCATTACCAACTCAAACCAAGGATAATTAACATGTACCTTTCTTTTTTTGGACTAACCCATGCACCTTTAGGAAAAGAAGCCACCAATTTATGGGGTAACGATCAGTTAGCCTGTTTAACACAGCAGTTCAATTGGTTGCTACAATCACCCGGTGTTGGTTTATTAACGGCAGAACCAGGACTTGGAAAAACAGCCGCCTTGCGCCAAGTCACGAGACCACTCAATCCACATCAGTACGCTGTTTATTATACCGCTGATACTGATTTTGGTCGCCTGGATTTTTATCGTGAACTCGCAATTATCTTGGGCTTGCAACCATCCTACCGTCGTTCTCAGCTGTGGCGAGATATTAAGGCACATATTGTGCACATGGCAACACAAAAAAATGTATTGCCTGTTATCATTATTGATGAAGCACACAACTTACCTTTTGAAT
This sequence comes from Legionella sp., assembly GCA_009995425.1. Classification (GTDB taxonomy): domain Bacteria; phylum Pseudomonadota; class Gammaproteobacteria; order Legionellales; family Legionellaceae; genus JAALKW01. Next base: position 13,729 of record JAACPN010000064.1, on the reverse strand, counting down.
TCTTCCGAGATTTTCCAGCTTTTTTGAATTTTATGTTTGATTCAAAAGAGTACATGACCGTTTGGCTTGTCGGCCACCCTGAACTGGCACGTAAAATCGACCGCCCTATAAACAGCGCGTTGCTTTCACGCATGCAGGCGCGTGTTGAATTACAACCCATTTTTGACCATAAGGACTTTAAACAGCTCGTCACACATGGGTTTTCTCAAGCTGGGTGCACGCATAGTTTGCTATCAGACTCAGGTATCGAATTGATTCGTATGGGATCTAAGGGAAATGCTCGACTGGCTCACCAAATCATTGTCACTGCTTTACGTTTGGCTTGTGATAAAAGCATCAATCACTTGCCAGATGACATCATCATGGAAGCCATTGGCATTCTAAAAAGTTCTTGAGTTGTTGTTCATCACCGGAGTTGATGAAATACATCTAAAAATTATCAAAAATAAGCATGTTCACTTATGCAGAAGTCAATAGGCTCCTAGCACACTTAAATTTGTGCAAACAAGCCTGTTGGCCCTCTGTATAAGTGAACACCTTCTCTGTTTGAACTATGCCCGACAATAGTAATGCTTTATTTTTGTTCTGGTAGCTTTCGTCTCACGTTAAATATTGCGGGACGAGATGGGTAAATTTACGTGAGCCATTACACTTATTCGATCGACTAGGCTCGAGTGAAGAAGAATTATTGGATGATATCGATTGCTTGGCGCTTTGTGAACGCACAGAGAGGGCAGCTTATAAACTTGGGGCAAGAGATACAAACCTTTGTTATGAGTATCGATTTGATCCCAACCAGGAATTTAAAGCTGCTGCCAAAAAGTACAAGGTTTTAGGACAAAAACGCGCTGATGGTGAAAATATTAGTGTTGAGGTCATCAAAAAAGATTCAAACCTTGCAAAGGGGTTGATTGTTTTGAAAACGGGCGAAGTATTAGAACGTGTTGTAACCTTAATCCCAGATGATTATATCAATCCAGATCCAATACCCGCAGCAATCGCAAGTGTTGCTGAGGCGTTTGCTCAAGATCGATTAGAACATACGGCCATTTATGATTTTTTGATGCGAAGAACGCCTAGAATTAAAGGGTTAAAGCGAGGCGATTCCATCGCACTAAGTCATGATTCATCGGAGCGATTGAATCAAATTATTTCTGCTATTAAAAACCTTGATAATAGCTATCTCACTATTCAAGGGCCACCAGGATCGGGTAAAAGTTACACCGCTAGGCATGCCATTGCTGAGCTTTTAAAGCAGGGCAAAAAAATTGGGATTTCATCAAATGGCAATAAGGCTATTAACCATTTACTTTTGAATACAGCCAAACACTGTAAAAATAAAGGGATTAAAGCATATTTTTCTTGCACAAAAGATACCGACGAAGCATTAAGTGAGTTTGATATCAAGATTTACAAAAATAAGGGAATGATAGCCAATTATTTGCCATCAAGTTGCGTGATCGGAACCACAGCCTGGGGATTCGCAAGATCCGAGCTTGAGCAAGCCTTTGACTATCTTTTTATTGATGAAGCGGGACAAGTGAGTGTTGCAAATTTAATTGCAATGAGTCAATCCACCAGAAATATCGTTTTAGTAGGTGATCAAATGCAATTGGGACAACCATCACAAGGTAGTCATCCAGAAGAAAGTGGTTTATCCATTCTTGATTATTTATTGCATACAACCCCAACCATCCCTGTAAATATGGGTGTTTTTCTTGGTACGACTTACCGCATGCATTCAGCCGTGAATCAATTTATTAGTGAAGCCATTTATGAAGGAAAATTGAATATCGATCTTAAAAATGATCGCCAACGTATTTTGGTACCAGATGGCTATCAAGGAATCTTGAATCAAGAAGCCGGCATTATTTCGGTTCCGGTTGTTCATGAGGGGAATACGCAAGCCAGTGATGAAGAAGTGACGTGTATTGTGAAGCTTACTAACGAATTGCTGGGTAGGACGTTTATCACAAAAGAGGACGAAGAAAGACTACTTAATTGGAGCGATATGTTGTTTGTGGCACCTTATAATCATCAGGTGAATAAATTACGCCTTGCGTTAGGTGAGCAGGCAAAAGTAGGCAGTGTTGATAAATTTCAAGGGCAAGAAGAAGTTGTTGTTTTTCTAAGTATGTGTGCCAGTCATGCGAATGAATCACCTCGTGGGGCTGATTTTTTGTTTAATAAGAATCGGCTTAATGTGGCGCTTTCAAGGGCTAAGTGTATGGCGGTGGTGGTGTATAGTCCGATGTTACTTGATGCTCGAGTTAGTCATATTGAACAGATGGAGGAAGTAAATTTATTTTCCAGAATGTCCATTTTTTAATGTTTTGGTGAATTCATTTAAACTTTAGTGTACAATATGTTGTCCATGTGGCGCGTAGAGTTGTTATTTCTATCGGAGGCAATCATGTTGCAGTTATTCATAGGTTATATTGTTTTTTTACTTTTGAAGGGTGCCAAGAATAGCTATAGCGACGGTTATGATGATGGATACGACGATGGATCTTGTGGCGGAGACGATTAATGCTAAAAGCGTTTTAATCCTTGGTTTATTGTTAAACAGAGATGAAATATCACGAATGAAAATTGAAGCGGCGATCATTGATGTTTTACATAAAGCAGGTATTCCATTGCATGCAAAGGCAATTACAGAACAAATGCTTAATGCTGGCCTTTGGAAGACGGCTGGAAAAACACCAGCTGCTACCGTAAGCGCTCGTATTTATTCAGATATCAAAAAAAACGGTGGTCAGTCAATTTTTATACAAGTAGCCCCTCAGACCTTTGCAATACGTAATCATCAGCAAAAAGTTGATAAGAATTTCCTCGTAGAACAGTCATTAGAGCAAAAAACTGAGCTTGAAATAGGCGGTTTTTCTTTTAAAGACTGCGCTCAAAAAGTGCTTGAAGAATTTAGCCATAACAAACCAATGCATTACAAACTCATTACAGAAAAAGCGTTGGCATTAGGCTGGCTTAAAACAGAAGGGAAAACACCTGATGCCACGATGTATGCACAGATTATTACAGAAAATAAACGCCAAAAACAAAATGGAAGCCAACCGCTGTTTACCTTACATGGTCGTGGTTATGTAGGGTTAGACCAATGGATAAAACCAGGCCTTGCTTTGCAAATTGAACAGCATAACCAACAAATACGTAAAACATTGCATGAGCACTTGTTGTCCATGAAGCCCGATGAATTTGAAGAGTTGATTTCATTGCTTTTGGGTGAAATGGGTTTTGATATGGTCGAGGTGACGAAGTACAGTAATGATGGCGGAATTGATGTGCGTGGCACGTTAGTTGTTGGCGGGGTTGTGCGTAATCAGATGGCTGTTCAGGTGAAAAGATGGAAGAATAATATCCAATCACCTACGATACAGCAAGTGAGAGGTAGTCTTGGCGTGCATGAGCAAGGCTTAATTATTACGACCAGTGATTTTAGTAAAGGTGCCATGAAAGAGGCAGCACAAACAGATAAAACACCGATTGCTCTGATGAATGGTGAGCAGCTCGTGAAGCAGTTGATGCAATTTAAGCTAGGGGTGCATCATTCAACGATGGAGTTGTATGAAGTTGATGAAGCATTTTTTACATAACGGATATCATGGATTTATAACGTATGACTGAACATGAATTCTTAAAAAGCCTGGAAACCAAGCTCTGGACTTCGGCTAATAAATTACTACCATCGTTGGATGCAGCAGTTTACAAGCACGTTGTGCTTGGTATCATCTTTTTAAAATATGTCTCGGACAGCTTCGAAACTCGCCGGGAAGAACTACGCGCGGCTTTTGTTAATCCTGAGCATGATTATTATCTGGGCGAAGATATCGAAGAGGATATTCTCAAAGAAGAATTAGAAACTCGAGATTACTACACCGAAAAAAACGTATTTTGGGTGCCAAGAGCTGCCCGCTGGAGTTATTTGCAGGACAACATCCGTTTGTCATTAGGCGCGCCCTTAGAGTTAGGCGGCGAGTTTAAGGGTGCTGCAAAACTGATTGATGATGCCATGGCATTGATTGAGGCAGAAAACCCTAAACTTAAAAGAATTCTGAAAAAAGACTTTTCCCAATTACAAATTGATCATTCCAAATTAGCTGACTTGCTGGATTTGGTTGCGACCATCCCATTTCACTATGACGGCATGGAATCAAAAGATATTTTAGGGCATGTGTATGAGTATTTTTTAGGCCAATTTGCTTCAGCCGAAGGTAAAAAAGGCGGTCAATTCTATACACCTAAATCGATCGTAAATTTGATTGTAGAAATGATACAGCCATTTAAAGGCCGCGTGTACGACCCTGCCATGGGTTCTGGTGGGTTTTTTATATCCTCTGAAAAATTTATTGAAGAACACAGCGGTAAGTTACGCGATATTTCAGTATATGGACAAGAATCAAACCCGACTACTTGGCGGTTAGCTGCTATGAACATGGCTATTCGTGGGATTGATTTTAACTTCGGTAAAGAGCCAGCTGATACCTTCACTAAAGATCAACACCCTGATTTACGCGCTGATTATGTTCTGGCTAATCCACCTTTTAACATGAAAGAGTGGTGGGACGGATCGCTCGATGGTGACAGCCGTTGGAAATATGGTCAACCCTGTTTGGGTAACGCCAACTTTGCCTGGATGCAGCACATGTTACACCACACCAGCCCGAATGGTGTGGTGGGTCTGGTGCTTTCTAATGGCTCGTTGAGCAGCAACACCAGTGGTGAAAAAGAGGTTCGCGAAGCTATCATTAAGGCGGACTTGGTCGAAGCCATCGTGGCTTTACCCGCTCAATTATTCAGCAATACACAAATCCCCGCTTGTATCTGGATATTAAATAAAAACAAGGCTCAAAAAGGCAAAACCCTGTTTGTTGATGCAAGGCATGTCGGGTATATGATTGACCGCAAGCAAAAACTTTTTTCGGATAATGATATTCGTGAGTTAGCCGAGGTATTTCATAAATGGCGTAAACAAGAAGGTTATGAAAATGTTGCTGGTAGATATTTTGAAGCAACAGTAGAGGAAATTGCCAAGCATGAATATATCTTAACGCCGGGGCGATATGTTGGGGCGGTGGATGTTGAAGACGATGGCGTGAGTTTTAATGAAAAGATGCAAGGTTTAACGAGTTTACTTGCTGAACAGTTTGTTGAGTCTGCCAAGCTTGAAGATCAGATTAGAAAGAATTTGATGGAGCTTGGTTATGTGCTCTAAGTTAAAAACATATCGGGTCGGTGATATAATAAACGTTACTGATTATGTTGCTAATGGGAGCTTTGCATCTTTAAAAAAGAATGTGACTTATTTAGACTATCCTGATTATGCAGTTCTTATACGCTTGGTTGATTATAATAATAATTGGAATGGTAATTTCATATATGTTGATAAAAATTCTTATGATTTTCTAAAAAAGAGTACCGTTTCACCAAATGATGTAATTATATCTAATGTTGGCGCTAATTTTGGTACAGTCTTTAAGGCGCCGGAATTAAATCAACCTATGACGCTAGGTCCAAATACCGTTTTACTAAAGCCTGATCCAAACTTTATAGATCAAGGATATCTTTACTACAGTTTTTATTCACCTCTTGGTCAACAAAAGATAGGTAATATTGTCTCAGGTAGTGCTCAACCTAAATTTAATAAAACGGACTTTAGAAATTTAACTATTGAATTACCACCTTTAAAGATACAAAAAGCGATAGCGTATGTCCTCTCAACCCTAGAAGACAAAATCGAACTCAACAAAAAAATTAATCAAACCTTGGAATCCATAGCGCAAGCCATGTTTAAATCTTGGTTTGTAGATTTTGACCCGATTCATGCCAAGGCCAATGCGAAGAGTGTTGATGAGTACGATGCGATTGCAAAAGATCTTGGCATTTCTAGAAAAATATTAAATTTATTTCCCAGTGAATTTGAAGAAAGTGAGCTTGGGGTGATTCCGAAGGGATGGAAAATTAATTCTCTATCGAATTTTATAACTGTGATAAAAGGAAAATCTTATAAAAGTTCTGAACTTCAACCATCCTCAACAGCGTTAGTTACTCTTAAATCATTTTTAAGAGGTGGTGGGTATAGATTAGACGGCCTAAAGCAATATGATGGTAAATATAAAAGTGAGCAAGAAGTTAAGCCGGGCGAATTAATTATTGCATACACAGATGTTACTCAAAATGCTGATGTAATTGGAAAGCCTGCTATTGTCATAGAAGATAAAAATATAGAAACATTAGTTGCATCTTTGGATGTTGGAATTGTTAGAATTATCAAAGAGCATTTTTCCATAGGCTATTTGTTTTTTTATTTTAAAACAGAATTATTTCAAAACTATATTTTAGGCTATACGTCTGGAACCACCGTATTACATCTATCAAAGAATTGGATTGAGAAGCATAGTATTTTAACTCCGCCAAAAAATATTATTGAGAGATTTGATAAATTTTGTCGGAATGTTTTTGAGCAGGTTAATGAAAATATTCAAGAAACCAACACATTAGATGATATAAAAACGTTATTATTACCAAAATTATTATCAGGCGAGATCGATGTCTCTAACTTAAACCTGGAGCCAGAAGATGATTAACGAAGATCAAGTTGAACAACTGGCTATCCAATGGTTTAAAGAACTGAGTTATGATTATTTATACGGTCCCGATATTGCTTATGATGGTGCAAACCCACAAAGAGCTGATTATCAATCAGTTTTGATTGAAGGCCGCTTAAACATAGCCTTAACTCGCCTAAATCCAGATGCACCTACAAGTGCCATTAGCGAAGCCATCGACAAATTGAAGAAACCTCAGAAAGCCAGTTTGATTCAAAATAACCTGTCTTTTCACCAGATGCTGACCCAAGGTATTCAGCTGGATGTAAAAACAGAAGAGGGCTGGCAAGCTGAGCGAATCAAGTTGATTGATTTTCATCGTCCCGAAAACAATGATTTTCTGATTGTGAATCAGTTTACGGTGAAAGGAACCAAGATGAATCGCCGACCTGATCTGGTCGTATTTATCAATGGTATCCCTATCAGCGTGATTGAATTGAAAAATCCAGCTGACGAATCAGCTGATATATTCAAAGCTTATAATCAAGTTGAAACCTATAAACAGGAAATTGAAGATTTATTCATCTTCAATGAAGCATGCGTCATCAGTGATGGCTTAAATGCGCGTATCGGGTCATTGACTGCTTCTGAAGAACGTTATATGTACTGGCGCACCGTCAAAGATGAAGCCGATCAGCCGTTGCTGGAATATCAACTTGAAACATTGATTCGTGGATTTTTTGATAAAGCGTTATTGCTGGATTATTTACAGTATTTTATTTTATTTGAAGATGACGGCAAAGATATTATTAAAAAAATTGCTGGTTATCATCAGTTTCATGCGGTTAGAGAAGCGGTGAGCTCAGCTATTGAGGCAGCCAACAAGAAACACCGTAAGGGAGGTGTAGTTTGGCATACCCAGGGTTCGGGTAAATCTATTTCCATGGTGTGTTTTGCCAGCAAGTTAACTAAACAGCCTGAAATGAAAAATCCAACCTTATTGGTAGTGACGGATCGTAATGATTTGGATGGGCAGTTATACAACACGTTTTGCAAATCCACCATGCTTCTTGGTCAGCAGCCAGTACAGGTGGATAGTATTGATTCGTTACGTGAAGTCTTGGCTAATAAACCGGCTGGCGGCATTATATTTACCACTATCCAAAAGTTTGCCTTGAAAAATAATGAAGGCCATTTTCCGATGTTATCTGACAGGGAAAATATTGTGGTGATTGCCGATGAAGCACACCGAAGTCAGTATGGTTTTGATGCCATGCTTCAAGATGATGGCAATTTTAAATATGGTTATGCCAAACATTTACGCGATGCAATTCCTAATGCCACCTTTCTTGGTTTTACCGGTACACCTATTGAGGGTGAAGATCGTGATACTCGCGCGGTATTTGGTGATTATATTTCAATTTATGATATTGAGGATGCCGTTAGGGATGGTGCAACAGTTCCCATCTACTATGAAAGCCGGTTGGCGAAGCTTGATTTAGATGCTGAGATCCTCAAAGAAATTGATGAAGACGTTGGCGAGCTGGTAGAAGACGAAGAACTGGCCAACCGTGAAAAATTCAAAAGCAAATGGGCGACGCTTGAAAAACTTGTCGGCGCTGAAAAGCGTGTTCAGCAGGTAGCCCACGATCTTGTTAATCACTTTGAAGAACGAACCGCTGCTACCCGCGGAAAAGGCATGATTGTGGCCATGAGCCGACATATCGCCGTACAACTGTATGATGCCATTATTGCCGAAAGACCGGATTGGCACAGTGAGGATCCACGTTACGGAAAAATTAAAATTATCATGACCGGATCTGCTAGTGATGATGCCGCTATGCAGCCTCATTTACATGCGAAAAAGGTTAAAGAGGATATCGAAAAGCGTTTTAAAGATTCAAGTGATGACTTACAACTGGTTATTGTTCGGGACATGTGGCTGACTGGGTTTGATGCTCCTTGTGCGCATACCATGTATATTGATAAACCCATGAAAGCCCACAACCTGATGCAGGCCATTACCCGTATCAATCGGGTCTTTAAAGATAAAAAAGGTGGCGTGGTTGTTGACTATATAGGTATTGCCAATGAGCTTAAATCAGCATTGAAAAATTATGCCAATGCTGGTGGCAAAGGCCGTACCACGGTTGATTTGAATGAGGCACTGGCGGAGTTTTTAAAGCGACTTGATATTGTACGTGATATGTATCACGGCTTTGATTATTCCAGTTATAGAACAAACGCGCATCAGCTATTAGCGCCTGCTGCAAACCACATCCTTGGTTTGGATGATGGAAAAAAACGTTATTTAGACGAAATATTGGCTTTATCAAAGGCGTTCAGCTTGTGCGGAACCTTGGATGAAGCACGCGCATGCAGAGAAGAAGTTGCATTTTTTCAAGCCATCAAATCAGTCATTCAAAAAGCTTCCCGAAGTGATCGCAAAGGCATCGATAAAAATTCAGCCATTAAGTTGATTATTGATAACGCTGTTATATCAGAGGGGATAGAAGATATTTTTGACTTGGCGGGATTGGAGAAACCTAATATTAGTATCTTGTCCGATGAGTTTTTAGAAGATGTGGCTAACATGCCTTATAAAAACTTAGCCGTTGAGTTATTGGAGAGATTACTTCATGACAATATTAAGGCCAAAACTCGAAACAATGTGGTTCAAGAAAAAAAATTCAGTGACCGCTTGCAGGCATCGTTAAGAAAATATCATAACCGAGCAATTGAGACAGCCAAAATTATTGAAGAGCTTATTCAAATGGCGAAGGAGTTTGCTGAAGCCAATAAGCATGGTGAAGAACTTGGTTTAAATGATGATGAATTGGCTTTTTATGATGCTTTAGCAGAAAACGAAAGCGCTATAAGAGAGTTGGGTGATGAAATTTTAAAAAAAATAGCCCAAGAGCTGACCCAAAAGTTACGTAGCAGCGTGAGTGTCGATTGGCAAAAAAGGGAGAGTGTGCGCGCAAAAATGCGTAACTTGATTCGTATTATATTACGACGATATAAATATCCACCAGATAAACAGGCTGATGCGATTAATTTGGTTATGGAGCAGGCCGCGGCTTTGAGTGAGCATTGGAGTAAAAATTAATGGCTTTTATACTGTAACTGGTGAATGAACATGGCGACTATAAAGACAACTGAAAAAGGGATTGACTATCTTCACAGAGTACTGCAAACAAAACCAAGGACGGTTACGAAAGCAGCTTTTTGGAAAATTCCCCATAAAAAAGAGCAGGAAGATATTTGCCTGAAAATTGGACGATATAATAAAAAAAGTTTTATGCCTAATGCTTTGGAAAATGAAAACCCTAAAAGTGAGCTAACATTAGACAATGAAGAGTTTCAAGAATTGCTCCATTTTATTGAGGAAAATTACGATCCGTTTAAAAAAGGGGTAAAAAAATATATTTCAATTGACCAAGAATTGGAGCAGGATGAAATTGATAATTTGAGATCAATTTTCGACGTTCCCGATAAACAAAAAGTTTTAGATTTTATTACCCAAAATAATATCTTGTCGGATGAGCTTGTCATTGGGCTTCAACATCGTTCGAGAATAAAGGCGGTTCAAGAGTTTGAAGCAATGCTTGAGCAGGATCTAGTCGAATACAAGTGGCAGGAGTGGTTCAATCGCAATAATTGGGTTTTGGGAAGTGAATTTGTAAGAATTTTGGACGAACGTAATATAGATACAGGCAATATTGCTGACTACTTGATGCAAGCATATGATGGATTTTTGGATATTGTAGAGATAAAAAGACCTGAAGGCGGTTTACAATTTTGGGCGAATAATAAAGACCATGGAAATTATGTACCGTCATCTGATTTAATAAAGGCCATCACCCAAGCTACAAAATACATTTATGAAGTTGAGCGCGAGGCTAATAGTTCGAAATTTTTGGAAAAAGTCGGTAATGTTAAAATTATAAAACCTCGTTGTGTTTTGATTTTCGGTCGATCAAATGACTGGAGCGACAAGCAAAATGAAGCATATCGTATTTTGAATTCTAGTTATCACAATTTATCGATAATGACTTATGATCATGTCTGGAGCCGAGCCAAACGTATTTTGGGATTTAATGAAACAGAAGATAATTAACATGTGTAAACTATAGTTTACAAAACTCTAATAAATCCAACAATGACTCCTATGACTTGATGCTCACATCCTACTTCCCCCTGAATACTAGCCCAATTCTCATTCACCGCAATGAGCTCATATTTTTGTATAGGATTAGTGGCCGACAACTGCTTATAACGCCGCACAGTAACCCCATGACTATCCTGAAGCTGCACCACAACCAACCCACCTGGCCGAATAGCTTGATCTGGATCTACAATCAAAACATCACCAACATGAAGCTCTGGCGTCATGCTGTCATCTTGCATGCGCAATGCAAAGGCATTTTCTCCCAATCCTTGTGATAATTCAGGACTAAGCGGGATAAAAGAAGCGGAATCACCTGCACGATCTTCTTTTATTAATTGAATACACGCATGCGGATCACAGGCTTGCTCGGCGCTTAACAACGGCACCAACGCACCCAACCAAGGAAACTCTGTTTTTAGTTGTTTGTCATCGGTTAAACACATCAAATACCCAGGCGCAATGTCTAGTGCTTCGGCCAGTTGCTTAATTTCTCCTGGCCCTGGTGTTCTTAATCCACTTTCCCAATTAGCGATGCGTGAGGGCTTTAAATCATCTGTAAGCTCGGCAAGTGCTTTTCGAGTCAGCTGCTTAGCTTTTCGCTCTTCTAAAATTCGTTGTCCGATTTTTTCTTTAATGTTGATCACTAAAAATACCTTTTCCCAAAGTAATAAATTTAAACGTTGACAATGCACTTAATGTATAATATTGTCGTTGATAATTACACGTTAAGTGTAATTTTATTGTGATTATCTATTAATAAAGATAACACACAAATAAAATAATAACGAGATGTATAACCAGGATGATGCATTAATCATGGATTTTATGGTGAATAGTGAGGAGCTGGAAGCTATGAGTGGCTTATCTCATATCCAGCAACTGACTTATCTCAGAGGAATTAGGCCGTATATGGATACTAAAACAGGCGTGACAGGCATAAAACGACGTATCAGTTATCAATCGATCTCCGAGCAGCTTTATGTTGAGCCTCATCAGGGTCTTAAAAGCCAAAGTTTTTCACGTGATCAAGTGCGTCGTGCAGTGTCTGGTCTTGTGCGAGCGGGCATAATTGAGGTGCAGTCCAAGGGCATGCAACTTATTTTAAAATGCGTTTTGGCGACAAAGCCTTATTCCGTCCAAAATAAAGCCGCCATAAACCCGCCACAGCAAGCCGCCACAAAGCCATCCGAGAAAAACCCCGTAAACACTGGCCTTACAGAGATTGAGACGACAAAAGCCGTCATAGCCGAACCCCCAAAAGCCGCCATACCTCTAAAAGAAAATAATTATTTATATATTTTTTTACAGAAAAAGTTCGAGCAATTTTGGTTGCTTTACCCCGAGAAAAAATCTCGGAAACGTGCATTCGAAACCTTCAAGCAAATCAACCCAGATGAAGCATTACTCCGCATCATGCTGCAAGCACTTGAAATGCAAATCAAAGCACGAACAGCCAAAGAAGCACGCGGTGAATGGGTACCCCCTTGGAAATACGCTGCCAATTGGCTGCTACAAAAATGCTGGGAAGATGAAATCAAGATTGAAGTAAAACAGGAGAATAGAAATGCAAAGCGTCGCACACATACTCAAGCAACAGCCACTGATCCATTCTGGAACCCAGAAGCAGGAGCAGCAGACACAACAGACGACGGTGAAGATGAATGCAAACTCAGCGAATCAAACAACATCATCAACCTGCAAAGCTACCGATAGCAATAAACAGCGGATTGAGCAGCTATTTACTCGTTTTGCTGTCTTTTACGGGCATGTGTGGCGCAGCCAGTTCAAGAGCGATGGGTTTTTAGCGTTTGCGAAACAAGAATGGTTAGAAGGTTTAAAGCCTTTCAGTGATGACACGCTTAACCGAGCCATCATTGAGTGCCGCGATTTTTGTGAGATGCCGCCCACATTGCCACAGATGATTCGTTGTTGTCGTGAGATTAAAAAACGCACCACGTTTTATGTTGCACCCAAAGCCGTTATTCCTGCCTCAAAAGAAGTTGCGGCAGCCAGCATTAAACAGTGCAAAGCATTTTTATTTAAATAACCAAAAGGAGAAAACATATGTTGGTTTTAACAAGAAGAGTTGGAGAATCGGTGGTTATCAGTGACGACGTTTACTGCACGGTGGTCGGTTATCGGGATGGTGAAATCCGCCTGGCCTTTGATGCGCCCAAATCTATCCCGGTTCACCGTGATGAAATCCAACGACGTATCTTTCGCGAACGACAAAAAGACAATTGGTTTCGTGACGTAGCGTCTGAGAAAGAAAGCGTTGTTGACCGTTTAATCAGCAAGTTTAAGTGCAGGAATTAACCGTATGAAAGCGCAGGAAGAACAAGGGTTAACGGTTAAAGATCGAGCCCGTGAAAAGTTAAGGCGTGATTTAGGTGGCTTGATCGAAAACGCATTAAACGACCCAAAAACCGTTGAGATCATGCGTAATGCCGATGGCAAACTTTGGCAAGAACGGCTTGGCGAGACGATGCGCTGCATTGGTAGCATAAGTGAGGGCCGGGCCGAATCCATCATCAAAACTGTTGCAGGCTTTCACGGTAAAGAGGTGACGCGTTTTAAGCCGATGCTTGAGGGTGAATTGCCACTGGATGGCTCGCGCTTTGCAGGCCAGTTGCCGCCCGTGGTATCAAGCCCAACCTTCGCTATTCGTAAAAAGGCCATCGCTGTTTTTACACTCGATGACTATGTTCAATCTGGGATTATGACGGATGCGCAGTGTGAGGTGATTAAAAAAGCCGTGCTCACCCATAGAAATATTTTGGTCATTGGCGGCACGGGCTCAGGTAAAACCACGTTAGTGAATGCCATTATCAGTGACATGGTTAGAAGCGCACCTTCAGAGCGCGTTTTTATCATTGAAGATACCGGCGAAATTCAATGTGCGGCTGAAAACTGTGTTCAATACCACACCACACTTGATGTCAGCATGACGCAGCTTTTAAAAACCACGCTCAGGATGCGGCCCGACAGGATTCTTGTG
>JAACPN010000063.1:5000-18731 GCA_009995425.1 Legionella sp. | reverse complement strand
TGTTGAAAAATTTAAAATTAGAATTGCTGCAAGCCTGATCTTCAGTATACGTTTGCACGTATCACAACACGTCAACGTTATGAAAAAGATCCGGCGTTATTAGAAAAAGAGCTTGAAGAAAAAATTAAGCAATTTAAAAAACCGCCGTTGATTTTTATTGATGAGGTACAAAAAATTCCGGTAATCGGAATTTAGAGCATATTTTATTATACGGCACGTTGCCCGGCATCATGAATGATGCTGACGCGCAATCACAAGAAATTGATTTGTATTCGTATGTGAGTACTTATTTAGAGGATGAAATTCGGGCAGAAGCGTTGGTTCGCAATATCGGTAGTTTTTCACGTTTTCTTGAAATTGCAGCAGGAGACGCAGGCAAGCAACTCAATTTTACGCGCCTTTCGCACGATCTTGGGGTTGCAGATACGACGATCGCAAATTACTATCAAATTCTTGAAGACTGCATGCTTATCTTAAGAATCGATCCCATTTCAGAAAGTTATACAAAACGACGCTTAGTCAAATCACCCAAATATTTATTTTTTGACTTAGGGGTTCGTCGGGTATGTGCAAATGAAGGCACGGGCTTGCCCAAAAAAATTATGGCCGATTTATTTGAGCATTATGTTGGCAATGAATTGGTTTATCAAAGTCAATTACGATCACCACAAATCAACGTAAGATACTGGCGTGATGCAGCGGGCCCAGAAATCGATTATGTGCTTGATATTGCGCATCGTTATACGCCCATCGAAGTGAAATGGAATGATAAACCCGATATGCATGATGCGCGTCATTTAAAAAAATTCATGGAAGAATATGAAACAGATTTGGCGTACATCGTTTGTCAAACACCCCATCGTTATCATTTAGCTGAAAATATTGTCGTGTTGCCTTGGCAAGAAATAGTCGCCTTCAATATATGATAACTCGTATCTCAAATTCATGGGATCACTTGTATAACCTATTCAAGATTATCCCTTATGAATAGGTCGAAGCTTGGTCACGTCTTTAGACGGAAAGTTGGTTAGAAAGCCCTTCTCCCGCGGGCGGGGGAAGGTGCCCGCAGGGCGGATGGGGGGGGTGATCAAAAAATTTAGGCTAACCACTTAAAACAGTATGTTATTCGAAATCGTCACAAGTACGGAGGGAAGTTGATGAAACACGTCATGATTCCAAAACCTTAAAACACGAAAACCAAAATGCTCCAGGTATTGAGTACGTTCGGTATCATATACGATTTGCTCTAGATGTTGACGACCATCTAACTCAATCATCAGTTTTTGATTGAGACAAACAAAATCAACAATATAGGGCCCTATTGGATATTGTCTTCTGAATTTTAATGACTTAAATCGCTTATTTCTCAAATATTTCCATAATTCTTGTTCTGCGGGTGTGCTTTTTTTTCGAAGTAAGCGTGCTTTTGTTATGTTCATCTTGTTCGATTCCATTCGTAAGTTTTTTATTTAATCTTGCCCTCCCCCCATCCGCCCTGCGGGCACCTTCTCCCGCCCGCGGGAGAAGGACTTTCTAACCAGCTTCAAGTTTATTGACAACGAAGAATTTTTAATGACTTTGAGATGCGAGTCAAGCGTCGTGCTTAAGGTGAGTTCGTTTGTAAAAAAAATATCCAAAAAACTCTATTGATTTGATTTAAACCATATTGCTTCTATACTTAACTCACAACATGCGATGAACCATGATTCAGTGGAGTGAGTGCTATGGCTGCCAAGAAAAACTTAGAAGAAGCAATAATAGGGATTGAAGCTGAAAAAGCGGCGGTAAGGGATCGTGCTCAAGCGTTTATTCGGGCCAAAGCAACCTACGATGCAGCACAAGGATTGGATGGTAATAATACTTGGGCAAAGAGTCGTGAGGGGCGTCGCTTTATAGATGACTTGAATAAGAACGGATCTGCTTTGTATGCTGGTACACAAAGGAATGAATTTACTCGAGGAGAGAGACTTTCTGCATTCTTACTTCCTCGAATATTTGGAGGGCCGGACGAAAAAAAAACAAATGCGATGCGAGAGTTACAACGCGCACAATCAGAACTTGAGGCCGCGCAAACTAAACTTCATCAATCCATGGATTCTGCCTTCGGAACACGTACTGATCGTCTAGCAAGTGGAGATAAGAGTTTATTGGAAGCAGCTAAAACCATCGGGGGTGGTTTTGGTTTACTCAAAGGGCTCGGTCGTATTGCAGGTGGCGTTGGTTCTATCCTGTTAGGAGGAGCTGACGATCGGTTTGGTGAGGTTCATATTAAGAATGGCGGTTTAGTTGTTACAGGACCTAGAGCGGACGATAGGCCTTCTTTATTTAAAGGATTCATGAGTGAGGATAGTCATGTGTGCGGAGGTGGTCTTCGTGGTATTGCAGCAACACCCTTTGTTTTTTTGGGGCAGTTGACCGGGATTGGACATCCATTTCATCCGATTGATGCCTTTCTAACGCTAGGCAAAGGCGTCGAAAGTGCTTTGTATTTGGCGGCGGATATAGCCTTAACAGTCGCTAAGGTTCCTTATACGGTGTTGAACATAGGCTTCAATGTTGCTAAAACCGTGGGTTTACTGGGTAAGAAAGCATTTATTGCAGGAGCCGTGGCGATTGGAGCTATGATCGGAAAAACAGCAGATTTTACTTTAGAATCCCATGTTGTCGCTGGTGATTTGACGGCCGCGACGGATCTAGCCACTAATACCAAAAAACATGAGGCGATTGATAACGAAATTGCAAACAATCCAGAGGCTAACGCTGCAAAAGATGCAGCTCGGGATGCTAAAGCCAAAGAGATAGATGCTGCGAACTCGATCTCTGGCAATAATCGTAGTCCCCAACAGAAAATAGAGATCAACGCCGCAGGAAGAGAGGCTGGACGAAAGGTTTTGAAAGCGGAAGTGAATATGCAGGCAATTATTGATAGTGATAATCCTGCTGCAATAGGAGCTTATAATAAAATTATAACTAAACCAACGGGATGGCGCGGCCAAGCATTATACAAAAATGATGCTGAGCATCAGTCTGCTGCAATAAAAGCCGGGCTGGCTCAGCTAGGAAGTCAAGCACCTCGATTGACGACAGATGCTAATCTTCTTAAGGCAACGGATAAAAATGCTGCACGTGATCGTGCTGTTTTGGCTAATCCAATAGCTGCTCAGGCTGCAAAAGAAGAATATGATCGCGTCTTGCAAGATAAGCCAGGAGCATTTGTAAAGGCGACATTAGCTGCAAGAAAAGCCGGAGAGGAGAGCTTGGCGGTTCAAGATGACATGATTAAACAAAATCTTGCCGCCAAAGCCGCCGCAAACGCTGCTTATGCCGAGGTTATCAATGAAAGTTCTAATTCAGATGAAGATCAAACAATACGGGCACGGCAAGCGGGGAGAGAAGCAGGGTTAGCCGTGATTCATAATGAATCAACCGCAAGCAAGAATGTCGATGAGTCGAATGATGATGATGCCCAGTCTGAAGTATCTGATCTTTCTACTGAAAGTGCTTTTGAGGCTTATTCAGAATCGGGGGAGCAACCATTTTATGATAATGCGAGTAAAACCGAGTCTAATTTAGTGGAATTAACAGAGAACGCATTAATAGACCAAATATTTGGTAACGCTGAAGCTGCTTCTGCGTGTATCGCTGCATCTCAGGAGTCTTTTCGACGAGGAGAAACGGGAGCTCAGCAGTATGCTAACGGAATAATTGCTGGGAAAGCGAGCTTAGATAATCAAGCGACCGCTACCGCTGCCGCTCCACCGCCTAAACCGCCTAAGCCCGCTGCCGCTAACGCTGCCCTCAGCAACATACCAATAACTCCGATGGACTCTTCGAGCTCTACACCTGCTGCTGGACTAGACGCCGTGGATAAGCATAATCAGCAACAACAGTCTCAGCAAGACCTAAACGCCGATTCCCGTCGTGACAATGACGCGTCCACCACCTCGCGGCCCGGTAAATCGTAATTCTTTTTAATAGACATTGGTCTTCTGATTTATCCCAGTATATACTCGAAGGTTAGTGCCCCTCTGGGCTAATCGTCGAGTATTTACTGCGAATGGATGAAGGATAAATGGATATGGCAATGATATTATTTCTTATATATATAGCGTTTACGCTGGTTATCTTAGCACGTGGTGAAAAAGCCGTGGTGTGGGAAATAGGGAGTGCGGTTTATTTGCTCTTAGCCACCGTGGTGGGTTTGTCGTGGATACCGGGCATATTGCTCTGGCTTGTGATTCCCGGGGTGATAGCACTTCAACGCTTGCCTTTTATGCAAGAGCATCTCGGGCGTTTTATTTTTAAACGCGCCAAAAAAGCGATACCTAAATTATCCAAAACCGAAGAAGAGGCGTTAAATGCCGGCGATACCTGGATTGAGGAGTCTATTTTTCGGGGTGAGCCGGATTGGAAGGCTTTATCCAAAATTAAAACCGTTTTGACGGATGAAGAACAAGCGTTTTTAGACAACGAAACCGAAACCCTGTGCAGCATGGTGGATGACTGGGAAATCACGCAAGCGCAAGATTTACCTGAAAATGTCTGGAATTTTATGAAAGCCAACGGTTTTTTTGGGTTGGTGATTGATAAAAAATACGGCGGTAAAGGCTTTTCAGGCCGTGCGCATTCCGATGTTGTGATGAAGCTTGCGAGCCGTTCGGGTGTGGCGGCGGTGAGTGTGATGGTGCCTAACTCGCTTGGGCCGGGTGAATTGCTTCAGCATTACGGTACGAAAGAGCAAAAAGATTATTATTTGCCGCGTTTGGCGTCGGGTGAAGACATTCCGTGCTTTGCCTTAACGGAGCCTGAAGCCGGCAGCGATGCAACGTCGATTCAATCGGAAGCGATTGTGGTTGAGCGTGAAATTGACGGCAAAAAAGTGCTGGGCTTGCGTTTAACGCTCAACAAACGTTGGATAACATTGGCGCCTATAGCAACACTGATTGGACTTGCGGTCGATTTAAAAGATCCGGATGGCCTGCTGAAAGGCAAAGGCAGCGAGGGGATTACCTGCTTGCTGATCCCTCGTGATGCTGAAAATCTAGAGATTGGAAACCGGCATTTGCCAGCAGAACAGCCGTTCATGAACGGTACGATTCGCGGCGAGAATGTTTTTGCGCCCATCACCAGCATTATTGGTGGCCAAAAAGAAGCCGGGCGTGGCTGGCAAATGCTGGTGGAATGCTTGTCGATAGGGCGTTCCATTTCGTTACCGGCACTGGGTGCTGCGTCGTCATCGGTCGCTTATGTAACCACCGGTGCCTTTTCACGGTTACGCCGTCAATTTTCGGTCGAGCTTGCGCAATTTGAAGGGATTGAAGAAAAGTTGGCTGAAATTGCCGGTTTAAATTATATGGTGATGGCCACCCGGTTACTCACGGTTGCCGCGGTGAACGAAGGTAAAAAACCTTCGGTTGCTTCAGCGATTACGAAATATTTTAACACGGAATTGCCACGGAAAATTTTAAATTCGGCGATGGATGTGCACGGCGGGCGCGCCGTTGTGGTCGGACCTCGTAATTATCTCAGTAATTTTTATCAGGGCATTCCAATTTCTGTCACGGTTGAGGGGGCGAACATCATGACCCGCAACTTGCTGATTTTTGGACAAGGGTCGATGGCCTGTCATCCGTATTTACGGGATGAGTTTTATGCGATTGCGAACGATGATCAAGCCGCGTTTCAAGATTTATTGGGTAAGCATGTGTACTATTTTGCACGTAACATGGCGAAAACGGTGTGTGCAGCCTGGACCGGCGGGCGCTTGATTAGTGTACCCAAAAAGCATCCGATGAAGCGCGAGTGTCAGCGTTTAGAACGCCTGAGTTATGCACTGTCATGGCTTGCAGATTGTTCGTTGATTGTTTTAGGTGGCGATTTAAAACGTAAAGAGCGTTTGTCAGCACGTTTAGGCGATGGCTTGTCTTATTTGTATTTAGCCATGGCGGTGTTACGGCAAGTCGAAGAGCACGGTGCGGATAAAGCGGATCAAATGCACGCGCGTTGGGCCTTGGCGTATTGTTTTCATCATGCCTCTCAAGCGTTGTTAGGCTTATGTCGAAACTTCCCATCCAAACTTCTCGGTGGCCTGATGCGGTTGGTCGCTTTTCCATTTGGCGGGCGCATGTGCTACCCCAGCGATAAGCTCGATCATGAGTTAACGAAGCTCATGACGCAAAACAATGCTTACCGTGATCGCTTAAAAGCGGCGATTTATATGAGCGGTGATGCGACTCAACCGGTGGATCGTGTCGAAGAAGCGTTCCAAGCGTTTGTTGAAGCCGCACCGCTGTATCAAAAGCTGGATGGGGCAAAACGCATGAAGTCGGGTAATGTTAAAGAAAAACTGGCGGAACATGTCGAACAAGGTAAAATTACTGAAGATGAAATGAAGAAACTGCTTGCCGTTGAGCGTGCACGTTGGGATGCGATTCAAGTGGATGAATTTACGCTAGACTCGATGAAGAAGAAAAGCTTTTCTTCGGTGGTTGGAAACTATAAAAACCCACTGGATTGATTAAAAACGTAAAACGCAGGAGAGTAGGATGACAGCATTGTTACCCTCAAAAGAAACGTTGATTGAGTGCATGGATTTGGCGAGTACACCCGAAGCGGCCGCTTATTTAGCGCAACAGTTTGAGGCTTTATTAACCCAGCGTAGATTGCAGGGTAAGTTTCATAACCTGGTGGTGAAGTTTCAGGCGTATGCCGATGAGGTGAGGGTAAGTGCTGAGTCTGCAACCAACCCTTGGCGTGGTGAGCTTCCCTTGCCAGACTATGCGAATACAAGTGTACGGCGTGCGCAAGCAACAGAAAAAGACAAGCCAGCCACACCGGTCGACAAGGTTATTATCGGTATTGAATTTGCTGAAGGCGGTGAACTCAATCGTGGTTATATGCTCAATGATAAGCCGGCAAATGCCGACGCCATCGCGCGATTGGATGTTTCGTTTCATGCATGGTTTGCACGTAACGGGATGTTATTTCGTGCACCTTATCTTTATCATGCCTCAGAAAACGGAGAAGTTAAAACTGATGAAAACAATCAACCCCGTCGTGTTGACTTAAATGAGTTTAAGCAAGCGGTTGAGGCAGATGACGGTGGGTTAAAAGCTTATTTTAATCAGCATGTGAAGGGCGTTGCCGTGGATTTTGTCCAAGTGAAGCTGCCTACGCAACACAAACCAGCACCCGAAGGCGACATGACACCTGCTGCGTAAAATTAGGGATAGGGCAACTTAAAAAATATCTGCATGTGTGCCTGTACGCACAAAGTATAGATTGTGGCCATCTATTTTATAGATGAGCAACCAATCGGGTTCAATATGAATATCACGATGATGTTTCCAATTGTTCCTGAGAGGATGATCGTTGTATTTTTGGGGGATGGGTTTGTTTTCGATAAGCAAAGATATAAGTTCGCGAAGCTTACTCATATCTTTATTGCGCCTAATGCATCGCTTAACATCACGCTTAAATTGACTGAGCTGAATAGGATGAAGCATTAAATACCCAAATCTTTGAACAAATCTTCCGCCGTGGCAAAGGGTGTTCCTTCACCTCGATCAGCTGCTTGCATGGCTTCTACCGTCGTTTGATTAGGTACTTCTTGCAATGCAATAAATTTGCGCATGAGTTGTCGAACAACTTGTGCGCCAGGCATATGATTTGCGGCAGCAGCAGCCATAAATTGGTCGTGTAATTCGGGCTCCATTTTTATCGACATTTGAATATTTTTTGACATGTGATTCACCTCAAAAGAATTTTGATTATAGTATTGATTATACGCAATACTTAATAGGTATGCAATGGGTATTCAAAGAAATATCAAGGAAGGGCTATCTTGTTGGCTATGTTATGTTGACTGCAGAGCCGCAGCCCGTGCCCGCTCCAGTCGAGCCGGGCTCCCCGTATCAAACCACATACCCGAATGCACTTCCGCCGTCGCAAGATCGGCGTTGGTTGCGTCACGTAGCCAGGGTGCAATCGACGCACGGCCAAGCGGTTGATGTTCAAATAATTGGGGGTGATAACACGCAATACCTGCAAATGTATACTGTTTATCTGAGTTAGATAATTGCTGTGTGCGGGTGATGCCAAAATCACTGGGCATATGATCGGCGGGTGTTTTAATCAAAACCAGGTGCGCCAAGCGGGTTTCTGGTAGCTTAATGCGTGAAAAATCATAATCGGTAAACACATCGGCATTGATGGCTAAAAACGCCGCGTTGCCCAGTTTGTTGCGGGCATACACCAAGCTTCCGCCAGTGCAAAGGCCGCCAGGTGGTTCAGCAATATAGATAATCTCTAAGTTGGCGTAGTTTTTTTTCTGAACATGCCGGCGGATTTGATCACCTAAATAGGCATGATTAATCAAAACGCGTGTGATGCTTGGGTGCTGATTGAGTTTTTCTAAGTGGTAGTCGATCAGTGCACGCTCACCTACCGTGCAGAGCGCTTTCGGGATACGGTCGGTTAAAGGCCGAAGGCGCGAGCCGCGACCTGCGGCGAAAATAAAGGCCGTGTTCATGCTTTCATTTTCTCCTCAAACACCGGGCATACCCGTGTTTGCATAAAGTCATATAAAGGACGCAATGTCTCATATTGCTCCATACATGTTAAAGCATAGTCCAAGGTCAGCGGTAAATCACGTAAATAGCCTGATTTTCCGTCACGTTGGTCTAATCGGCAGAAAATACCGAGAATTTTTAAATGGCGTTGCAGGCCGCACATCTCGAAGCCCTGTTTAAAGTCTTCACGTGACCAACCGTGTGTTTCGGGTAGCTTATCGTAAAAATAATTCAGCCATTGCAATTGTACGGCTTCAGGCCACTGAATGTAGGCATCTTTTAAGAGTGAAACCAAGTCATAGGTAAACGGGCCACGCACGGCATCTTGAAAATCCAAGACGCTCATGGTGAGCGGGGCGTCGGGTGTGGCTTGCGTTAGCATGAGATTACGCGAGTGATAATCACCGTGCATAAAGCATGGCGGTTGTCGCATAATTTGGTCGGTTATGATGCTGAATGCATGGTTGAGCAAATTTCCTTCAAGATTGCTGAGGGTGATACCAAGCCAGCGATCCAAAAACCACGTACGGAATAATTGTAATTCGCGTTCCATGGCGGGAATATCAAATGTGTTAAGTTCAGGTGTGTGTGTGCGACAGGTTTGTATTTTAAGTAGGCTGTCGAGTGCAAGCGTATAGTCGGGCGTGGCTTGTTCGGGAGATGCATTTAAAACACGGTTTAAAAGCACGGTGTCGCCTAAATCTTGAAGTAAAGCAAAGCCTTGTTCGAGGTCAAACGCAATAATTTGGGGCGTTTGAACACCGGCGTCGGTTAGTAATTTCGCAATTTGAACAAATGCTAAAAGACCTTCTTGGCCGGGAGGGGCATCCATTACCACATAGCTTGCGCTGCCTTGTTGCATACGAAAGTAACGTCGAAAGCTCGCATCACCGGCGAGTGGTGTTAAATGAAACGGTAAATCTCCAAGTACGCTGCAGAGCCATGTGTGCAGTGTGTTCTGTCGTGTAAGCATGGTATACTTTTCCGCCTTCTGGAAAGAAATGGTTTTTTTTGTGCATCATAAGGTATTTTTGTGGCGCTGAACATGGGATTTTATACGATATTTCGCATGAAGCAGAAGCTTCTGCTTGCCTGTATCTGCGTTGGTCTGCTTTTTAACGAGTCGGTGGCGGCCTGTGTGTTGCTGTCACGTACGCAGGTTGCTCGGCACCTGGGCTGGCAGCCGGATGTAAGCAATCGCATGTGTTATGGTGCTTACAAAAAAAAGCCTTATTTTTCTGAGGTCCGTGATCCAAGCTTAATTCAGCTGCGCGCTGATGATGTCTCGTTTGCACTCGCAGGAGGTTCAAAACTCCAAGGGCATGTTGAAGTTCAATATGATAATCGCGCGGTTTCTGCGAACACGGCGTATATTTATCGCGATCCTAAGACAGAGCACGTGACGAATATCGAGCTTGTCGGGGATGTGGTTTATGCTGAGCCGGGTCGGTTGATGCGAGCGCATCGTGTGAAGCTTAATCCAGAGAATAAAACCGGAGAGCTCAATCAGGTTCTGTATCGTTTAGATACCAAAAATGCAGGGGCAAGTTTGCCTGCGTGGGGGCGGGCGAGTTTAATTCAGCGGTTTGCGAATCGTAATTTATGGTTACGCGATGCAACGTATACAACCTGTGCGCCGCAAGAGAATGCGTGGATGATCAAAGCGCGCGAGCTCACAATCGACGACGCTAAAGGGCGTGGAGCCGCGCGTGATGCAGCGCTGGTCTTCAAGGACACGCCGGTGTTGTACATGCCTTATCTCACGTTTCCGACATCGAAAGCACGTAAATCCGGATTTTTGATGCCAACCAATGGCTATTCTAATATTGGGGGTGTGGATTTATCGGTGCCGTATTATTGGAATATTGCTCCCAATTATGACGCGACGATTGTACCGCATGTGTATGCGCTTCGCGGCGTCATGATAGGCGGTGATACGCGTTTTTTGACCGAGCATAGTTCTGGCGTGCTTGGCGGTCATTTTTTGCCGGGTGACCGTGCGTTTCGTGAGTATCTCAAAGTACATCAACCCAGTTATCCCGAGCTTCAAGGTGTTTCGGATAATCGCTGGTCGCTCTATTTGCGCGAAGACACCGCGTTTACGGATCGGTTAAAATTAAAACTTAATTATCAGCAAATTTCAGATGATTATTATTTACAAGATTTTAGTAATAACATGACGATGATGACGCAAAGTCAATTATTACGTGATGGTTCGTTGACGTACACCGACGAGCATTGGTTTGCGCATGTTTTGGTGCAGTCGTATCAAACGATTAATCCGATTAATCAAGATAGCGTGAAATATATTTATGAGCGCCTACCTCAACTGCGTTTGGATGGAAAATACGATGATCTGCCTTGGAACGGCTCGGTGCATCTGAATGCGCAGTATGATTTGTTTCGTTGGCCGGTGAGCGATCCGACGCAATTGGAAGGGCCGCGGGTGCATGTGATGCCAGATGCATCGTTTGCGTGGGTGAAGCCATGGGGGTATGTGAAGCCCGAGGTGCAGCTGGTCGAAAATTATTATCGTCTGCATAACCAAGGGAGCACGTATGCACCCGAGTTTAATCGTTTGATTCCACGCTATATTGGCGATACGGGCCTTGTGTTTGAGCGTGATGTTCGCGGCATGGGCCGGGCGTATACCCAGACGTTTGAACCACGGCTTTACTATCTTTATGTGCCGTATCGCGATCAATCGCAAATTCCAGCGTTTGAATCGGCTTACATGATGTTTCGTTATGATCAACTGATGCGAAACAATCGTTTTTCTGGCTTTGATCGTATTTCGAATGCCAATCAACTGACGTATGCGTTTCAATCGCGTTTCTTGTCTCAAAAAACGGGCGAGGAGAAGGCGGTGCTTGCGGTGGGACAACAAGCTTATTTTACGCCGCGGCGTGTGAACTTATGTTACGCGGCGGATGGCGTTTGTGACGATAATGCCTTGATGCTCGGGTATACCGCACCGGATGCCAAATTGTCACCCATAACAACGCATCTTGATCTGAATCTCAGTCGAGATTGGTCTTTTAATGGTGGCTTTGTGTGGGATGTTGACCAAAAATCGACGAACAATGCCGAGGCTAATTTTCATTATGAGCCGGCGAAAAATCATATTGTTCGGTTAGGGTATGCTTATTTGGTTGCTGGAAATATATTAACCCACGAAGACGGGACGATATCCCGCGGCGCACTACACCAAGCGACGGGGGCCTATGCGTGGCCATTAAATGAAAACTGGAGTAGTCTCGGCGTGTACAGTTATAATATCAGCCAAGGTTATCAAATGGTGGGATTTTTAGGGGTGCAATACGAGACCTGTTGTTGGGCTGTGCGGGCTTATGCTGGCCGTGCGTTTAATAGTTTAACGCTTGATAAAACCCAGCCCACCTATAATAACAGTGCGTATGTGCAAGTTTTACTTAAAGGTTTGGGTACGGTTTCAACCAATGATCCAGCCAGTACAATTAAAACCTATTTACCCGAGTATGTTGATGTGTTTCATCGTTAGATAAAAAATTAGGACTTAATCATGAAAAAATATTTTGGATGTTTATTATTGATGTGCTCAATGTTGATGTCGCTGTCGGTGTGGGCCGAAGCGCTCGATAAAGTGGTTGCTGTGGTTAATGATGGCGTCATCACACAAAGTGAATTGAGCGCGCAAGTCGATATGTGGCGTCAACAATTACGAGCACGCAAAACAGAACTGCCTCCAGAAAGTGCTTTAAAAAAACACGTGCTGAATCGTTTGATTGATGAAGCACTTCAATTGCAATTAGCCAAAGCGAATGGGGTGGTGATTGATAACGGTGAGTTAGATGAGACGATTGGTAAAATTGCAGCCGATAATCATATGACGCTTGCGATGTTACGCGAAGCACTGAATCAAGAAGGCATGACGTTTGATGCTTATCGTGAAAACTTGCGTAAAGAAATGTTGATAGCACGTATGCAGCAGCAAGCCGTTGGACGAGATATTGTGATTTCGACACAGCAAGTGGAAGATTATTTAAAAACCTCGCTTGAAGCGGATAAAGCCGAGCATCTGTTTCATGTGCAAAACATTGTGATCCCGTTGTCAGAAGAACCCACGCCAGGTGAGTTGAAAAAAGCAGAAGCCAAAGCGCAGCATTTGCTTCAGAAGATTAAGGCTGGCGATGATTTTTCACGATTAGCGATTGCGGAGTCGCAAGGTGAGTATGCGCTTGAAGGAGGCGATTTAGGTGAGCGGCATTTGGCCGAGCTTCCTTCGGTGTTTGCAAAAAAAGTGATTCATATGAAGGCAGGGGAGGTTGTTGGTCCTGTGCGAACAGGAAATGGTTTTCAATTGATCAAGCTTGTTTCCACCAATCATGCGAATGCGCATCATGCGGTAGAAAAAACGCATGTCCGTCATATTTTAGTGAAGCAAGACGCGAGTATGACGGAAGAGCAGGCTAAAAAACAAATTGAAAATTTATATCAGCAATTAAAATCAGGTAAATCCTTTGCCGAAGTGGCCAAGCAGCACTCGATGGATGTGGGCAGTGCGGCTAACGGGGGTGATTTGGGTTGGGTCACACCGGATGAGTTATTACCGGCATTTTCAGCTGAAATGAAAGATTTGGCTTTAAATACGATCAGCAAGCCGGTGAAAACAGGGTTTGGTTGGCATTTAATCGAGGTGCTGGAGCGCAAAGCCATCGATGATTCGGAAGCGTTTCAACGACAACAAGTCCGCCAATATTTACATCAGCGCAAATTTGGCGAGGCGATTGAAAGTTGGCAGCAGCATGTACGTGGCACATCGTATATTAATATTTTGGATCAAGAACTCGCATGATGCCGCTCTTGGTCAGTACGGGTGAGCCTGCAGGCATTGGGCCGGATGTGTGTTTGAGCCTTGCGGGGCATCCTGAACCGTTGGTTGTTTTAGGGGATAAAGCGCTTTTAGCCAAGCGAAGCAAGCAGCTGGGGCTTGAGATTGATTTGCTTGATTATGTGCCAGGTGTTCAAATGACACCTCAAGCTGGTCAGCTCACGGTATTATCATCGCCTGGATTAATCAGTGATGCCGCGGGTGAATTAAATGCTAAAAATGCACCGTATGTGATGGGGTTGTTGGCCGATGCAACACGACGTTGTTTAGAGGGTGAGTTTTCGGGTCTTG
>JAACPN010000062.1 GCA_009995425.1 Legionella sp. | reverse complement strand
GCATGAAGGTTTGCGTTTTGCAATTCGGGAAGGTGGTCGCACCGTAGGTGCGGGTGTTGTTGCTAAAATCATCGAGTAAGTAGGATGATTTTGCAGTTGTGTGGGTCCGAGACGTGTTTCGGACCTTTAAGTATAGGCCAGTAGCTCAATTGGCAGAGCGGCGGTCTCCAAAACCGCAGGTTGGGGGTTCGATTCCCTCCTGGCCTGCCATTCACCTAGATAAGTTATGAAAAAAATTGAACCTAAAAGAAAAAATCGTGATGGCCTACTTTGGTCAGCCGTTGTATTAGCTACAGTTGCTGCAGTCATGAGCGTGTATTTTTTTCATATTACAGGTCCTATTAAAGCACTTGTCTGGCTTGTTTGGCTTGTTGTTTCTTTGTCATTAGCGTTTTTTACTGACAAAGGAAAACAAATGATTGCATTTGCAAACGATGCAATAACAGAGTTAAAAAAGGTGGTTTGGCCAACGCGCCAAGAGACCGTACAAACCACATCAATTGTCATGATCATGGTCGGCCTAACGGGTTTTGTCTTGTGGGGCGTTGATTCGTTGATGATGTGGGCCATTGGTAAAATAACACACTTAGGTTGATATGACGGTGGAAGAGCAAAAAACAATGCAATGGTACGTTGTTCACGCTTACTCAGGGTATGAAAACTTTGTGTTACGTGAAATTAATGCGCGTAAAATCCATCACCATCTTGAAGATAAGATTGGTGAAGTTGTCGTTCCTGCCGAAGAGGTGGTTGAAATGCGTTCGGGTCAACAGCGGAAAAGCACACGGAAATTTTTTCCAGGGTATGTGCTTGTTCATATGATCATGGACGATGAAACTTGGCATATGATTCGGGCCATTCCTCGCGTACTTGGCTTTATTGGAGGCACGGGGCAAGATCCTTCGCCTATCTCTAATAAAGAAGCCATGACCATCATGCAGCGTATGGAAGACGGCGTAACAAAACCAAGACCTAAAATTCTCTTTGAGCCGGGTGAGGTTATTCGCGTTAAAGAAGGGCCGTTTGTTGATTTTAACGGTGTGGTCGAAGATGTTAATTATGAAAAAAATCGTTTACGCGTTTCAGTTTTAATTTTTGGTCGTTCAACATCGGTTGAATTAGAATTCAATCAGGTAGAAAAGACCTAATCCTGATCTTAATGTTGGTATTAAGATCTCATACACGGGAAGCTGGATGAATGTTTACATTCAGCGTTACACCCATAAGGAGTCATCATGGCTAAAAAAGTAGAGGCATATATTAAACTGCAAATTCCTGCAGGTAAAGCAAACCCAAGTCCACCGGTCGGTCCAGCTTTAGGGCAGCGCGGTGTGAATATTATGGAATTTTGTAAAGCATTTAATGCAGCAACGCAGCAAATGGAGGCAGGCTTGCCTACGCCTGTCGTGATTACGGTTTATAGCGATCGTAGCTTTACCTTTATTTTGAAAACACCACCGGCTTCAATCTTGTTGAAAAAAGCCGCAGGTATTACCAAAGGTAGTAGCAAACCTAATGTTGATAAAGTAGCCGTGCTTCAGCGCGCGCAACTTGAAGATATTGCTAAACTCAAAGAACCAGACTTAACGGCTTCAGATCTCGATGCAGCTGTTCGCATTATTGCTGGCACAGCACGTAGCATGGGAATTGATGTTGAAGGCTTAAACCAATCATCAACTGATGCTGCTTAAGGGGTAAATTATGACAACAATCACAAAAAAGAAAAAAGCAATTAAAGCAAAATTACAACCCGGTCAATTGTATAGCTTATCTGATGCTGTTGTGTTGCTCAAAAGCTTTGCGAGTCAAAAATTCAGCGAAGCAGTTGATGTTGCCGTTAATCTTGGGCTAGATCCACGTAAATCAGATCAAATGGTACGTGGCGCGACAAGCTTACCTAAAGGGACAGGGAAAACCGTTCGTGTTGCTGTATTTGCGCAAGGTGAAAATGCGGTTAAAGCTAAAGAAGCGGGTGCAGATATTGTTGGTTTTGAAGATTTAGCTGAGCAAATTAAAGCGGGTGATATGCCTTTTGATGTTGTGATTGCAACACCAGATGCCATGCGTATTGTCGGTCAGCTCGGACAAATTCTTGGTCCACGTGGATTAATGCCTAATCCTAAAGTGGGTACAGTGACCATGAATGTTGCAGCCGCTGTGGCTGATGTTAAATCGGGTCAAGTACGTTATCGAACGGATAAAAACGGAATTATTCATTGTAGTGTTGGAAAGATTAATTTTTCAGAAGCGGATTTAGCTGAAAATATATCAGCACTTTTGTCTGATTTGAAAAAAGCTAAGCCTACAGCTGCTAAAGGCGTGTACATTCGAAAGTTGACGATATCCACAACGATGGGGCCAGGCATTGCACTTGATCTCTCATCTGTTTTCGTGTAGAGTGTCCAACCGTTTTTACAATTTTACGACATAGAATTCGGTTCCATGTCGTCGAAGACCGTAGGTGCCCAGGTGTTAACGCTTGGGCTTAATACCCTACGCAGACGGTGGGAACGACTGCAAGATGTTGTACTTTAAACGCTTTCAGGCGACCACCATAACCATCAAATCCCTGTGATTTGAATAACGCAAGGAGTCAGTGACGTGACGTTGACTTTAAGTGCAAAAAAGGTCGTGGTTGAAGAAGTAGCACAAGCTGCTTCACAAGCTATCTCGGCTGTTGTTGCTGATTATCGGGGGATACCTGTTAATCAAATGACCGACTTACGAGCGAAAGCCCGTAGCAAAGGTGTATACCTGCGTGTTGTGCCTAACACCTTAACACGCCGTGCATTTGATGACACACCCTTTTCCTGTTTGCGTGAATCATTAGTCGGTTCTTTATTTATTGCTTTGTCGATGGAATCTCCAGGTGACGCAGCAAGATTATTAAAGGACTTTTCAAAAACATGCGACAAATTAAAAGTTAAGGCATTGGCGCTTGATGGTCATGTTTATGGTGTTGAACAATTAGACGCTGTAGCTAGTTTACCAACACGTGATGAAGCCATAGCTCAATTGATGGCTGTGATGAAAGCACCTGTTGAGAAGTTTGTTCGTACGTTGGCAGCACCACAATCTAAACTTGTGCGTACTGTTGTGGCGATTAAGGATCAAAAAGCAGGATAACCCTGATAATCGGTTGTACTATTTAACTTGAGGAGCTAGTAATGGCTGTGTCAAAAGATGAAATCTTAGAAACTATTGCGAATATGTCTGTTATGGACGTCGTTGGTTTAATTGAAGCAATGGAAGAGAAGTTCAATGTATCTGCAGCAACTGCTGTAGCTGCTGTAGCTGCTCCTGCCGCTGCTGCTGCTGTTGAAGAGCAAACAGAGTTTGATGTTGTGATGTCAAGCTTTGGTAGCAACAAAGTAAGCGTTATTAAAGTTGTTCGTGCAATCACAGGTCTTGGCTTGAAAGAAGCAAAAGATCTCGTTGAGAGCGCACCTTCTACCATCAAAGAAGGCATATCTAAAGCTGATGCTGATGATATGAAGAAGCAACTCGAAGAAGCAGGCGCCACTGTCGAAGTAAAATAAGACAGTTATATCCTGTGTTATACCCAGCTATAGCTTTCTATGGCTGGGTTTACGTGTTTAAAAATACCAAATATTGAAGAGGAACACCCATGGCCCAAGCAATTGCTAACCCTCGATATTCATATGCAGAGAAAAAACGTTTCCGCAAGAGCTTTGGTAGTCATTCCGAGAAGATGGCGATTCCTGATCTTCTCGAAATTCAGCTTAAATCCTATGCTGAATTTATTGAGTCGTCCAGTACCTCGGGCGTACGTTCTCAAAAAGGTTTAGATGCAGCATTCAGTTCTGTTTTTCCTATCCAAAGTTTTTCTGGCAATGCACGGCTCGAATATGTGAGCTATCAGCTGGGTGAACCTGCATTTAGCGTACCTGAATGCAAGTCACGAGGCCTGACTTATTCTGCGCCGCTTCGTGTTCTCGTCCGGTTAATTATTTTAGATAAAGACGCTTCTGGTGATCCCAAGCCAGTAAAAGACATTCGAGAGCAGTCGGTGTTCATGGGTGAAATGCCTTTGATGACGGATGTGGGTACGTTTGTGATTAACGGCACAGAGCGTGTGGTTGTTTCACAGCTGCATCGTTCACCTGGTGTTATTTTTGAGCATGACCGAGGTAAAACCCATTCGTCCGGTAAATTACTTTATTCCGCACGTATTATTCCCTATCGTGGTTCATGGCTAGATTTCGAATTTGATCCTAAAGATTGTTTATTTGTTCGTATTGACCGTCGTCGTAAATTACCTGCCACGGTTTTACTTCGTGCTTTAGGTTATGATACAGAATCAATTTTAGCTGAATTTTTTGAATCAACCGTTTGCCATATTAAATCGGGTGATATTCATATTGATCTTATCCCATCACGACTTCGTGGTGAAATGGCATCGTTTAATATTTTGCTTCCAAGCACAGGTGAAGTCTTGGTTGAAGACGGGCGTCGCATAACATCTCGTCATATTAAAGTTATGGAACAAGAAAACATGCAGGACCTTGTGGTTCCTCGTGATTATCTTGTCGGTAAGGTGCTTGCCAAAAATATTATTGATACGTTAACCGGTGAGTTATTAGCTCTCGCTAATACAGAAGTTACGAGCGACTTACTGGAACAGATGGTTCAGCATGGCATTGAACAATTTGAGTTGATTTATACAAACGATCTTGATCACGGTTCATATTTGTCTGATACATTACGTGATGATGCAACCACAACACCTCTTGAGGCCTTGGTAGAGATTTACCGGATGATGCGCCCTGGTGAACCACCAACGAAGGATGCTGCCGAAGCGTTATTTAAAAATCTGTTTTTTACAGATGAGCGTTATGATCTTTCAGCCGTTGGTCGTATGAAATTTAATCGACGTGTTGGACGTACAGTAGATACCGGCGAAGGCGTTTTGTCCAAAGAAGATATTTTAGATGTGATTAAAACATTGATTAATATCCGTAATGGAATTGGTGTTGTCGATGATATTGATCATCTCGGTAATCGACGTGTTCGAAGTGTCGGCGAGATGGCTGAAAATCAATTTAGGGTCGGCTTGGTTCGTGTTGAGCGTGCTGTAAAAGAGCGTTTGAGTTTAGCCGAGTCGGATAATTTGATGCCACAAGATTTAATTAATGCCAAACCTGTTTCAGCGGCAATTAAAGAATTTTTTGGTTCAAGTCAATTATCACAGTTTATGGATCAAGTGAATCCGCTTTCGGGTGTGACCCACAAACGTCGTGTTTCAGCGCTTGGCCCTGGTGGCTTAACGCGTGAACGCGCTGGTTTTGAAGTGCGGGACGTTCATACAACCCATTATGGGCGTGTTTGTCCTATTGAAACACCCGAGGGACCCAATATCGGATTGATTAACTCGCTGTCTGTTTATGCACGAACGAATCCATATGGATTTATTGAAACACCGTGTCTTAAAGTTGTTGATGGTTGTGTTACACAAGACGTTGAATATTTATCTGCTATTTCAGAAGTGGATCAATATATTGCTCAATCAAGTATTGCACTTGATGCAGATGGACGAATTCTTGATGATATGGTGCCATGTCGCCATCAAAACGAATTTTCGTTGACGACGCCTGACAAAATTAATTATATGGATGTTTCGCCCAAGCAAATCGTATCTGTTGCGGCATCGCTGATTCCGTTTCTTGAGCACGATGATGCTAACAGGGCGCTCATGGGTTCGAATATGCAACGCCAGGCCGTACCAACGCTTCGCGCTGAAAAGCCATTGGTAGGTACTGGGATGGAGCGTACGGTAGCATCTGATTCAGGTGTTTGCGTGGTTGCAAAACGTGGCGGAGTGATTGATATTGTTGATGCTTCGCGTATTGTGGTTCGTGTCAACCAAGACGAAACCGTCGCGGGAGAAACTGGGGTTGATATTTATACCCTCACAAAGTATTCACGATCAAATCAAGATACATGCATTAATCAAATGCCTATTGTGAGCAGCGGTGATAAAATTGAACGTGGTGATATTTTAGCCGATGGCCCTTGTACTGATATGGGCGAGTTGGCTTTAGGGCAGAACTTATTGGTTGCTTTTATGCCGTGGAATGGCTACAACTATGAGGATTCGATTCTTATTTCTGAGCGCGTCGTTCAAGATGATCGTTTTACTACGGTGCATATTGAAGAATTGACGTGTATTGCGCGTGACACCAAGTTGGGCGCGGAAGAAATTTCTTCTGATATTCCAAATGTGGGCGAGTCGGCGCTTTCAAATTTAGATGAATCAGGTGTGGTCTATATTGGTGCAGAGGTGACTGCCGGTGAAATTTTAGTCGGTAAAGTGACACCTAAAGGTGAAACGCAGCTCACACCCGAAGAAAAATTATTACGTGCAATTTTTGGTGAAAAAGCGTCTGATGTCAAAGATTCTTCGTTGCGTGTACCTTCTGGTATGAACGGAACCGTGATTGATGTTCAAGTATTTACACGCGATGGTTTAGAAAAAGATGAACGGGCTAAAAGCATCGAAGAAGAGCAATTAGCGCGTGTGCGTAAAGATTTATTGGATGAGCGTCGTATTCGTGAAGAAGATTTATACCATCGCTTACGTCAACTTCTTTTAGGCAAAACGGCAACAGGTGGACCTGGTAATCTTAAGCCTGATAGTAAGATTACAGCGGCTTATTTAGACAAGATTGAACAAGAAAAATGGTTTGAAATTCGTCTTGATGATGATGCTGCAAGCCAAGAACTTGAACAAACGGCTAAGCAGCTTGAAGATTTAGTTAAAGAAATGGAAAAACGTTTCAATGACAATCGTAAAAAAATAACACAGGGTGACGATCTTGCTCCAGGTGTTTTGAAAATTGTCAAAGTGTATTTAGCAGTTAAACGACGTCTTCAGCCTGGTGATAAAATGGCCGGCCGTCACGGTAACAAAGGTGTTATCTCCATGGTTGTACCTATGGAAGACATGCCTCATATGGAAGATGGCACGCCGGTTGATATTGTGTTGAATCCTTTAGGGGTTCCATCACGAATGAACATCGGGCAAGTTCTCGAGACGCATTTAGGTATGGCGGCGAAAGGGCTTGGGCATCAGATTGCAGCGATGC
Source organism: Legionella sp. (assembly GCA_009995425.1). Lineage (GTDB taxonomy): Bacteria > Pseudomonadota > Gammaproteobacteria > Legionellales > Legionellaceae > JAALKW01. The sequence goes on along the minus strand of JAACPN010000062.1, from coordinate 8,211 downwards.
TCGATAAAAAATCAGATGTTTCTAAGCTTCGGGAATATTTACAAAAAATTTATAATCATGATGCTCAAAAACGTTTGGCACTTGCTGATTTATCGGATCAAGAGCTGATGGTGTTGGCTGAAAATCTTCGAGGTGGCGTGCCTATGGCAACACCTGTGTTTGATGGCGCATCTGAAGCTGAAATTCAGACCATGCTTGAGCTGGCTAATTTGCCGTTAGATGGTAAAACCATGTTGATTGATGGTCAAACGGGACGAATGTTTGATAACCCAGTGACTGTAGGTTACATGTATATACTTAAGTTGAATCATTTGGTTGATGATAAAATGCATGCACGTTCAACGGGCTCGTACAGCTTGGTTACGCAACAACCTTTAGGTGGTAAAGCGCAATTTGGTGGACAACGCTTTGGTGAGATGGAGGTTTGGGCTTTAGAAGCGTATGGCGCAGCGTACACCTTGCAAGAAATGTTGACGGTGAAATCAGATGATGTTGCCGGACGAACCAAAATATATAAAAACATTGTCGATGGTGATCATCGTATGGATCCAGGTATGCCGGAATCTTTCAACGTATTATTGAAAGAAATTCGAGCCCTTGGGATTGACATTGAATTAGACCACGCTTAATTGGAGGCATCACCTTGGCTAGCATCGAACCAATGAAAAAAGCACCTATGATGAGCGACTTGCTCGGTATGCTCAAACAACAGGGTCACACAGAAGAATTTGACGTGATTCGAATTTGCCTTGCATCACCAGAGCTTATTCGTTCTTGGTCTTACGGTGAAGTAAAAAAACCTGAGACGATTAATTATCGGACCTTTAAACCCGAACGAGATGGTTTGTTTTGTGCAAAAGTTTTCGGACCAATTAAAGATTATGAATGCTTATGTGGTAAATATAAGCGTTTAAAACACCGTGGCGTGATTTGTGAAAAATGTGGTGTGGAATTAGCTTTAGCTAAGGTCCGCCGTGAGCGTATGGCGCATATTGAACTGGCAAGTCCGGTTGCGCATATTTGGTTTCTTAAATCATTACCATCGCGCATTGGTTTATTATTAGACATGACGCTTCGTGATATTGAGCGTGTCTTGTATTTTGAAGCATTTGTCGTGGTCGAACCAGGGATGACAGAACTGACACGTGGTCAGCTCTTGAGTGATGAAGCTTATTTAGAAGCCATGGAGTTATATGGTGATGAGTTTGATGCTCGCATGGGTGCAGAGGCTATTCGTGAGTTATTACGTGCAATCGATATTGATGAAGAAATTAAAGAACTTCGAGAAGAATTGCCTACGATTAATTCTGAAACAAAATCTAAGAAAGTTACCAAACGTTTAAAATTACTTGAAGCTTTTCAACAGTCAGGGAATAAACCCGAATGGATGGTGCTGGATGTGCTGCCGGTTTTACCACCAGATTTGAGGCCTTTAGTTCCTTTGGATGGTGGTCGTTTTGCTACATCTGATTTAAATGATTTGTACCGCCGCGTGATTAACCGAAATAATCGTTTGAAGCGGTTATTAGATTTAAATGCACCGGATATTATTGTTCGAAATGAAAAGCGTATGCTTCAAGAAGCCGTTGATGCGTTGCTTGATAATGGACGTCGAGGACGTGCTATTACAGGTAGTAACAAGCGACCATTGAAGTCACTTGCGGATATGATCAAAGGTAAGCAAGGCCGCTTCCGTCAAAACTTGCTGGGTAAGCGTGTCGATTATTCTGGTCGTTCAGTTATTGTTGTGGGTCCAACACTGCGGTTACATCAATGCGGGTTACCTAAAAAAATGGCGCTGGAATTATTTAAACCGTTTATTTTCAGTAAGCTTGAGTTTAAAGGCTTAGCGACAACGATTAAAGCTGCTAAAAAAATGGTCGAACGTGAAGAACCTGTTGTTTGGGACATTCTAGAAGATGTGATTCGCGAACATCCCGTGCTGTTAAACCGAGCACCTACGCTCCACCGTTTGGGGATTCAAGCATTTGAGCCCGTGCTTATCGAAGGTAAAGCAATTCAGTTGCATCCATTGGTATGTACAGCGTATAACGCCGATTTTGATGGTGACCAGATGGCTGTGCACGTGCCTTTGACCATTGAGGCTCAGCTTGAAGCGCGTTCGCTGATGATGTCAACGAATAATATTTTATCGCCAGCAAGTGGTGAGCCAATTATTGTTCCAAGTCAGGACGTTGTATTAGGTCTGTATTACTTGACGCGTGAACGCGTGAATGCGAAAGGCGAGGGGCGTGTATTCTCAAGTCCGCAGGACGTTAAGAATTTTTATGAAGAAGGTTTAGTTGATTTACATGCCAAAGTTAAAGTACGCATGCAAATTAAAGCAACGGATGATGGCCCAGAAACGATAGAGTTAGTTGAAACAACGGTAGGTCGTGCAATTTTGTCGGAAATCCTTCCTAAGGGCATGGTTTTTGATTTAATTAACAAAATCATGACCAAGAAGAATATTTCTAAAGTTTTGGATCATTGCTACCGAACCTTGGGATTAAAAGATGCTGTAATTTTTGCGGATCAGCTGATGTATACCGGCTTTCGTTATGCAACACGTGGTGGCGCGTCCATTGGGATTGAAGACATGAAAATCCCCGATGATAAACCCGCGATTATAGAACGTGCTGATAATGAAGTACGTGAAATTGAAGCTCAGTTTCGTTCGGGCTTGGTTACGAACGGTGAGCGTTATAACAAAGTTATTGATATTTGGTCGCGCACCAGTGAAATGGTTGCAAAATCAATGATGACCACCATTGCTACGGATGACGTGATGGATCGAAACGGTAAAATGGTTACACAACCGTCGTTTAATCCTATCTTTATGATGGCAGATTCAGGAGCAAGGGGTTCTGCTGCTCAGATTCGCCAGTTAGCGGGTATGCGTGGACTGATGTCAGCACCTGACGGCTCGATTATTGAAACACCGATTACCGTTAACTTCCGTGAAGGTTTGAACGTCATTCAGTACTTTATTTCTACTCACGGAGCACGAAAAGGTCTTGCTGATACCGCGCTTAAAACGGCAAACTCTGGGTATTTAACACGTCGTTTAGTTGATGTTGCACAAGATGTGGTGATTACAGAACGTGATTGTGGAACAGAAAACGGTGTCTTGATGCAGCCTTTAATTGAGGGTGGAGATATTGTTGAGCCATTGCACGAACGTGTGCTTGGTCGCGTTCTTGCTGCTGATGTTTATTTGCCGAAGCAAGATGAGCCTGTGGTTACCGCAGGGACGTTGTTGGATGAGACTTGGGTTGAGCATTTAGAGCATTTAGGTATTGACCAGGTATTGGTACGTTCTCCGATTACGTGTGATACACGCTTTGGATTATGCGCGAATTGTTATGGTCGAGATTTGGCGCGTGGCCATCTTGTTAATACGGGTGAGGCTGTCGGTATTATTGCCGCGCAATCGATTGGTGAGCCAGGAACTCAGCTGACCATGCGGACCTTCCATATTGGGGGAGCTGCTTCTCGAGCAACAGCAGAAAATAATATTCAGATCAAGACCAAAGGTAGCGCACGTTTACATAATATCAAAACAGTAACTCATGCTAACGGTAATTTGGTTGCTGTATCTCGTTCGGGTGAAGTCACCATTGCAGATGAGCATGGACGTGAACGTGAGCGTTATAAACTTCCATACGGTGCGGTAATCACGGTTAACGATGCATCACCTGTCGATGCAGGACAAGTGATCGCTACGTGGGACCCTCATACCCACCCGGTAATTTCTGAGGTAAGTGGACAGCTTAAATTTGTTGATTTACAAGAAAATATCACGATGAAACGTCAAATGGATGAGCTTACGGGTTTGAGTAGCATCGTTGTTACTGATGCCAACCAACGTAGTTCAACCGGGCGTGATTTGCGGCCGATGGTTAAATTAATAACGAACGATGGAAAAGATATTTATCTTGCGGGAACGAATGTCCCTGCGCAGTATTATTTACCTGTTGACGCAATCATTAATTTTGAAGATGGTGCTGCGGTTGGCGTCGGTGATGTTATCGCGCGTATTCCACAGGAACGTTCTAAGACACGTGATATCACCGGGGGCTTACCTCGAGTAGCTGACTTGTTTGAAGCAAGAAAACCAAAAGATTCAGCAATTATGGCTGAAGTATCCGGTGTTGTTAGCTTTGGCAAAGAAACCAAAGGAAAACGGCGCTTGGTTATCTCTGAGTCAGAGAACAAAGGGCATGAAGAGTTGATACCAAAGTGGCGACATATCTCTGTATTTGAAGGGGAGAATGTAGCGCGAGGTGAGGTGATTGCAGATGGACCACCTAATCCTCATGATATTTTGCGACTGCTCGGTATTGGTGCATTGGCAAATTATATTGTGAAAGAAGTACAAGATGTTTATCGCCTTCAAGGGGTTAAAATTAACGATAAGCATATTGAAACGATTGTTAGGCAGATGTTGCGTAAGCGGGTGATTACATTCTCCGGTGATTCAACCTTCCTGATGGGGGAGCAAGTAGAGGAAACATCGTTGTTAGAAGAAAATGATCGCATGCTTGCTCAGGGTAAAGAGCCAGCTCGAGGATTACCTATCTTATTAGGTATTACAAAAGCTTCGTTAGCAACAGAGTCATTTGTTTCTGCGGCATCATTCCAAGAAACTACACGTGTTTTAACAGAGGCTGCTGTCAGTGGTAAACGAGATGATTTGCGAGGCTTGAAAGAAAATGTCATGGTAGGGCGCTTAATTCCAGCAGGAACGGGATATGCCTATCATCAAACACGAAAATTAAAGCGTGCAAAACAGTTGGAATTAGCGTCGCAACGAGCAACAGCAAGTGACGTAGAACATGCATTGAGTGAAGCGCTGAATGCTGAAGAACGAAAAAAATAGTAAGGCGCTGCAGACTGGATTCTATTTAGGCTTGACATCAGGTTATGATCTAGCATAGAATCCGGCCTCCTTATGCAGCTGAAAATATCAAATATTACCGCTCGGAGTAAAAGAACAATGGCGACTATTAATCAGTTAGTGAGAAAGCCTCGCAAGGATGTCAAGAACAAGAGTAAGGTTCCGGCCTTGAAAGCCTGTCCACAACGTCGTGGTGTTTGTACACGCGTTTATACAACGACTCCAAAGAAGCCGAATTCGGCTATGCGTAAGGTTGCTCGTGTTCGTTTGACTAGTGGGTTTGAAGTTTCTTCTTACATTGGTGGAGAAGGACATAATTTACAAGAGCACTCCGTGGTATTAGTTCGCGGTGGTCGTGTAAAAGATTTACCAGGTGTTCGTTACCATGTGGTTCGCGGAAGCTTGGATACGTCGGGCGTGAATGATCGTAAACAAGGTCGCTCGAAGTACGGTACAAAGAGACCGAAAAATAAAAAGTAACAGAAGTTCTGAAAATTCATCTGAGACTGTAGGAACGAGATATGCCAAGAAGAAGAGAAGTACCTAAACGTGAAATTTTACCAGATCCTAAACACCATAGTGAGTTGCTGGCTAAGTTTATTAACGTATTAATGATTAGTGGGAAGAAATCCATTGCGGAAAGTGTAGTGTATGGTGCATTAGACGTAATGGAAGAACGCCTGCGTAAAGTGAAGAAAACCCATGAAGACGACGATAGTGGTCGTTCAGGCGCTAGCTCTTCATCTGTGTTGCGTAGCTTTGAGAGTGCTTTAGATAATATTCGCCCGAGTGTTGAGGTTCGTTCTCGACGCGTAGGTGGTGCGACCTATCAAGTTCCTGTTGAAGTTCGTTCGGAGCGAAGTGTAGCCTTAGGCATGCGTTGGTTAGTTAACGCGGCACGAGCACGTGGCGAGAAAGGTATGATGCTGCGTTTGGCTGGCGAGTTAATGGATGCGTTTGAAAATAAAGGCGCAGCTGTTAAAAAACGTGAAGAAACACATCGAATGGCTAAAGCAAACCAAGCTTTTGCTCATTTTAGATGGAACTAATAGAGAGGTAATAGAAGTGTCAGCTACTCCATTAGATTTATACCGAAATATTGGTATTGTTGCCCACGTTGATGCGGGAAAAACAACCACAACAGAACGTGTACTGTTCTATACAGGAACCTCTCACAAAATTGGTGAAGTTCATGATGGCGCAGCAACCATGGATTGGATGGTTCAAGAGCAAGAGCGCGGTATTACGATTACATCTGCGGCAACAACGTGTTACTGGCCAGGAATGAATGCTCAATATCCCAAGCATCGTATCAATATTATTGATACCCCTGGTCACGTTGACTTTATGATTGAAGTTGAACGTTCGTTGCGTGTTTTAGATGGCGCTGTGGTTGTATTTGACTCGGTTTCTGGTGTTGAACCTCAATCTGAAACGGTTTGGAAGCAAGCTGATAGGTACGGTGTTCCACGTATTGTATTTGTCAATAAGATGGACCGCATGGGAGCTAATTTTTTGCGTGTCGTTGGGCAAATCAAACAGCGCTTAGGTGGTTGTCCGGTTGTTGTGCAGTTGAATCTTGGTGCTGAAGAAGATTTCAAAGGCGTGATTGACCTTATTAAGATGAAAGCTATCTTTTGGGATGACGCTACGAAAGGCATGACTTTTGAGTATAAAGATATTCCGTCTGAAATGCTTGCTCAATGCGAAGCACTTCGGGTAGAGATTGTTGAGGCAGCTGCTGAAGCATCTGAGGACTTAATGGATAAATACCTCGAAGGTGAAGTGCTGACCGATGAGGAAATTCGTTTGGGTCTTAGGTTGCGGACACTTCGTAATGAAATTGTACCTGTTTTTTGCGGTTCAGCCTTTAAAAATAAAGGTGTGCAAGCTGTTTTGGATGGCGTTGTTGATTACTTACCGTCACCACTTGAAGTTCCTGCGGTTGTGGGCGTGGATGATGATGGCGAAGAAGATACGCGTGAGACATCATTGACAGCGCCTTTTTCAGCATTGGCTTTTAAAATTGCAACGGATCCATTTGTTGGTGCTCTCACCTACTTTAGAGCCTATTCAGGTGTGGTTAGAACAGGTGATACGATTTATAACCCCGTTAAAGGGAAGAAAGAGCGTATCGGGCGATTGCTTCAAATGCACGCTAACTCGCGCGAAGAAATCAAAGAAGTCCGGGCCGGTGATATTGCTGCTGCTGTAGGTCTTAAAACAGTAACAACGGGTGATACGATATGTGATCCGAAAGAAATTATTACGCTTGAGCGTATGGATTTTCCGGATCCTGTGATTGCTGTAGCGGTAGAGCCAAAGACTAAAGCTGATCAAGAAAAAATGTCATTAGCGCTTGGAAAACTTGCACAAGAAGATCCTTCGTTTCGTGTTCATACAGACGAAGAGTCCGGTCAAACCATTATTCAAGGGATGGGGGAATTACATCTTGAGATTATTGTAGACCGTATGCGTCGTGAATTTTTAGTTGAAGCAAACGTAGGTAAGCCGCAAGTTGCTTATCGCGAAAGTCTAAAAAAAGTTGTTGAGCAAGAAGGTAAGTTTGTTCGACAATCCGGTGGTCGGGGGCAGTATGGCCATGTATGGCTTCGAATTGAGCCTCAGCCAGCTGGAACAGGCTATGAATTTGTCAATGAAATTGTCGGCGGTGTGGTTCCACGGGAATACATTCCTGCTGTTGATAAAGGCATTCAAGAGCAAATGCAGAATGGTGTTATTGCGGGCTATCCGGTTGTAGACGTTAAAGTGACGATTTATGACGGTTCATATCATGATGTCGACTCCAATGAAATGGCGTTTAAAATTGCGGGCTCTATGGGCTTTAAACAGGGTGCTATTAAAGCTTCGCCTGTATTGCTTGAGCCAGTCATGAAAGTTGAAGTTGTCACCCCTGAGGAATACATGGGGGATGTTATGGGCGACATTAGCCGTCGTCGAGGTATACTTCAAGGGATGGATGACATGCCTGCAGGTCGCGTGATACGCGCAGAAGTACCGTTGGCAGAAATGTTTGGTTATTCCACCGATCTTCGGTCGGCAACGCAAGGGCGAGCAACGTATACCATGGAGTTTTCAAAATATGCAGAGACTCCGGGAAATATTGCTGAAGAAATCATTAAGAAACATACGAGCGAGTGAGGTAGTCACACATGGCAAAGGAAAAATTTGAACGCAATAAGCCGCACGTAAACGTCGGCACAATCGGTCACGTTGACCACGGTAAAACAACGTTGACTGCAGCAATTACTAAAGTTATGGCAGATATGTCTGGTCGTGGCTCAGCTGTA
>JAACPN010000061.1 GCA_009995425.1 Legionella sp. | reverse complement strand
ATTTGTGTTTTATTGAGTTTGACAGGGATTATTTAGAGCATGTTTGTTTGGCAAGCGGCCAAAGATGGGTATAGCTTGAGTTGAGTTTATTTATGAACGATGAGAATAATGAAATTATAATTTTGGATGAAATCAAAAGACTTCAACAAAAATATAAAATTAAGCAAGACTTTGATCTTAATGAATGGTTTCAACATATTTTGGGTTGGATAGAAATATACAAAGAAGAAGATAAGGCATTACTGAAGGCCCCTCGTGAAAAAAAATGCCTCCACGATTTAATTAGAAAAGCTAATATTTTTAATGATGAACTGCAGGCCGCTCATGCACTTAGTATAGAAATATTTCCCCGTAGTGAACAGCCATTTTGTGAAAATCAAACAAAAGCTACTCATGACATATTGGCATGCCCGGTGTGTTCTAAATCAAGAAACTCTGATTATGATTTAGATGCCATGCAAACTTTTATAAAAAAATTTATTTCTGACACAAAAATTAAAGAGTCCTCCATTCCTATAATTGGAAAAGGTCGCCCCACTAAAAAAATAATATACAGATTAATTGCCTTGCTTGGAAGAATGTACCAAGAAATAACAGGTGAGAAAATTTTATGCTATTGGGAAAATTACACAGAGCAATATATAGGAAATTTTGATGTTTTTATACGAGATATTTTAGGTGCATTAGAAATACTTGATTCCTCCCTTCCTGTCGATATTGACCTATATAAAATGAAGCCTAATACATTATCGGATTATATCAAAAGATATATATATGAAATATACCCTAAGTGGCTACATAAAAATCAATAACCCATCGGATTTTCATACCTTTTACGCGCCATAAATGGATCTGAGATTATGACACTGTACTTTAATAAACTACAGAGGTTATATCATGATTCAATTACCATCAACCGGTTTTCTTAGGCTTCCTCAAATCATTGGAGATAAAAAAACCGTTCCACCAACTCCAGCAATATATCCGGTTAGCAAATCTCAACTTTGGAAGCTTGTAAAAGAAGGCAAATTCCCTGATCCAGTTAAACTTGGGCCAAGAATAACAGCCTGGCGGGTAGAAGATATTCGTCAATTCATTAAAAAGGATTCTTTTGGTTATCAATCAACACAAGGAAGTATATGCAAAGCCAAAATAAAGAACTAACCCTCTTTTTATTTTTTATACGCCTGATTGAACGAAGTAAAAAGTACGGAATGGGGCAGGCTTATATCCAAAGCCAATTAGAAGAGGTCTGGCACCAATTAAAACTACATTACAAGAAAGTGTATAAGGATTTACATCATGAACTTTAATCAAATAATTACTCAATTCCAAGATGAGATGATATCTCAAGGGATATCACCCCCAGATCAAATATTTGCAGATGCGCAATTGCATCGCTTTCACATTGAGGGAGATAAATCTGGAACTAAAAATGGATGGTATATATTGCATCTTGATGGCGTACCATGCGGAATATATGGTAGTTGGAAAAAAGGAATCCATCTAAAATGGAGCGCCAAAAAGCAAGATCACATGACCGCGTCTGAATGCAGTCGCCAAATAGAGCTCATAAAAGAAGCTTGTAAGATGCGTAATGCGATAAAAGCCAAGGAACAGCAAGAAGCCGCCTTACGTGCTAAGCATTTATGGAAAAATTATCCTGAAGCCAATCCTAACCATCTATACATAATCAAAAAACGCATATTACCATTTCATGCCCGTCAGCAGGACAAAGAAATTGTTTTACCCATTATCGATATTGACGGTAAAATATGGAGCTTACAGTATATCAATGAATCTGGAGACAAACGCTTTTTATTGCATGGTGCAATAAAAGGACATTTCATACCTATCCAGAGCCAACCATCCAATAATCAAAAAATATTAATTTGCGAAGGATTTGCCACTGGCGCAACATTGGCTGAAAAGCATCCGACATATTGTGTGACTGCAGCTTGTAATGCTGGAAATTTAAAATCAGTAGCTACATCTATTCGTACTTGTTTACCTACTGCGGAGTTGATTATATGTGTTGATGACGATCGATTAACCCCAAACAATCCTGGCTTAACAAAAGGACGAGAAGCGGCAATTGCTGCGGGAGCATTATTTAGCAAACCGATATGGCCCGATTGTGCGCCAACATCACTGAAAGATTTTAATGATTTGAGTTGCTGGCTTGCTGAGCAAGAGGTGCAGCATGTCTAACTTAGAAGAAGAAATATTTGAGGGAACGGAAGGAACCGAGGGAACTATCAATACCGACGTGAAGTATAACGGTCCCTCTAAAGAAGTGACAAAGGGAACTGAGGGAACTATCGGTTTTGAATTAGAAGCCATTTCCCCATCTGAGTCGCCCCCAGATAAACTCGTAGAGCCAGAAATACAGCGTCCTACTTACAAAGTGTATGATGACTGGTTCAAAATTGGAGAGTCAAATAAGAACCCAGGCCTTTATTGGCATGGTTACAAAATAAGCGCTGGGCAACAATATCCTGTGGATTTATGGATTTGTTCACCTATTCATGCTGAGGCAACAACCGCGAATGAGCGCGGAGAATCATTTGGATTATTATTAAGATTTATCAACACATACGGGCAGTGGCGTGAATGGTCGATGCCAATGTGGCTTTTAAAAGGCAGTGGTGAAGAAATGCGTCATGAGTTATTGGATTTAGGTGTAAAAATGAATCTTAGTGCAAAAATGCACTTAAGTGCATGGCTAATGGAACAAAAACCAACTCGTCGTATAATCGCTGCAACCAGAACTGGATGGAATTCGGATGGTACAGTCTTTGTGATGCCCAATAAAACCATTGGCGGTAATAATGCAGTACGCTTCCAATCTGAATTTGTCATACAAAACAATTTCGTTGAAAAAGACACACTTGAAAGTTGGCGTGATACCGTCGCATCAAAATGCACGGGAAACCCAGTATTGTTATTTTCGCTTTCAACCGCGTTTGCTGCTTCCTTATTACTAAAAGCAAAGCAACAGCACTCTGGCGGCGGCGCAGGTGTTCATATCATGGGTAAATCCAGCCGCGGAAAAACAACCGCCCTACAAGTTGCGGCAAGTGTCTGGGGTGACCCAACCTATGTGCGCACTTGGCGTGCTACTGCTAATGGGTTGGAGGCGATAAGCGTCACCTTAAATGACTGTTTACTTATTTTAGATGAGATAGGCCAAAGTGATCCACGCGAGATAGGAACGACCGTTTATGCCGTAGCAAATGGGCATGGCAAACAGCGTGCAAAACGTAACGGAGGAGCGCAAGAATCCTCAAATTGGAGGACAATTGTATTATCTAGTGGAGAAAGTACCTTATCAGCACATATGCAAGAATCTGGGAAAAAAGCTAAAGCAGGCCAAGAGGTGCGTCTCTTAAGCATTCCAGTTACAGATCGTGCTTATGGCGTATTCGACAATCTGCACGGTTTTATTGATGGTCGAGCTTTTGCTGATTATTTAAAACAATCAACCAGTTCTTGTTATGGTGTTGCTGGCCCCGAATTCATTAAAAAGTTACTGGATGATAAAGATTGTTTGCCAGATCTCTATGCAAGGGTGTGCAATCGTTCTGAGTTTAAATCACCTGATGGTGTTGAAAGTCGTGCTGCGAGTATATTTGCATTAATAGCCGTAGCTGGTGAAAAAGCGACTGAGTATGGCCTAACAAGTTGGCAGGAAGGTGATGCGTTAAAAGCTATCATTGAATGTTTTAAAATATGGCTTGGGTTTCGTGGTAAAGGTGAAACTGAAACGCGACAGATACTTGAAGGTGTACACCAATTCATTGAACGTCATGGTGATAGTCGATTTTCTGAATTGGGAAAAGAGCGTGTTGGGTATGCTGGTGATAATCTGGATCAAAGGCCTGTCGTCAGAGATCGCGCAGGATATTGGAGAGATAAGGAACAAGGACGAGTTTTTATGTTTAATTCGTCTGCCTTGCAAGAAGCTGCACTTGGATATGATTTATCATTCATTTTGCGTGCTTTAAAGGATGCTGGATGGATTGCAGATCATGATCACGGTAAACACTCCAAAAAAATAAGGGTTAATGGACACCCTTCTTCGCTTTACTGGATATTGCCAGTCAATATAGGCGTTTAATCATGGGCCTTCGTGAACTATTGGATTGTCTGGAAAGTAAGCCTGTACCCTTTGTTCCCTCTGAGCCAACATGTCAGGGTACCGCTACAAGTCAATACTATCAAAGAGGTTCTCTGTGTTCCCTTAGTTCCCCTGAAATATCCAATCCACAGGCTAATGGTGGCCCTGATCTGAAAAAATCCAGAAATATTAACGCAATAAAAACCCTGTATGAGTGTGGTTATCGCCCACCATTTTGTGCCTGTGGCTTTTATAAGTTTCCAGGCTAATCTAAGGAGAAACATCGTGAGTAAAAAGCATAAAGACAAGTCAACACTAGAACAAGTTAAAAAGGATAGGGCTGAAGAGATAAAAAAATCTGCAACTACGGAGCTGTACCTACATTGCCGCGGCCACGCCACAATAGCACTTAGTAAATTACATGGTAGTGGATTTGATGGTGTTGCTGCATTTGAGCGACTATCTAAAAGCGTAGATCGAGTGCTTAATAACGATATGAATGAAATCGAAGCTATGCTTATGACGCAAGCTAAAAGCCTTGAGTATGTGTTTTATGATGCGTTAACTAAACTACCCAATTCCGGCATAGAGCATGCAGAAGTATTTGCAAATATAGCCCTAAAGGCTCAAGCTGGTTGTAGAAAAACGTTAATGGCATTGGCCGAACTAAAACATCCCCGTCGCACAACATTTATTAAACAGCAGAATAACCATGCCGTTAACCAACAAGTTAACAATGGTGTAAAATCTGAATCTGAAAATAATAAAAAAATTGCAAACGAACTGGTATCGGAGGTGCATCTTGAGAAAATGGACAGCAGAGGAACGCTTGATACAGTCCCAATTAACACACCAGCAGAAACCGTGGAAATATGCAACGGGTCCTCAAACACCTGAAGGTAAAGCGGCCTCTGCTAAAAATAGCTTAAAGCACGGTGCACGATCCTTTGAAATACGTGAGATGGCACGACAGGTTACTGAATTGAGAAGAGAGTTAAATCAGATTATAGACAACCTATAAAAAGAAGTGACCAATTGCTAATGGGTAGAAGTCTATGTTAATCAAGCAGTTGCTATGCCCACTTTATAACCAAGAAGCCTTGTTTGCGATCTCATTCAAAATCTATTATCATCACACTCAGTTGGTATTGCTTGTAAAAAAGTAGCATCAACCGAACCAAGGATTATTGAGATACAAGCGATGTAACTATTCGTGCGTGGCCTCAGTAACGGAGTTAAGTGTGTAATAGACAACATATCCAGTTGCTTTATTACATTATTAAATATAATGGAGTTATTTATGAAAACAGCTACTAAAACAAAAACACTGACTATTTCTAAAATTGCTGGCGTTACCAAAGTAGCGTTAAAAGCATCGTTAGTTACTGTTTTACCTTAGTTTTTTAGGTCTTGGCTGTAATTCACGCAGAATCAATTAACGTTAGTTATGACATTTTGAATGTTGTTATTGCCAAGACCCTTTCACCACCAACCAATGGTCTTCTATGGAACAGATAAAGTTAAATGATAACTTATATATTCAATCGCACGAAAACGAGCTAGTTCTTCATCTTCCTGACGATCTATCATTAAAAATTGAAGAAAAAGACCTTCTAATCGATCTTCTTTATGAAATTAAAAAATCGGGTGCTGCGGGCCAACAAGAAATATTCAAACAGATATCAAATAATCACGATTTATCTGAAGACGAGTTTCAAGAAATTTTTCAAACACTTGTAGACAATAATATTGTTAAATTCAAAACCGAAGTTTCACATCAATTATCTGATAAAGAATTGATGAAATATGATAGGCAAATTAAAAGCTTTGCTACGTTGCAAGGCAACAATATCAATGATGCAATTCGTTTTCAAGAAAAAATTAAAAGCGCGAGTATCGGTATATTAGGCGTTGGTGGTGTTGGCTCCTATGTGGCGTATGGATTAGCGTCTATGGGCATTGGTAAGTTAACGCTTATTGATTATGATCATATTGAACTCAGTAACACATCACGACAAATGCTTTATACTGAAAGCGATATTGGTAAACAGAAACTCGACGTTGCTCAACAAAAATTAAAACTCGTGAATCCCATGACTGAAATCGTGACAATAAATAAAAGAATCACGAAATCTATCGATATAGAAGCGCACCTGAATGACATTGATATCTTGATATTATGTGCTGATACACCAAGAGGAAAAATTGTATATATTGTTGATGAGGCTTGTCAAAATAAAAAATGTCCTTTCATTTTTGGATTGCCATCATTTAATCAAATCACGTGTGGCCCTTTAATTATACCGAATAAAACAAGAAGCTATACGGAAATATTTCCAGATATAGCAGAAATAGAAAAATCGAATGTGTCTAATGACGAAAAAGAAAAAACTGATTGGATTAATGCAGGGCTAGTCGCAACTATCATTGATCCATATAACGCTATTGCAGGAAAGCTAGTGGTGCTTGAAGTTATCAAGTTTTTGACTGGATTTTCGCCATGTCAATTGATAGATCGCGTATTTAATTTTGATACGAATACATTTACTTCTAGTTTTACTGAGGTGTAACTTGCCATTATCTTCCAATCTAAATGACCTTGTTCTGAGCTTCGTTAACAGCAATAGTCCTGTTAATTTATTTAATATTCTATCCGTTATTGAGGGAACAAATAATATCGTACTCAGTGATGATTGGCATATTTTTAAAGAAAATAATGACACGATACTTTTTAATCAAATCATTGAGGAGCAAGGAAGTAGCACAACGTTGCAAAGTGCCATTAATTATCTATTAGAATCAGAGTCAATTTATTCAAATGTTTTATCAGATTATATGATAAAGCGTAAGCATTCTGGAAGTATCAAATATTCATTTATCACGCAGTATGGGTATAATTTAAAGGATTTAAAGCAGGAGAGTTGTCTTCACCGCGAGCAAGAGCAGGAAATCATAAAAATTTGTCTCCATAGAAATTACAAAAATAATATTATGTTAATTGGGGACTCAGGCGTCGGAAAGACTTTTCTTATTGCATCAATCGCTCACCTTCTTAATTTAGATATCTATTACATTGATATTAGTAGCGTATTAGCCGGTTCTAAATATCGAGGCGAATTTGAAAAAAAATTCCATGCTATTTTGAACGAGGCATTGCAACATAAAAAAATATTGTTTTTCGATGAAGCGCACACAATTTTAAACACTGGAAATTCAGATGGGGGAATATCCGGCGCGGATATATTGAAGCCTTATTTAATGAATAATAATTTGCAAATTATTGGTGCTACAACCATAGAAGAATCGAAGTTCTTTTCTCATGATAAGGCGTTTGAAAGACGATTTAATTTTGTACAGATGAAAGAGTTAACCGTAGAAAAGACAAAAGATATTGTTAAAAACAAATTTAAAGCGACGGTGGGCTGGGATCAGCAAGTTTTTGACCAGATATTTTTATATTTAGATGACAACTTTATAAATCGAAATTATCCTGATAAGGCTCTCGATTTTTTTGATTTCTATTTCGCTGGTGAAAAATTATCCTTTTTTAATATTAATGACATTAATAAAGTCTTTAATTTTTTTACACGAATGAACACAGTTGCACTTTAACCTAAAGCCAGCGAGTGATGGATGCCATTATTTTACAGATTATTAACCTACACCATTCTATTTTCAAGTATACGGATGCTGATTGGTGGCTACTCTTCGTTATATTTAATTAATCATGGTTTATCTATAGCAGATATTTCCTTTTTAAAAGCATTTCAAGGTGTTGTTATTGTACTGATCCAAATTCCTATAGGATTTCTAATTGATCACCATAAGAATCGATACCCATTTATTTTGCTGTCCATTTTTCTTGCTGCAATATGGTTGTTTTTAACAGGCGTGAGTAATACTGCCTTTGGTTTTTATACAGCAGAGTTATTTAATGGGGTATCTTTAGCCATCTTTAATGCTGTTATGTTACCCATTTTAGTAGAAACATATTCGCATGAAACAGGTAAAGATGATTATAATCATACGCTTGGTAAATTTTTTAAATATCAAAATTTACTCATGGCAATATCTGTAATACTAGGGAGTACTTTTGTAAATATTACGTCTAGATATATTTGGCTGATTTCGGCTTTATTACTGCTTGGAATAGGGCTTTTTTCAATGCTAACAAAGGATGTGAAAAAGTTTTATTTCCAAACAATTCATACCCCACAAAAAAAAGCAAAGCCACATTTTATTGACATATTCAGTCAAGTGAAATCAAATAATTTAACAATTTTATTGTTAGCTAATGTTGCACTTATCACTATATTTCAAATATTGGCCCAATTTTGGCAAATAATTATTTATCATTATTTGGGTAAAGATATATCGTATGCTTTAGTTTACGGATTGTTTTTTTCAATAATTCTAATGCTTCAAGCGCTAGGCTCATATTGGGCTGAAAAACACAATTCTTTATATCTGAGCCTTTTGTGTGTATTCCTTTTGATTGTAAGTATGGGCTATTTAACGATATATAGTGAGTCTTATTCGAGAGGAATAATTCCTATTGGTGTATTTTTAATGTCATTTGTTTTGTTCAAGTATCCATCCGTAATCGTTAGTGCATTGATTCATAAAAATATCGGTAATGAGATTAGAGCCACTTTTGACTCGATCCTAAGTACGTTATCAATGCTGGCATCAATTTTAATATTTTCCTTGGTTGGTGTTCTACTTAATAAATTTGGCAACAACGTTATTCTTTTATCATTAACAGCCTTATCCATGATTTCTTTGATTTGCATTACTTCGTATTTATTTAAAATACAGCATGAATTAAAAAACAGGGTGGAAGATGGTTCTTTATTGGACCATCCCCTCTAGCAAGCTAACTGTTTGATTATGAGGATTTATCTCTACCAAGCAGCTGTAAGGCATTACCCACATTGGATCAGAATGACCAAAATCCATGTTCGTTACCACCGGTATTTTCTGGATTTTAAATTCTTCAAAAACGTCTAAAATTGCATTTTTGTAAGCATTAAACTGACTAGATAATACATCCGGACCACCTGGTTTACTAAACAGGATTCCCACTATTTTTGCTAATATCCCTTGAGCGGCTAAATTGCGTAAAAATCTTCTTAAATATAAAGGGCACATTCCTTCTTCCGATGTTTCAAGAAAAAGGATGCTATTCTCCCATGCGTCGATAGCAGGCCAAATTTCTGTGCCATTGATCAGCTGAAGAACTTCGACGCACCCACCTAGTAAACGCCCGCGGACTACTTTTTCAGTGCAACCAGTGAACTCCCATTTTAATATAGGGTTCATTTTTCGTTGTATATTTTGGTTGGATTGCTCACTCCAGTCTAAATGCTCCTTGGTCCACCCCTCAAGTGAGACAGGTATTGTTCCTACGGGCTCAGTGGTGAATAAGCTGTTCTTAATCGCATTTACTGTGTAATCATGCATTTTTACATTTTCAGAAAATCCTGTCATAACTGAAGTCCCATAAAATGAGGCAAGGCCAGCTTTCATGCACATAAAATGCATAATCGTGCTGTCAGAGTAACCTAAAACAACCTTAGGGTTTTGACGAATAATCTCGAAGTTAATGTAAGGTAATAATCTTATAGAATCATCTCCACCAATGCTTGAGAAGATTCCTTTAATCGTTGGATCGAGAAACGCTTGCATAAGATCGTCTGCACGAGCTTTAGGGTTATGATAAATCCAATCTGGATCGGCTAGGGCATGGGGTGTTTCAATAACTTCCAGTCCAAAAATAGATTCCAGTCGTTGTTTTCCTATTTGATAACGATAAGGAAATGCGCCAGGGCCACCCCAGGAGGTACTAATGACAGTGATCTTATCTCCACGGTTAAGTTTTTTTGGAAGCATTAATTTATTCATGCAGTGTCCTTTCAGGCTTCATATTGATTTGGTACTAATTATGATAAGTAGTTTACTTATAATTCTATGAATTATCTTGTTTTGTAGGAGTAACAATCAATTTGGTTATCCCTAGATGACATATTAAAATTTAAAAGCATAATTCATTGATTAACAGCATGTCCCAGACAGGACAGCATGTCCCAGACAGGACTCAAACCTGCGACCTACCCTTATGAGGGGCCAAGTGTTCCCAAGTACATGGGATGGCTCAACAGGTTGCTGAATAGCAAAGACAAACTAGACTTTAAAGTTTTGGAGTTAATTTAAGGTATCCAGAGGAGGAAAAAGCTCCCCAACTTCAATATTTAATGCAGCTGCAATACGAATTAGATTCAGAACCGCAATATTTCGCTCCCCTCTTTCAACACCACCAACGTAGGTTCTATCCAGGCCAGCCTCATCGGCAAAAGCTTCCTGCGAGAAGCCTTTCGCCTTCCGAAGCTCTCGTATTTTATTACCTAACTTGGACAAAGCTGGATCTTTTTTACGCATTAGTATAATATATGCGCTAGATGCCTATATGGCCACGGATTATAAGTATCATTTAAGAGCTCGAGCTCGACAAATAAAAACAATAAATTGTCAGGCCTTAGGCGCTAATTTGCATGTTTTTATTTGGCGAGAGTAACTATGAATTGTATAGAAAAAATATCGGAGCAATCATAATGGATAATTTGGAAGAAAAAATGTTTTATCGCTTGGTTAAAGTATCCTATGTATTACTTATTGGCATTTTAACATTAATCTCAATATCTATTAGCTCACTTGTTTTTGAGGGAGACTGGATTAAAGTAATAATGGTGCTAATTATTGGCGGCAGTTTAAGCTATCTCATTCCAACACTAATTAAACAATTACTGCTTTATATTGTATATGGAAGAGACATTGTCTATTACCGGCAATCTATTGCCGCAATAAAATGGCTGAGAAGTAAAGCTTTTCGTGTCTTAGAAGTTTATCCTAAAATTAGTTACTTATCGGGGATTTGTGTCCTTTCTGCGCTCGCTTTTTATTTTCAAACAGATTTATCTTTTTCATTGGTTGGCATATGGTTCTTCGGCTATCCATTAATTAAGCTAATTTTATTGTGTAAAAATGCATTTATAGATAAAAATTATGTCAGTCAAGATAAACTTGATAATCTTTGCACAAATATAGTTTCGTTTGCAATTTCATCTTTCCTTGTCTCACTTTACACAACTTGGAAAGATCCTGACCTTCATTATATTTTTGAAATTATGTTAAAGTGTACTTGGAATTTTATCTGCATATCTTATGGGATTTATATCATTTGGCTAACTAAAAAAAGCTTGATAAATAAAGACCGCCAGGCATTTAATGACTTATGTTTAAACTTAATAGCGATAGCATTAGGGGTAATTCTTTTTTATTTATATGAAGTGATTAAAAACACAAACTTCCATTTGTGGCATTTTAAGTCTCTTACTCGAATGAAATAATGAATGATTAACTAACAATCATGATTCCTGCTTATTGTGCTACAATAAATACAAAAGTGGAGATCTAAATGTTGATGACAAATATAACCTGTTTTGATGTAGCCGATTTTTTCCTAAATCGAGCTGCAAAAGAGGAAGATGGTGGAGAGATTATTTCTAATCTCAAATTACAGAAGCTCGTATATTACGCACAAGGGTTCCATCTGGCGATGTTTGAGGCCCCGTTCTTTAATGAATCTCTTGAAGCATGGACTCATGGGCCTGTTATCCCTGATCTTTATCATGATAAAAAACAATTTGGGGATAATGGTATTCCTTTCAACCCAGAATTTGACGCCAGTATATTTACACAAAAACAACGCGATTTACTTAATGAAATTTATGAAGTATTTGGACAATTTTCTGCTTGGAAACTTCGGGAATTAACTCACCAGGAATCTCCATGGTTGAAAAATAAAAAACATAAAGGACTTATTCCTCAGGCAGATCTCATTGAGTATTTCAAAACACAACTAAATTAATATTGCGCATATGAATATGGCCATAAGAAAACCAAAGGCAGGGCAAGGAAAAAATATTTCAGTAACTTCTGAAACGATAGAATCAACAAATGATAAGACCCCAGTATTTTGTTTGGAACATCTTCAACCCCAATACTGCCTATCCAAATGTCAAAAAGATGAAAAAGCTGCGTTTGCAGACGCACTATTTAAAAGAAGCAAACTGTCTTGGGGGCAAATCATTCAGGCTGATAGACACGGACTAGGATGTGAAACTATTAAACGTGATGCAATACAAGCAGCAATACCATCACACTTAACCGAAGATGTGCGGTTCATAGCTCTTCGATTCAAGAATAAAGCTCCCATGGTCGGATATAAAGAAGGGCGAATATTCCATATTCTTTGGATCGATCGATCTTTTACGTTATATAAACACTAAATACCCCCGTTTAATTGCTCCTTTTTATTGTATTTTAAATCTCCAGAGAATCTTACATAGGGGCAACTATGGGGGCAACAAAAATTTAAGGATTTTAAATTAATTTTAAAAACAACAGGTTACACTAGCAATTAGATAGCCGCCGCCTCCACCAATTATTTAAATCATCACTGACCACCAAAGACCATCATAAACCCTTGTAAATCAACGTGTTAAAGGCGACTGCCTCGCTAATTAAGTTGTCTTTCGTGGTTTCCTGTTGGCTCAATAATCACCCAAAATATGCCCAAAATCTTGGGGAAAGTACCCAATATCTGCCCCAAAAATCTAGCCTCGTTCCCTGCCTAAATACGTAGAGGTCAAATCAACCTCTTGACCCGTAATCGTAGCACCTAAGAAGTCAAGCATCAGCATCTCGACCATGCTTTTGACGTCTTCCGTGGTCCGACCGAGAGTACCGTCAAGCATATCCAACCTTATTTTCTCACCGGCATATTGATACTGACCAACCGTAGCTTTTTCGTGCATTCTGTTGTTTGAAAGCACTCAGTTAGGACTGCTACAAGCCCAATAACTTAAATATTTCTTTGTTCACTCTATCTAATTCATTATTAAGCTTTTTTCTATCATAAAAATTATCCCTCCAAATGTTAAAATCAGAAAAGCTTCCATTTCCTGCAAAGCACTTTCTAAAAGAATCACGAATATAATTAAAAGTCTCAACTTCTGTAGCATTACTATCATTAATTTTACTTAATATGCTTTGAGCTAAAGGAAGCCAATTTAACTCGTTCTCATCCATTAAGATCTGGTGCAATCTCAGAAAAAGTTTTTTTAATTTCGCTATTTTTTTAAAAGTATCCATTAACGAGGCCCATTAATAGGTACTTCATTTAAAACTTCAGCCTTCCTTAACTCCCAAGGCTTACGAATATAAATTTGCATTATATCTTGCCCGCCAAGATGCAAACCTGCTTGATAGCCAACAGGACCTTCATATATAACAGCGCCTTTAGGTATTCTTAAATTGTAATATGCATCAATTGGCGATTTACCTAGGATATTTCCTACCTCATCTTGCCAAATAGGCTTTATAGCTAGATCTATCCTTGCATGCGGTAAAGTATTAGTTGGCTCAGAAGTAAACCATTGCCCCCATGCATTTCTGCCACCACCAGATTGTCCAACTCTTGATAATATTAAATCACTATTTAGTTTTCTTTTGTTATATTTTCCACCCG
The DNA here is from genome assembly GCA_009995425.1 of Legionella sp. Lineage (GTDB taxonomy): Bacteria > Pseudomonadota > Gammaproteobacteria > Legionellales > Legionellaceae > JAALKW01. Next base: position 4,830 of record JAACPN010000061.1, on the reverse strand, counting down.
AAAAATTAAGAGCAGGCCCAATGGCACTAAGTTAAGGAAAAATTGTTATTTAAACATATAGTTACTTGATGAACGCATCACCTTCGCAGATAATATTGTTCTCAAAAAAAATAATAAATGCAAAAGGATCCGCGTTGTGACTATTAATAACAGTTTTTTAAGTAAAAATCATCAGTTAACGGTTATTTCTGATCTAAAAAGCAGTCATAACTTACCCTTTAACGAAGTCCTTCCAAAAGAAAAAATTGCTCAATACCTGAAGGTCGACGGCTCGCGAGAGCGATATTTCTCACCAGAAGTAACTTTATGGGCATTTTTATCACAAGTGATGGATGACGATCAATCACAACAAGCGGCCGTATCTCGCGTGATTGCTGCCGCCATTTCAGAAGAAAAAGATCCTCCGTCAGCAAACACTTCCGCTTATAGCCAAGCACGCTCTCGACTATCAGAAAGTGGTTTGTCTAAATTAACACGCGATACTGCACAGCAAATGGAACAGGATATACCATCAGATTGGCTATGGCATGGCTTAAAAATTAAATTGGTTGATGGCTCAACTCTGTCGATGCCAGATACGCCTGAAAATCAAGCTATATATCCGCAACCAGAGACTCAAAAGCCCGGCATTGGCTTCCCTATTGCTCGAGTTGTCGCAATTATTGATTACCTTACCGGAGCTATATTGGATTTAGCTATAGGAGAGTACAGCGGCAAAAAAACAGGTGAGCACGCATTATTACGGCAATTAATGTCATCTTTTAATGCGACGGATGTCATGTTAGGTGACTGTTATTATCCTTCCTTTTTTTTAATGGCGACCTTGATGCATCTCGGCATTTCTGGTGTGTTTCCTATGCATGGTGCTCGTAAATATGATTTTCGACGAGGCAAGCGCTTAGGCAAAAAAGATCATCTCGTTAGCTGGAAGAGACCGAAAAAACCTGAATGGATGGAGCAAGCAGAATATGATAATTTTCCAACAGAAATTTTGATTCGTGAAGTCAATATTGAAACAAAGCGTGCTGGGTTTCGCAATCAAAACCGTGTTCTTGTTACTACTTTTGTCGATTCAGCTAAGGTTACCAAATCAGATTTGGCTGACCTTTATGGCTGTCGTTGGTTTGTTGAGCTGGCATTAAGATCCATCAAAGATACTATGCATATGGGTATTTTGCGCGGGAAAACCCCTGAAATGGTTCGTAAAGAAATTTGGGTTCATCTTTTGGCATACAATTTAATCAGAAAAATCATGGCACAAGCAGCATGGCTTCATGGAGCAAAAGCTACCGAATTGAGTTTTAAACTTGCCTTACAAATGATCAAGGCTTTTCAACAAGCCGGCATATTCGATGAAGGCAATCCTGAGACATATGCAAAACTTTTCGAGGTCATTACGCATAAAAAAGTAGGAAATCGCCCTGGACGTCAGGAGCCTCGTTGTGTAAAGCGCAGGCCAAAACCCTTTGCAAAGCTACAAAAATCAAGAGGCTTATATAAAAATGCAGCTTAACTTAGTGCCATTGGATTGTAGACAGGGCTAATAACCCGCGAATAAATGGCGCAGGCAGATATTAAACCTAAAATTTCATTTCTTCCGACAAAATTCATAAAAGACCATATTAAGAACAATCTGAAAAATTAATCTAAAATTAAGGGACTAATGAAACCCATGTTTGTTATCGTTCGTGATTTCGCATTCGCCTACGATATCAAACACCAATTAGCCCCTTAATTAAAGCTTATCACGAGAACCCATAAATGCCAGGTTTCATTAGCAGAGGATTGCTATGGAACCTACAGCACGACTATTTCTATGCATGCGTTGCCACACACAGGTTATTCTTTGTTCGTGGTGTGATCACGGGCAAATTTATTGTGGCAAAGTATGCGCCTCCTTCGCAAGACAGAAATCTCTTCGCCTGGCGAGATCACGGTATCAAAAAACCTTCAACGGTCGACGTAACCATGCAGCGTGCCAAGCTCGTTACCGAGCGAAACTACAAAAAAAAGTGACGGATCATACTTCACCTCCCGTGCATCAAAATGCTCCAATGGAAATGCTTGTAAATGAGTCTAAAAAGGCAGAAACAGTTCAGTTAAGGCAAGAGCTAACGTGTTGCTTTTGCCGAAAATCCGTTTCTTCCTGGATCCGTAATGATTTTTTAAGGCGAAGAGGGCATAAAAAAACAATTCGATCGCAAGCTCATGCTCAAGCACCCTAAACATTAACGAACCACAGGAGGGAGATATGACAATATCTCAAGAGTTAAAGGCAAATATATTGCGCTATCATCATGTTGAAAAATGGCGTGTAGGAACGATTGCGTCTCAATTGGGCGTGCACCACACCACCGTTAAACGTGTGCTTTCGGAAACGGGCGTTGATAAAAATAGAGTCCTCGTTCAGCGTTCCATCATCGATCCTTTTTTATCGTTTATACTCGAGCAGCTGAAACGCTTTCCTAACCTTACGGCCCGTCGCTTATATGACATGGTAGTTGAGCGTGGCTACCCAGGTGGCCCCGATCATTTTCGCCAACTTATTTCACTTTATCGGCCAAAAACACCTGCTGAAGCCTATCTCCGACTAAGAACATTGGCTGGCGAACAGGGACAAATTGACTGGGGTCACTTCGGCCACATGAAGATTGGTGATGCAAAACGGCCTTTGATGGCGTTTGTCATGGTGTTGAGTTATTCGAGAAAAATTTTCCTGCATTTTTATTTGAATGCGCGAACTGAAAACTTTTTACGTGGCCATGAACTGGCTTTTAATTATTTTTCTGGCGTACCTCGTGTTGCTCTTTATGACAACCTCAAGTCGGCCGTGCTGGACAGGAAGGGCGATGCTATTCGTTTTAACCCAACCCTGCTTTCGTTTGCAGCCCATTATCGGTTCGAACCAAGGCCATGCGCAGTCTATAGAGGAAATGAAAAAGGGAAGGTCGAGCGCTCTATTCGTTATATACGAGATAATTTCTTTGCAGGTCGCCAGTATAAAAGTCTTGCCGATCTCAATCAGCAAGCACTCACCTGGTGTGACAATCAAGCATCGAACCGGCCTTGCCCTGAGGACAAAAATAAAACGGTTCATGAGGTTTTTTTGGATGAACAGCCACGTTTGATTCCACTACCTGATAACCCCTATCCTTGCAACGAAGTCGAGACGGTCACGGTTGGCAAAACACCTTATGCTCGATTCGACTTGAATGATTATTCAGTGCCTCACACCCACGTCCGGAAAGCACTCACGGTTCATGCAACACTCGATTTCGTCAGTATTCTGGATGGCGTCACGGTACTTGCAAAACACGTGCGTAGCTATGATAAGGCGAAACAAATCGAATGTGATGAACACATTAACACACTGGCCGATCGTAAACGAGACGCACGACAACATCGGGGGCAGGATCGACTTATTATGACGATTGACTGCGCTCGAGAGTTTCTGAAGATGGCTGCGACCCGTGGGTATCCATTAACCTCAACAAGCAACCAGCTGACATCACTACTGGATGATTATGGTGCCAGCTTATTAGAAAAAGCGATGGCTGAAGCCCTTCTGAAAGAATCACCACACCCTAATTCCGTTCGAATTATTTTGCAAAAAATACTGGATGAACGTGTCGAGGCACCGTTGGTGACGTTCGCACTGTCCAAGGACAAACGTGTCACCGAGATGGTTGTAAAACCACACTCATTAAATCAGTACAGCGTGCTTGATTCAACTGTATCAACTTAAGGAGTAAACGCATTATGTTATCCGAATTATTATTAAACCGTGCGACAGCACAGAAGCTTCATGGCGTTATCAGTCACCAGGATGATATTACTGAAGAAGGCGCTTTCTGGCTTGAAAAATTCGTTGCTTGGGAAGAGCGTCATCGCTCGCAACGGAGCCTTGATGGTCGATTACGCAAGGCACGCATTGGCCGCTTCAAACAGATGAGTGAGTTCGATTGGCAATGGCCAAAGCAATGTGACCGTGCCGTTATTGAGCAATGGATGGAGTTGGATTTTATGGAAGGAGCCAACAACCTGATTCTGTGCGGTCCAAACGGGGTTGGAAAAACCATGATTGTCCAAAATATTGCATCTCAAGTTGTACTTCGAGGAGGTACGGCATTATTTACTACAGCTGCGGCCATGTTGAATGAGCTGGCTGACTTGGATAGTGATAGCGCGTTACGTCGCCGGATAAAATATTACACGCAACCCGCCTTGCTGGTTGTGGATGAAGTTGGTTATCTTTCCTACTCTAATCGGCATGCCGATTTGCTATTCGAGGTTGTTTCTCAGCGTTATGAAAAAAAATCAACCTGTGTCACGACTAACAAACCCATTGCAGACTGGCGAGAAACTTTTCCTAACGCAACCTGCGTTGTATCGATTGTTGACCGATTACTCCATCACTCCGAAATTATATCCATCGAGGGCGAATCATTTCGGCTTAAGGAGGCGATGGAAAAAAACAAAGAACGCAATGCAAAACGAAAAAAGTCCAAAAAATCAGATGAAGATGAGGTGAAAAATCATGCGTGATATCATGTTGGATGCGTTATTACCCTATTCCATGTCGGATGAAGCAGCATATAAACTCGTTAATTTTTTTGGTGATCTGACTCGTAGTTTAGAGTGTATTTATCACGTTCAGATACAACGCCACCATAAAAAAGTAGAGTCGGAATTTTATTGCTCTATGTCTGACGTAATGAAGGAGGATCCACCGTTTTAACTACATAAGACACTTTTGTTATAAATTGATCAGGTCGAGGGATTGGTAAAATTCTTGATCAATTTATGCCTGCGCCATATATCTGCGGTTTT
>JAACPN010000060.1 GCA_009995425.1 Legionella sp. | reverse complement strand
CACAGGCTTAGCCCATCCAAACACAAATTGAAAATTACTCATCACGGCAACCGCAAGAGGCACCAGTACGGTACCCACTAGATCAATGTGCCGAAAAGGGTTCATGCTGAGGCGACCAAGCATTTTAGCGGTACTGTCGCCACAACGATGAGCAGCCCAAGCGTGTGCGGCTTCATGCAGCGTAATCGCAAGCAGTACTGGGACTATCCAAACAGCGAGGGTTTGAAGAAAGCTTAAAGTTGGCATAATAAGAGCGTATAATAAAAAAATATAAATTTATAGTATCTAATCAATCAATTAATTAATAGGATTAATTCATGAATACAGTTCCTCCCTGCCCAAAATGTCAGTCAGATTATGCTTATAAAGATGGTACATTATTTGTTTGTCCTGAATGTGAGCATGAATGGATGGTCGAGGCGGTCAAAGACAACACGCCTCACGAGCTTGTGGTTAAAGACGCAAACGGACAAGTGCTTCACGATGGCGATACGGTGACAGTGATTAAAGATTTAAAAATCAAAGGTTCTTCATCCGTGGTTAAAGTAGGCACTAAAGTAAAAAATATACGTCTGGTTGAGGGCGATCATGATATTGATTGCAAAGTAGACGGTGTGGGTGCCATGAAACTAAAATCTCAGTTTGTGAAAAAAGTGTAGTTTGTTTTTTTACACAAGGCAGGTTTTGGCTATACACCATAAATCAACCCGTGCAACGCCTTGTGCTTTAAGCTGAAAGGCAAGTTCGTTGGCTGTGCTGCCTGTGGTGATTAAGTCATCGACTAAGGTCACATGCTGATAAGGCACGGGTTTGATGCGAAAGGCCTGTTGAAGATTACGACGGCGTTCGGGAGCATCCAGCTTGGCTTGTGAGGGCGTGTCGATGATTTTTTTGATGTGTGACGTCAAGCAAGGCCGCTGAATTTTTTTTGCTAGATGCTGAGCCAAAATAACGGCATGATTAAACCCTCGTTTTCGTAAGCGCTTTTTATGCGACGGCACGGGCATTAAGCATTCGGTTTGTGGTATTTTACCCATGATATGGGTTAAAAACTGAGTTAAATGCAAGCTTTCACGGTATTTGAAATCATGTAAAAGTGTTCGTAGAGGCTCTTCAAACCGGTAGGTAGCAAACACCTGATCAAGCGCAGGTTTTTTTTTGATGCACGGATTGCATAGGTGTAGTTTCGTGTTAGCTAACGGCGTTGCACAATGTGTGCAGGCCGGGCCAAGGCGTGGTAGGGTTTGTTCGCAAAAAGAACATACAGAATATTGCCCTTGATGCAGGCGGCGGCATAAAGCACACGGCGTTTTAAGACGTAAAAGATGTGGTATACTGCTTATTTTATAGCTTAATTTATAGCTTAATGTGCTCATACGTTCCATGGCTTGTTGGATTTTGGGCTTTATTTCCTGATGGGTATCATGAGTTTTTCTAAAGAAATTAGCAATGCTTTTCATCAATGTGCGGCTGGCTACGAAGCAGCAGCTGTTGCGCAGCGAGCGATAGGATCCCAATTATTTGAACGTTTGTCTTATCTTAAGATCGAACCACGTTATGTGTTGGATTTAGGATGTGGCACGGGTTTATTAACGAAGCAATTAAAAAAACGCTATCCAAACGCCATGGTCGTGGGAATTGATTTTGCCGAGGCGATGGTGAGCAAGGCGAAAGCACAGCAAGGCTGGCGATCGCATCCTGAATGGCTTCGTGCAGATATGCATGCCCTGCCATTTGCAAACGGTGTATTTGATTTAGTCTTCTCAAACCAAACGTTTCATTGGTCAGTTGATTATCCGGCACTCATACGTGAAGTCAATCGCGTGATGAACCCCGGGGGTTGTTTGATGTTTTCAACCGTTGGGCCTGATACGTTTAAAGAATTACGCTCTGAAGATGAGCCTTATGCGCATGCCAATGAATTTTTAGATATGCATGATGTGGGTGATATTTTACTGGCCGAACAATTTTTAGATCCGGTTGTTGATATGGAGCAGCTTGTACTACGCTATAAATCATGGCCTGATTTGTTACGATCGCTTCAAAAACAGGGGGTTCGTAATATTAATTCCAAACGCAATCTGGGCTTGACGGGCAAACAGCATTGGGCTGAATTTAAAGCCATGGTTGAGCAAAGGCGTACACCGGAAGGAAAGTATCCTTTAACCTACGAAGTGCTGTATGGCCACGCTTGGAAAGGAAAACCACGTCAAACCACACAAGGAACTGAAACCTCGATCCCTGTTTCAGTCTTAAAGGAGTCCTTATGGAATTTGTAAGTCGTTACGTTGCGCACATACCGGATAAACACGGACATATTGCCTATTCACCTGAAGAAAATGATGTATGGAAGACGTTATTTTTACGTCAAACCGCGTTGTTGCCAGGTCATGCGTCGGATGCTTTTCTCAAAGGCCTTGCGTCGTTACCGTTATCTTCTGAGCGCATTCCTCAATTACCTGAGGTCAGTGCGCATCTGCGAGCCGCGACGGGGTGGGAGGTTGCACCGGTTGAAGCACTCATATCGGCACGTGCTTTTTTTGAGTTGTTAGCGCATAAAAAATTTCCAGCAGCCACGTTTATACGAACACGCGAAGAACTGAATTACGTCACCGAACCTGATATCTTTCATGAATTATTTGGGCATTGCCCCATGCTCATGAATCCTGTTTATGCTGATTTTATCCAAGCCTATGCCGAGCGGGTTTTAACATTTCCAGAAGCGGACTGGCCGCTGTTGCAACGTTTTTTTTGGTTTACGGTGGAGTTTGGTTTGATTCAGTCACCCCAGGGCGTGAAAGCCTATGGCGGGGGTATTTTATCGTCGATTGGCGAAACGCCATACAGTGTTGATAGTCATGATGCCATGCGGGTGTTGTTTGATCCGATTGCCATTTTTCGTATGCCGTATCGTATTGATAGGCTTCAACCCGTGTATTTTGTGATTGATAACTATAAAACGTTATATCACTTTGTCGAAGACGATTGGACTAGTTTGATGGCTCATGCTCGAGCGTTAGGGGAATACGCGCCGTATTTTGCTGTAGATGAAGGCAATCCGAACATACATATTTTAGCCTGTTAATTTTTGTGTATTTTTTTTGAACTAAATGTGATATAATGCATTTTTTTGATTGAGGTGTTGCGCATGAGAGATGTAACGGGAATACCCACCGGATTCTTTACGGGGGCGGCTGTTGGATATGTTGGGTCTTATATTGGGTCTTATGTTGCTCCTGCCAGTGCAGCTGCTGCAGGCGGTGCATTGGGTGCACTGGGTGTGATGGGTGCTTGTGCCATTGGAGGCGCTGTAACATTTTTTGGCGGCAGCTATCTCGTGGGTGCAACATTAGAAAGAGCAACCGATTCTTGGAAGAGTGGAGACTATGGCCTGAGCTCAGTTTTCTTTGCTTTGTCAGCAGCAGAAATAGGTGGGCTTGCATTTTTGGCCGCAGGTATTGGAGCAACCTTTCTTAATATAGCGGTTCAACCGGTGTTTCTTTGTGCGCTTTGTGGTGCAGGCCCTATGCTTGTTCCCATTTTGATTGCAGCAGCGTTTGCTGGATTGCTTGCATTGGGTAATTTGGCGTGCTCTTCGGATAACGTGTTAAGTTTATAAGTGAATTTAAATTTCTGGCATTGTAATCAATCACGAGAATTGCTAGGATCGCTGCATCTTTCATGTACAACTCTACGTTCGTTATGAGGAGTGTGGCTTGATCAAAGTACTCATTGTTGATGACCATGAATTGGTTCGTATGGGTATTCGGCGTTTGCTGGATAATTTGCCTGATATCCAGGTGATTGCAGAAGCTGAAAACGGTGAAGCAGCGCTAAAACAAGCCAAAAGCTACATGCCCGATGTGGTGCTCCTCGATATGAAAATGCCCGGCATGGACGGCTGGGAAGTTACCCGGCGTTTAAAAAAGTGCCACTCAGATATCAAAATTATTGTATTAACCGCTGCAACCACCGATCCACTTCCCACCCGTATTTTACAATTAGGCGCGATGGGCTATCTTACCAAAGATTCAGCCGCCGAAGAAATGGTGACGGCTATCCGTAAAGTATCTCAAGGTCAACGTTATTTAAGCGCTGAAATTGCTCAAAAAATTGCGCTCGAGAGTTTGAATCCAACCGATATATCTCCGCTGGATGATTTATCTAAACGTGAAATGCAAGTGATGTTCATGATCATCGAAGGCCTTACCGTCAATCAAATCGCAGAACGTTTGTTTTTGAGCCCTAAAACGATTGGTACCTATCGTTATCGTATGTTCGAAAAGCTGGGCATTCAAAATGATGTGGAGCTCACGCATTTGGCCATGAAATATGGCGCGTTTAAACACCATGAACATCTCAGCTGAATTACAAGCTACGCTCACCAACCTACCTTTGGAGCCTGGTGTTTATCGAATGCGCGATGGTGATCACAAGGTTATTTATGTCGGCAAGGCCACGTGTTTAAAAAAGCGTGTACAAAGTTATTTTAATCCCTCAGGTCAAGGTAGTAAAACACGTGCGTTGGTGCGTCAAATCGTGAGCATTGATGTGAGCGTGACACGAAGCGAGACCGAAGCTTTATTGCTTGAAAGTCAATTAATTAAAAACTTACGTCCTAAATACAATGTACTCATGCGAGATGATAAGTCCTACCCGTATTTATACGTGAGTTTGAAGCATGATTATCCCAGTCTGAGTATGATACGAACCAAAAAAAATCCTCAAGAAAAAGGCTATTTTGGACCTTATCCGGGCGTGAATGCTGTGCGAGAAACGCTTAACTTAATTCAAAAAGTTTTTAAGCTTCGAAACTGTCGTGATGGGGATTTTGCCACACGCTCGCGCCCGTGTTTACAATATCAGATTGGACGTTGCAGAGCACCGTGTGTAGGTTTAATCTCTCAACTTGATTACGAGCAAGCCGTGCACGACACAACGCAATTTTTACGCGGAAAGTCACAGCAGCTTTTAAACGAGCTCGGTCAACGCATGAACGAGGCTGTTGAACAAATGGCGTTTGAAGAAGCAGCGGAACTGCGTGATCAAATGAAGCATTTACGTCTTATTCAAGAACAGCAGGGCATGACTTTGCGTGAAGGAGACGCCGATGTCCTGGTAAGTTATGTTCGTCCTGGGTTTGCTTGTCTGCAATGGGTCGGGGTACGTGGTGGTCAAGTGCTGGATAGTCAGGTATTTTTCCCAACCTTGCCCAAAGCAGGCTTAGAGCAAGAGGATTTAGAACAAGCGGTGTTTGAGGCATTTATTGCGCATTATTATTTTGATACGCCCGAGCGAATACCGGCATTAATTTTGACCAATCATCCTGTACAAGAACAAACAGTATGGGAAGAGGCCCTACGCGCGCGACGTGAAAAAGCGTGTAAAATTCAGATTAATCCACGGGGTGCCAAAGCGCGTTGGATAGATTTCGCAAATGATAATTTGGAGCGTGCGGTTGCAGCACGACGCGCATCAAAATTATTAATAGAGCAGCGTTATGAGGCACTACAACAAGCGCTAGGCTTAACATCCATCTCACGTATGGTGTGTTTTGATATTAGCCACACACAAGGCCAAGATACGGTGGCCTCTTGCGTGGTGTTTGATAAGCAGGGCCCATGCAAATCAGCGTATCGGCGTTTAAATATTCAAGGCATTACGCCCGGCGATGATTACGCAGCAATGGAGCAAGCGGTCACTCGTTATTTTAGGCGCTTATTACATGAGGACAAACCTTTGCCCGAGCTTGCGGTGATTGACGGTGGTCAAGGGCAGGTGTCGATGGCGAAGCTTGCCCTCGATGCCCTGGGTATTCAGCATGTAAAAATACTCGGCGTTGCCAAAGGCCCTGCTCGAAAAGCAGGTCTTGAGCGTTTAATCCTGGCGGATGACTTTCAAGAGATGAGTTGGGCACCCGAGTCGCCTGCACTCCACCTATTACAACACATTCGTGATGAGTCGCATCGGTTTGCGATTACTGCGCATCGAAAAAAACGTCAAAAAACAACGTTAGGATCCACATTACGTGATATACCTGGGGTGGGTGAAAAGCGTCATCAAGCGTTGCTTCATCGCTTTGGGGGATTACGTGAACTTGCGAAAGCCTCGCGCGAAGAAATTGCAAAAGTCGCGGGCATCAATGACGCACTTGCCACACGTATATATGAACACTTTCATAGCTAAAAAATCATAAATTAAACTTTCTAAACTTTTATATCTCACAGCCGATAGTATAAGTAAATGTATTCATATGGAGTAATCGGATGAAGAAGTTTAGTCATACCATGGTTTTGCTCGGCGCCCTCTGTGCCACAGGAACGGCTTGGGCTGGCGATTCACCTTATTATGGAACAGGGCTTTGTAATCAACCGCAGTTTGAGTGCATTAAAACACAACGCGGTGATTCATGGGAACGTTTATTTCCTGATGAACGACACCGTGATCTTGTTCAGCGTTTAAATCGAAGTTATAACGCGCTTTGGGCTGGCAAAGTGATTGTTATTCCTAAAAATTTAAAAAAATTAACGCTACTTGATCTCTCGCCTTTTCCCAAAAAAATTGATGCCGATGAAAAACAAATTATCGTTGATCAAGATAAATTAGCTTGGGGTGCCTATAATCAACAAGGCGAACTACTTAATTGGGGGCCGATATCCTCCGGCAGTGACAAATGCTCTGACAGCAATAAAGCATGCCGTACGCAGACCGGCATTTATAGGATGTTTAGTAAGGAAAACTCGCATTGTTCGTCCGATGTGTTTCCAGTTGGCCGAGGGGGAGCACCTATGCCTTATTGCATGTACTTTCATAAAGGTTTTGCCATGCATGGCTCGAATGATGTCCCGGGGTATCGCGCAAGTCACGGTTGCGTGAGGATGTTCACACGGGACGCTAAATGGTTAAACGAAGAATTTGTTGATATATCAACCGAGGAAAACAATCAAAAAGGCACCAAAGTGATTGTTCGGACGGTTAATTCTGTAGGGAGAACATGATGCGAACCACTCATCAAAATTTAATTTTACCGTGCTTGATAGCGTCAGCATTATTATTAGGGGTTCATGAAACCTGCTCTGCGGCAAATCAGGATGATGATATTAAAAACCCGCTAGGATGTCGAGATGTGGGGTATAAATTTGATTTAAACGTCCTTCAAATTTTACCACGCAGCGAAGGTGATGATCAGTCACTATACTTCATGTATAACAAAACCGATCACGCCATCAACTTATATCAGATGCGTCAGTCGGAAAGCAGTCAAAGTGTTTATTTAAATCATGTGATTCGTCCGCATCGTTGGGCTGCTTTATCCAGCAGCGAGCGCATGAAATACATATGCACGATGGATGATAGAAAAACGAGTCATGGGAAAATTGTGGATTGTGCTGAGAGTGTTAACGTGTGTGAATATGCACGCGTAAAATACGGTATGAACAATCGCGGCAATTACTGGATTGTAGATGGTAACTCGAGGAACGGAGCCGTGCGCGAAGTGGTCAACTACGGCATTATTCCAAGATAAAAAATAAAATAATAAAAAATTATTTAAGGAGAAGCTCCATGAGTTCTAGTATGAGTTCTACAAGAGCAATCACGCCATGGCTTTGTCTTATCGCCGCGATGAATACACCGTTAGCTTACGCAAGTACGGGCATTCATGCATATCGTTCAGGGCATTACATTCAGGCCTCAGAAGACCTCATGCATGCTTCGCCCAGTGCTGTGGGAGAAGATTATATGGGGCGTATGTATCTTTATGGTTATGGCGTACTTAAAAATAATCAACGCGCACTACAGAGCCTGAGGGCATCGGCTGCACGTGGGTATTTGCCCGCTCAAAAAATTGTAGCACGCTACGCGCTGATTCAAGAGAAAGACTTAATAGAGGCGCTCAAATGGTTTAAAAAAGCAGCCGACCAAGGCGATATTCAAGCGCAAATGTATTGTGCAGCAGCTTACCGCTTCGGTTTGGGTGTTCATAAAAGTGAAGATAAAGCCAGGCATTATGATATTGCAGCGGCTAAACAAGGCAATAGCCTAGCGCAAGCAAGTTTAGCTGAACATTTTTTAGAAAGTCGTCATCGTAAAAATAATCAGTTAGGTTTGATTTGGGTGAAGCGTGCGGTTGAACAAAAAGAACCTGTGGCACAGTATTTGCTTGGGCAAGTGTATGCCGAGGGAAAATTAGAACCTAAAGATACTGAACAAGCAAAACAGTTGTTTGAATTAGCGCTCGCAGGAGGTTATTCACCTGCTCTACAAGGCTTAGCTGACTTAGCGAAACAGGCCGGTGATGAAGTATTACAAAAATCATGGCAAGACAAAGCCGATAAAGCCAAAGCTGAAGTTTCAGAAAATGCAGAGGTTTTAGCGGCCCGCTGGTTAACCGGTGGAAAAGCGTCGTCACTTTCTGAAAGCGGGTATGGTTTAGAAGGTATATTTACCGCCTGGAACGATCCCCGTGCATTGCGTGAGCATCAGTACAATCAGCCACCTCAAATGGCAGGCGTTAGTCGAGAAAATTTATATCAACCCAATTTTAAACTTGTCGAACCCGATGATATTCCATTAACCGATTATTATGACATGTTGGTTCGAAGTGCAACTTATTCAGAACAAAAATTATTACCAGAAAACTTAGATTTTCAGGTTTATCCTTTAGCTCAAGAAACCTGGTCTGAGCTATTAGAAGAACGTGCCACACTCGGCGACCCAACCGCACAATTTGCATTAGGACAGCTGTATCAGCAAGGGCATGGCGTCCAAAAAGACTTAAAAAAAGCCGTCGATTATTATATGGCAGCGGTTGCACAACAAGATTTAAAAGCAGAATACATATTAGGGCTGTTCTATTTTAATGGTGAAGACGGTAAGCACGATTATCAACAAGCGTTAGGTTGGTTAAACGATGCAGCTTTCAAAGGCAATCCTGAGTCACAATACATGCTTGGGCGCTTATTAGAGCGAGGCTATCAAACGCCCGAAGGTGAATGGGTGGTTAAGCCTAATCGTGACCGTGCGATGTCGATGTATGCCTTAGCGGCGTTTAATCAAGATGCAAAAGGGGCTTATCGCCTGGCTGAAATGTTGGTGCAAGATCAAGCTACTGTATTAAGCGTTCAAGAAAAAAACAAACGTTACGAACTCATGAAGCGCTTGTATGGTGAAGCGGCTACCCACGGTGTTGAAGAGGCTGTGCTACCGCTCGCATTTTTTGATGCCATGAGTGATTCAAAAGAAAAACAAGCGCACGCTTACTTGGTTGCAGAAGAAAAAGCAAAATCAGGTAGTCCAGAAGCAGCGCTGTTATTAGGAATGCTGTTTGACCGTGGTTTAGGTGTTGAGCGTGATGAACGAAATGCTGTGCACTGGTACAAGCAAGCACAATCCAATCCTGTGAGTGCGTTTATTTTAGGAACGTATTATGCAAAAGGTCATGAAGTCAGTCAGGATAAAGAAGGAGCTGCTGCGCTATTAAAACAAGCCGCTGATGCAGGATTTTCATACGCTGATTTGAACTTAGCTGTTTTGGAGCATAATCAAGGTCAAGATTTTTTACCTAACTTAAAAAAAGCGCATGATTTGGGTAACATAACCGCCAGTTTACTCTTAGCTGATTATTCGTTAATGGGTACTGCAGATGACGACCAAATTAAACAAGCACGCGCTATTTATCAAGATCTTGCTGAACGCGGTGATAGACAAGCGCAGCTTAAATTAGGCTATTTATTGGAGCAGGGCTTGGGTGGCAAAGTTGATATGCAACAAGCGGCGCATTGGTATGATCTTGCAGCCAATCAAGGCCAAGCCACAGCGCAGTATTTATTAGGACGGTTGAATCAATTGGGTTATCTAGGCAGTGAACCTAATTATGTGTTGGCCAAGCAATGGTATAGCCGCGCAATGACGAACTATGCACCTGCTGCCGTGGCTTTAGGGTTTATTCATGAAACCGTGGATGATAATTATAAACAAGCATTTACGGCGTACGAATTAGCGGCTAATAAGTTAAATGTGATCGGTGAATTTGATTTGGGCCTTGTGCATGAGTACGGCAAAGGACGTCCGGTTGATCATAGTCAAGCAGCAAAACTATATCAATCCGCGGCAGAGCGTGGGCATGTACCTGCCATGGTGCAGTTGGCTGGGCTTTACATGAACGATGAAAGCTTACGAAATTACAGAAAAGCAGTCAAATGGTATAAAAAAGCAGCTAAGCAAGGGGATCGAAATGCGTTATATCAACTAGGCCGTTTAGCAGAGCAAGGCCTGGGCTTATCTAAAGATCCCGTCTTTGCGTTTAGGCAATATCAGGCATCTGCAGATAAAGGTGATGCGCAGGCGATACTTGCCTTGGCGCGTATGCATCAAGAGGGTGTGGGCACGGCACAAAACAGTGAAAAAGCCGCAGGGCTTTACCAAGAGCTTTCTAAACAAGGGAATGGTTATGCCGAGTACCAGTTGGCGATGCTGTATTACCAAGGTGCTTTAGGTGATGAGAACAAAGCTAAAGCAAAAACCTGGTTAAAAAAAGCAGAAAATGATGGCTGCCCACGTGCTCAGCATGCCTTGCAAAAGCTTAATGCTGAAACCAGTGAAAACACGAGCTTTATTGCACCGTTCTCACTGGGAAATGGTTAAGCTAAGCTATCGTTTTACGCCGTTCAAGTTCAGGGTTTAATACACTGACTGCCGAGACGGAGTTTAAAAGAAGAAGCTTGTCAGCTTCTTCTTCTGTTACATCAGCAGGAAATAAGCGAAGATTAGGCAGGTATTTATTCAGCAATCTACAAAACGATAATGTTGCGGGCAGGGGGCGAACATGTTGGCAGCCAAGCGCTGCAGCTTGCATGGCCTCAGAGGGTGTTGCAACCCCAGGTAAGTAATGAAAATCGTAAATATTGGCCGTTTGGATTAAGCTTGGCATAAAGCCTGGGCTGCTCCCAAAATGAGCTCCTGCTTTTTGAACGGCTTCCAATTGATCGGTATTAATAATATTGCTGGCGCCTACGCGAAGGCTTGGGTGTCTTTTTATAACATCGGTTAAAATTTGTTGCTCGACGTTGTTGAGTTCAACCACAGAAAATCCAGCATCTTCGATGGATTGTAATCGATTGAAAAGCGAAGCATTCACATCAAGTGTGATGATAACTGATTGTTTGTTGATTAAAGATAAAAATTCCATGGTGTATTTTCTCCTTCAGTTAATGATGCCACGTACCCCCAGTGAGAGTCCCATATTAGGTGTTTTAAACCCTGTTTTTCAAGCATATTGAGCAACGGTTTTTTTGAAGAGCTTTTGCTGGCTAAAATAACAAGGTTCTGAGTGCCTTTAATCGGTATAGCGACGGTGCATTGGTCGAAGTGAGCACGGATGTGCATCAGTACAGGTCGCTGTTCATGATGATTAGCTAAATTAATCGCGAGGATGCCACCTGGTAATAAGAGACGTCGGCAATGACCAAAGAACGCTGCGTGATTGCAGTGTTCAGGAAACGACGTCGCATTAAACAGATCAATCATGAGATGCTGATAACGCGTTGTTGAATTTTGCACGTAGACTAAAGCATCTTGATGTATGCTGTGCAAATTTTTAATTTGTTCGGTGAGAAAATAACGCGAGCAAACCTCAATCACGCCAAGATTATTTTCTATCGCGTCTAATACATGATTTTTCAAATAAGGCGATAATGCATGGGCAACACCTGCGCCGCCCAGCCCGAGAAGGCATGAGGGTCCAGGGTTGATACGGGCCGCAAGCGTTAATGCCTGGATATATTCCAAGCCATGACGCTCTGGATGCCGGCGGCTTATTAAGGATTGTATGGCATCGCTGCCTAAGGTAAGCCAGCGATACGCTAAGTTCTGGTGTACTTGAATCTTATGCTGGGTATCACGATGAATACAACGCCCAGCAAATGTCTTCCATATCATATTGATTGACTTAATGCTCAGCTTTCTCGGGAACAAGGCCCTTCATGTGCGATTTCAACTTTTGCACAATTTGCTTCGCATACATTACCGTAGGTTCGACCATTGACGCCGCAGACAGGTTCCCATTGTTTTGTGCATGTGCAGTTGGGTATTTGCCTTTGTTCTTGCGTGGCTTGCTCAGCATGTACTTGATATGAAAATAGCATGAAGCATGCTATAGCCGAGCATTTTTTTATCATATTGTATTTTGAAATCATAAATATTCTCCAAGTTTTTTTTACAGAGGTGTAGGTTTTGTTGAGAACGGTGACGGCGTATTGTTTGGTTTTGGCTTCGGTTCGTTCTCTGGTGTGGGTTTAGGTGTTGGGGTAGGTTTAGCCTCAGCCTGTAGTTCGGCTTTGAGCGCAGCTTTTGCTTGAGCTCGAGGTGAGTTCGGCTCAGGCGTTAATTGATCATCGTTACGTTGTGCCGCCAAGGCTTGAGGGTTGGTTTGCAAATCATTCGCTATGGCACCCGCTTTACCGGCTCGGTGTCGTTGAAGCGATTTACTAGTTTCGAGTTCAGTATTGCTTGTGTGGCCCACGTTCACTTGTTTTAACCAATCAGGGGCGCCTAAACGGTCCATGGCTGCAAGCGTTGCTTGTGGATTCATTTGCAGCATCATCTTAAAGCTGCGTGTTAAGACGGCTGTGTTGGCTTGAGGTGCCACCGAAGGGTCTGCTTGACGTTGGTTCTGCGGTGCATTCACTTGTTTTTGTTGTTGTGATGTCACATGCTGCTTGCTGTTTGCATGGGTTTCATCGTTTTTTTGTGTGGTTGGTTTGAGCTCGGGCTTCAAACGATGTGATTCGAGCTCGTTTTGAACTGCATGTTTTTCGGTGTGTAGTTTGGTTAATTGTTGCGTTATGGAAAGGGTGTCTTGATGAACTTGCTCGCTCTTTCGAATAAATTGTTCTTTTTTTTGTTTGTGTTGGTCTGTGTCAGATTGGTGTGATGATTTGATTCTTTCTTGCAGTGCATCGAGCGAGGGTTTTAATTTCACATACGCTTGGTGCGCCTCAGTTTTTTCTTGACTTGATAATTGATCAAGTTTTTGACCGCGTTTTAAAACAAACGATTTACCCTCTTCTTTCGCGATAATATTATCTTTTGGAAAGCGATTCATAAGCTCGCGATCGTTGTGCGTGAGTTGCTCTTGATCTTCTGGATCTAAATCAAAAAAACCACCGATGTCGGCAAGAAGTGTATCAACCCTACCGGCACGTGCTTCGAGCTCAGCGTCTGTGCGTTGAAGATCATGAAGTTCATTTTCGAGCACGTCATACGTCGCGTTTTGTTCTTCGAGGGCAAGTTCAAGCGCTTCAATTGCGTTATTTTGAAAAACTTCTTTTTTTGTATCCGACAGTGGAGGAAGGCTCGCTTCCGGAAATTCGGGTGTTTTGGGTGATGCCATGATAAAGTTCTCCTGTTGGCCTAACAGAATATATAAATATACTACTATTATAGAACAAAAAATAAGTTTTGTGCAGTACGTGGACAATATCCGCTTGCTGCCTCATAAGGCAGTAATGCATTTATGTGCTAAAATAAAAGCAACTTGTCTTGATTTTATTTTAGTGAGGTTTGTTGTGACGATCCCTATCAATATATCAATCTTTGCGCACATCGAGCTTGATTCAGAATTATCGGGACGTTTTGGCGTTCAAGGCAATACCTTCAGTAATACGTTTGGGTATTTGAACCAATATTTCAAAATGTTACCTGAATCTGATATTCCGCCTCAGGTAACAAAACTCGCCAAGGCCATGGATGCACTGGTTGCGCGAGAACATGAGATTAAATCGTTACGAATCAAGTCTGGTATTGCTCATGTGAGTGCACTTATGAATATGAGCAGCCTATATGACATGATTGGAGGACACAGTCTTGATAAATTTATTGTAAAAACGGCAGCTGAAATTACGGCATTGCAAGCCGGCGAAGATCTTCTTTTGCCCGGTGGCTGGGTAGGCATGGAGGGGCCTGGGCATGCCATGATTTATCAATTTGAAAAAAGCGCGGACGGTGAATTACTGTTTTCTATTTATAATTCTGGCGCGGGCATTGATCGTCATGAAAAAACATCGTCAATCGAGAAGGGGCTGTTCTCGCCCGTTAAAACCTATACGATACCACAACCTGTCGATGCGACAGAACTTAACCATCTGATTAAGCGATTGATTGAACCTCAATTGCTCCCCTTGCCCGAGGGTGATTCTTATGATGATAAAACACTGTATCAAAGCATGGATGCAAGCCGTGTTTTTCTTCATGCAGAGCATAAGCTCCAAGATTTAAGTACGCTCCACAACACAACAGCCAGTCAATTGTCGGGTACATGCGCACAGCGTTCAATCCATCAAATGCTTAAAGCTAATTTTGAGTCATTACCCAAGTATCAGCGGTTTATTTTTGATTTTAAAATGCATGCGTTAAAAGATTTTATTGCAACGCATCCATCACCTCCGCGCTCGCCACGTATCACACGGTTTGTTCAAAAAGCCGTGACCAATAATCTTAGAATCTTACAAGAACCCGGTGTGTTTGATGACGAACAGGAGCAAGCTGCTGCGGTTAGCGAACTGCAAGCGTTACAGCAACAATTACAAACAGACGAAGCGCGGCTGATTTCATCGTTTTTTGATATGAATCTTGATTTTTCACTACTTGTCTATGCCTTTAATGCGTTTTGTGCATTTTTAAATGCCATATATACGTATTTTTCACCCCATTATCTTGTGATGAAAACAACGTCGTTCGACGAGGCGTCCGTTTATGACGCTGAAAGTGTACAACCGGCTTTGATCGCGCGTGTACGTGAAGCGCACGTGTTAGCTGATTTAGCTGAGGTTATCAAGCAGTGTCAAGAACAACACGATGCGAATCCGTTGTGGGTGATGGAGCAAATTGAAAAAATAATCATACAATTGCCCATTCCAACATCGAGTAACGAGGAAAAACCTTATTACGAACCCATTGATTTTTATAGCAGCATCACGACAGCAACAGATTTTGAAGCGATGGCCAACAGTCTGGATGGGTTACATGCCTTGTATGCCGATGCGGCGAAAAAAACCTTGAGAGAAGCGAGACTTCCAACGCAATTGATTACGAGCGCGAGTTTCTTGCTACTGCGTGATTATTTTGATGCAACAGGCGAAGCGGTTACGGGTACCCCAACGTTTCACGGTTATTTTCAGGCGAAACTCGTGTCTTTTTTCCAGGGGTTTCGAGGTTATCCTTTTCTGGCAACAAACCATCCTGAGTATGACCAACGCCTCGTAGACCTTCTGCATGCCATCAACAGGTATGAGACAGCAATTCTAATTTTAAATTTTTCAACATAAGCTTTGCCCTCCACAGCCCTCGTTTGATTTTATTTTACGCAATATCATGATAAGAAAACTCTCTG
>JAACPN010000009.1:6671-54848 GCA_009995425.1 Legionella sp. | reverse complement strand
TTAAAAATTAATTTCAGTGGCGGTAGCGTTACCTGATTTATCTTAATGAAAATCCATGATCAAGATAGCCAGGGTGACACGGTGTATACTGTGAATGCAGCATTAGGGCGTGTTTTTCAAAATGGATATTCGCTCAGTGCGATTCCTTTGGATATTATTAATCATCCAGTGACGCATCGACTGGGTTTAAATTACGAGACGTCGTGCTGGTTGTCTGAAGATGAACGCATCATCGTGTTTAAATCAGGTGATCTACGTATAAAAAGAACAGGTTCAATGCTTGCAGTACAAAAAAAATGCTTGGAAAACAGTGATACTTGGTATGAGTTAAAACCGTTAACGGATAAACAACAGCGTTTGTTAGGATTAGAAGATACAGCGGTGGTCAAAAACAGATTGCCAGCGATTTTAACCGATGCCAGCATGGAACTATGGGTGAGTGAAACCGACTCGCTGCTGATACACAACAATAAACCCATCTATCAAGTAGACAAGTATAATCAACTGCATCAATTGGATGAGGATGGCAATAAAACAGGATATGTTATCAGCAAGACGCCAAGTTTATACGCAAACGCACTGAGCAAATTTGAACATACCCAATTTTTTAACGTGAACCTCGACCAGGCCACCAGAACACAAGGGACCGTTGATTTTGCACGTTATGGCCTGACGCTTCATGTATCGAATCATCAAATCACGCTTCCAGATACAAACGAGGTCTTGATGCCAGCAGAAGCATCGCCGTTTGACGCACGTATTGCCGCGTTGAATTTTAGCAAGGGTCATGAGCAGCGCGTCATGGTTGCGGTTCAACCGTTTTTTCTTGATCAATCCACACGACAAATTCCAGGTGAGTATCATCATTTAACGCACGATACATCTGGGGTTATTCCCGAGGTTATGATGAGCAAAAACACGTCTGAGAAAGACCTACCTGCATGGAATCATCATGATACGCAACAGAGCATCACCTATAAACTCGTGGATGGCCTACCTAAACCAGACACAGCTGCTGATGCGTTGTATTTGTGCTACCTGTACCTTGCCACCCATGAGACAGAAAAGGCTTGGGCGGTGCTGGAGGATATCAGTCAACGTTTAAGTCTTGATGGCTCGCTTCAAGAATTGAGGTATTTATCTTGGATTGTTCAAGCCTTGCCGTATGTGCTGGATCAAGAAAAAGACACGGATGCGACGTTTGAAACACCTGAATATGTTGCGTGCCAACTCAAAGCCTTAGCGCTATACACCGATTATGCAAAACTCGGTCAATCACCTGTGTTTCTTAAAAAGACATCGTTTGATTCAACTTGTGCGAATGGGCGTTATGAGGACATGTCTCATGAAGAAATAGAAAAATTTTATAACGGGCTACCGCAAACTGTCCGTACATTATACACCAGGCATCAACGTGGTGTGCGGCACTTAGATGAAGCCTTTACGTTACGCGATCAAGCATGCAAAAGTTTATTGGATTATGCACTACCCAATCCATCTGAAGCCCATGGAGCGCTGGGTTATGAAAAACGGCGTTTAAGTTTAAAAACGTTGTTAAAAGAGCACCAACGGTTGTGTGCAATTCGCGATATATCGTCTGATTTTCCTGCTGATTTTTCTAAGCGGTTGAACGATCTTGAAAAAAACATAACCGATGAACTCCGTGTTATGAAAAAAAGCACAAAATTAGCTTATCTTCCTCTGAATCTTGCCTTATCTGAGTCATTTGAATTTAATAAGAAACGATGGCCATGGGAAATAGCCATGACATGGTGCGGCTGGCAACATAACAATGTATTTGTTGCGCCAAAGGATGTGAACACGGCATTGGGGGTGTTGAACTCCTCTATCAACGAGTCTGATTTTATCATGTATCTCCCAACCTACCTTCACATTGCACGTTCAGGTACGCCTGAGCAAAAGGCAGATCTTAAAACGTTTTGTCAGCACTATTTAATGGCTTTTCGTTCTGTGTTGGATAATAAAAAAAATACAAATAAAAATATGTATTTTTTAAATCATGTGCTTTATCGCGTCTTAGAAAACCCAAGCGAATTTACTTCAGAACAGATGTCTCTGGACGATCTAATAAAAAAAGCAGCTCGTTGCACGGTTCCAGCGATCAATGTACTGGAAGCGCGAGATGTATTTGATGAGCTTTTAATAACTAACCGAGAGATTTGGGAAGATTTACAGCAAAAAATGCCGGCGAGTGAGGTAATGGAGCCTGTGAGCGCGATCGATCCAGAACCTCTGTGGCATAGATTAGGGATGAAAGACGCGCTGCAAGCGTATCAAGAGGAAGAAAAGAAATACACCGCAGCGATGCACAGTGGGCCAACCGAGCAAGAAGCCGGTGTTTTAAAATTTGAATGCATACAAGCTCAGCGAGGCATTGCCGAAAAGGTATTTCAAAACGATGATGTTTGGAGAACATTGATACGACAAGCGAATATACTTGAAATTAAACAAGCTAAAAATTTGGCACGAATATGGAATGATGTGTTAGACAAGGCGAATGCAGCGCCACCCAAAACCGTGCAGCTGCTTGCAGGGCAGCGTCACTTATTGACACAGGAAGAACTGTTGGCACTGTATTTGCATGCGGATATGACACTTTATGTTGAAAAAACAGGGTTATCTAAACCCGCTTGTCAGCGTCTTCATGACATGATCCATGAAGCCGTTTCACGTGAAGTTCAACATCAACAGGTTGTTCGTGTCTTAGATGCTGCAAAAACGGATGATCCTCATCAAATCGCTGCGGCCCTCATGAGCGAAAATATGCCTAAAGCACAAACGGATCCGGCTCTTATGCTGTTTCAATATGCAGAAAATATTTTAGTGCGTCCAAGGCAGGCAGAAGCACTCAGTTCGTTGTTGTCTAAGCCCAACAATGCGCTTCATGTTGATCACCTGATTGAAAAAGTCATCATGGGGGGTGGTAAATCCAAAGTGATTTTGCCTCTTTTAGCTGAGAAAAAAGCCACGGGCTTGAACCTGGTCGTCATCGAAGTGCCTCGCGCATTGCTTGCAACAAATCATGTGGATTTGAATGCGACCTCGCAACGATTATTTGGGCAAAAAGCGCATCGTTTTGAGTTTAATCGAGACAGCCATTGTTCGCCCGAGCATTTAGAAAGTATTTATGAAACCTTTGTTGAGATCATGAGCAATAAAGCTTATTTGGTGACCACGGGCGAGTCGATGCAATCGTTGGAGCTGAAGGCGTTAGAGCTTGTGTTGTCTCGGCCCGAACGTCTTGAAGACGAGGCGCAATGGAAAAAACAAGTTTATTGGGCAAGTAAAATTACTACCTTACTTAAAGAACGTGGCGATGTGGTGATCGATGAAGTGCATCAAGGTTTACTCTTGAAGAAAAAGTTGAATTATACGCTGGGCGATGTGCGAGCTATTTCTCCAGAGCTGATTAAACACAGCATTGCATTGTATCAATTTGTGGATTGTTTAGCGGGCGAAATGCCTTCGATTGATGCGTTATTGACCCATGAGAAGAGTCCATTGAAGGCTATGATCAGCCATTTGAATATTGAGGATGTGAGAGCTTATCTTTCGAATGCAGCGCTACCTGAAAGCATCGCTCAAGCTTCGTCTGATGTTAAAGATGCCTTGGCGTTTTATAAAGAGCAATTAACGCTCTTGCCTCAAACAAGCGCACGTCATTACAAAGAGCATTATGGGCCATCAGCTATTCAAGAAACAGCACTGCAACGTGCGTTGGCTATTCCTTATGTTGCAAGTAATCAGCCGAATGAGCGGAGTCGTTTTGGGAACCCCATGGAAACCATCAATTATTCCATTCAATCGTTATTAAGTGAAGGCTTAAACGAAGCGCTCTTAAAACAAGCGATATTTCAATGGCAAGCAGAAGCTCGACATGAATTACTAACACCAGGAAGTGTATATAAAACACTCGCTGAAACACCCACAGCACAGCGTGTGAATGCATTTTTAGACGAATTAGGACTTACCTTGCAGGCAATAAACCTGCGTTCTAAGCAAGGCGAAGCGCAGCTTGCCAAGCTTTTAGAACACTTGAAACATAAAAAAGATGTGTTGTTGATGCTTTTACAAGAACACATTCTTCCGCAAATCACGCTTGAACCCCATGTGCTTCATAGTGATGCCTACAATCATGTGGACTTGTATCGAACAGCGCAAGGTTTATCAGGAACACCCTGGAACCATAGTACGTATCACCAACGGCTACGGTATAACGCGCATACGTCTTTGGGAACAGATGGGTATATTCAGGCCGTATTAAAAAACAAAGGTACATCGGTAACTCAGGTGTCTTGTGTTGATATAAAATCATTTTTAGAAGAATTATTTGAAACAAATCAAAATGCACGGGCGATTATTGATATTAATGCAACCTTTGCGGGGGTGAGTAATCTTGAGGTTGCACGGCAAATGGCAGGCGTTTCTGCCCAACAAAACGCAGCAATAAAGTATGTTTTATATTTTAATGAAGCTGATGTTTTATGTGCGTTAAATATAAGCACGAAAAAATTGATTATCTTGGCGACCAGTGATCCGGATGAAATTAACCAAAAATTGGACTGCACGCCAGATGAACGTTTTACGTATTATGACCAAAGTCATACGGTAGGTACAGATTTAAAGCAAGCAACAACTGCTCACGCGTTTGTTTTGGTGGATAAACGAACCCATGCGCAAAGTTTTCTGCAAGGGTGTATGCGTATGCGGGGGCTAGATGAGCAACAAACGGTGAGTATTATCGTTCCAGAGGATGCACCGACGTCATTCGATGTCCTGTTTAGCATAATGGAAGTAAATGAACAAAATCAACTAAAAGAGGATAATTTTTTTGCAGCACTTGCTAAAATGGATAATGTTGTACGACAAGATTTCTTACAACGTCTTGCCACGGTTCCAGAAGAAGAAATTGAGAAAAAATATAAATTAGCTCAGCTATTTAAAAAGTATTTTATCGAAACTAAGGCAGACACATTATTTGAGCAGTACGGAAGTATTTGTATTGAGCAATCCACACATGATTTACTTGAACGACATCATAAGGCTTTATTAAGTGATTGGAAGCATTGTTTAGAAACGGCTGATATCCAGCAGTCACCAGATGAGATAACGCACGTTGATGACGAACTTAAAACCATTGTTGAGAAGTCGAGTTCGTTATGTAATGAAAAAACTATGAGTCACGCTCATCCATCACAAGTACTTGGTGTTGAAGTAGAGCACGAAAAAGAAACCTTGAAAGAGGCTGAAAAAGAAACGTTGAAAGAAGAGGCGTTTTTTAATCCAAAACTGAAGGAAAAAGGGTGGGATAGCCGGATCTGGGTAGAACTATTAGATAAATTTACGTCGAACCAGAGGCCATATTGCATGCAACCTTTAAATACGAAAGAAGACGGCATGCAATTTTTTTCAGATAACCTGCTCGTGGATGATAATTATGCGGGAGTCTATTATGGACAGGAGCATATACTTTGCCCGTATTTAAAACCCGTTGAAGCTATTGTATTTCGTAAAGACGGGGATAAAGTGACGGCTTGTTTAATTGATATGGCTGATTTAGCCCTATTGGAGTCTTCTATCCCTTATAGTAACGGAAAATTTTGGATAAGCACAACCCAGCATACGCTTTTATCAGGCGAGTTTCCAGATGATATTTTGAACAATACTGATTATCAATCACTGATTGAACAAATTCGTTTTTTCAACGGTGAGTTGAATGGTTTGCGCGAACAAAAAACACCGTTGTGTTGGTTAAATCAGGCACATCGTGAAAAAATGGATTATTTCCAAGAGCACATCATGCCTTATCGGCAAACCACCGTGAGCGAATTTAAGGCGTTGGAAGCTGCTTTAGTTTTAGATAAGCAAGCAAGCTTGGCTTCCATGAGCTTTCTTCGTCAAGAAGGGAGACAACAGGAAGGGGATGCGCAACCGCCTTCGCCAAGACCTAAGACATAAAAGCGTTTTTGAAAAACCTTTGTACATGTTTGTTATGATTCGATAGAATAGCGTTTTTATGTTTATGTTTAAATTTTGGTGATACATGACAGCGACATGTGGTTACATAGCACTTGTTGGGCGCCCAAACGTGGGTAAATCCACGTTGCTCAATCATATTTTACAACAAAAATTGAGTATTACTTCGCGTAAACCTCAAACAACCCGTCACGTCATTCGGGGAATTTTGACCGAAGGTGAGTGCCAAATGGTCTACGTCGATACGCCAGGCATACATCGTGGTGGCACAAAGCACATGAGTCGCTTGATGAACCAGGCGGCTGAAGCGACCGTTCATGATGTGGATGTAATTGTGTTTGTGGTTGAAGGTACGCACTGGACCGAAGACGATGCGCGTGTTTTAAAGCATATCAAAAACGCAGACGTTCCGTGTATCTTAGTGATTAATAAAGTCGATCAAATTGAAGATAAAAATAAATTACTGCCGTGGCTCGAGCATTTAAGTCAGCAGCATGATTTTGCTAATATCATTCCGTTGTCGGCAAAAACGGGGTTTTCTGTGGATGCACTTCAAAAGTTGATTAAACCGCTTATGCCGGAAGGGCCGCATTTATTTGAAGATGATCAATTCACTGATCGTTCCACACGTTTTTTATGTGCTGAATTATTGCGAGAAAAGATTTTTCGTTTTACAGGTCAAGAACTGCCTTATTCTACGACGGTCGATATTGAAGTGTATGAAGAAGAAGAGAAACTTGTACGTATTCAAGCCTTAATTCTTGTCGAAAAAGACAATCATAAACGTATGATTATTGGTGATCGTGGCAGTAAATTAAAAACCATTGCAAGCCAAGCACGCCTCGATATGGAGCGGCTGCTCGGGCAACCTGTATTTTTAAAATGCTGGTGTAAAGTCAAAAGCGGTTGGGCTGATGATGAACGGCTTTTGAAGCAATTGGGTTATGATAACTGACGGCTTGTCGGCCTGGTTATTGCACCAGCGCCTTGCTAAAAACAGTACAACGCAGGTGTTTTTTTTAACACGCGAGCGCGGTTTGGTCCGCGCTTACTGCCAAGGTGGGCGTTCCCTTAAGAAGCGTGCGGTTTTACAGCCGTTCACACCGCTTTGGCTGTCGATTAATGAGCGTTCATATGGTACCTATGTTAAGCAAGTTGAAATTGCACAGGGATCGGAGTATCTCCACGGTGAGATCTTACTGGCAGGCATGTACATCAACGAAGTGTTGTACCGTGCATTAAAGCCTGATGTGCCAGAACCTATGCTTTACGAAACCTATGAGTATGCTATACGTGCTTTGGTGCGTTGTACTCAGCGCATGCAGCTTGAAATTATTCTGCGAAAATTTGAACGCAATTTAATCCATCTTTCAGGATATCAAATCTCCTATACCGAAGAAGCTGATACAGCGCGTCCAATTTTAGATGATAAATATTACACGTTTGTTCCAGGTGAAGGTTTTGTGTTAGCCAAGAGTCATCATGCGAATCAAGGTTATTTGGGGGCGCATATTCTTTCGATTGCAGCAGACGTATGGACCGATGCCGAGGTTTTAAAAACCGCGAAACATATGATGCGTCGTGGCATCCATCATTTACTGGATGGCGCGGTGATTGAGACACGGGCGTTGTATCAACAAGGGTAATTGCTGTAATGCGGTTGTGATAGGTAGTGCGGTGATTTGATCGCTGAGATGAAGTACCTCTTGTCCTGTGTATACAATGTATAATTCTGCCATCGGATAATCTTGCTTAAATTGTTTTAATCCATGCAGCATTTTGGGGGTGATGGTTTGAGCATGCTTAATTTCAAATGCAAGTAGTTTGTCCTCGCCATACACAACAAAGTCTACTTCTGTACCTGTGGTTGTTCGCCAATAAAAAACTTGAGTATTTATGCGATAGTAATCAATTAAAGCAAGTAAAGATTGGTAAAAAAGCGTTTCTAAGCCCATTCCTGCAATTTCAGTGGGTGCATCCAGGATGCCTTTAGGACGTAGTTGTGTGTAAACTCCCGCATCAAAATAATAGAATTTATGGGTTGTGATCAAGCGACGCTTTGCCTTTTTAGTAAATGCGGGTAAGGTATGCGCTAATAAAAGATCATCTAAAATACTAAAATAATTTTGAATCACTTGACGATTAACGCCGACTTCTCGTGCAATTTCTGTTGCATTAATCACTGCGCCTTGTGAAAAACTGGCTACTTCAAGAAATCGTGCAAATGCGGAAACATTCCGAGTGAGTCCTTCTTGCATGACTTCTTCGCGTAAATATATATCAACATACGTTGCTAGGTAACCTATAGGATCATGATACGTATAGGTTGCGGGAAGCATCCCTAGCGTTAAAGCATGTTCCAGTGAAAAATCATTTTTCAATTCTTGGATGGTAAGTGGGTGCATATGGTAACGAATGGCACGGCCAGCCAATAAATTAACCCCATCACGTTTAAGTTTTCTTGCTGAAGATCCCGTTAAAATAAAACGTTGTGCTTCGTGTTCTATTAATCGATGGACTTCATCTAATAATTCAGGAATTTTTTGAACTTCATCGATGACGATCCAGTCGTTGTTTTTAAGTGAAATTCTTTCACGCAAAGATTCGGGCTTGGCTTGAAGCGTTCGATAGGTCAGTGGGTCAAGTAAATCGATGTAAGTATGCGGTTGCTTTAACAGGTTGTGTTTGAGCCACTGCGTTTTTCCAGTTCCTCGAGGGCCAAAAATAAACAAGCTATCTTGATGCGTAAGAGGCAATGTAAATAAGCGAGAAAACATAATTTTATTGATTATTGTTATATAATACCATCAATTATGGTTGATAATAGATGGTTACGCAATCAATAATCAATATTTAAAACCTTTTAAAAATTAGCATGCGTTGTCTTTAAATTTCTGGTAAAACATCCAGCTTTAGTTAAATAGAGAACAAGAGGGGACAATTCATCATGTATAGGCATGTTTTATTAGGTGTGAATATCGATCATGTAGCAACACTGCGGCAAGCACGCGGGACCAAATACCCCGATCCACTCAAAGCCGCGCTCGATGCTGAAGAAGCAGGAGCCGACGGCATTACGCTGCATTTACGCGAAGATCATCGGCATATTCAACCGCGTGATGTTTTATTATTTAAAGAAGCGTTACAAACACGGATGAATTTAGAGCTTGCAATTACCGACAGTATGGTTAAATTTGCCGAAAAAATTGCGCCAGAGCATGTGTGTTTTGTTCCAGAAAAACGCGAAGAGCTCACAACAGAGGGGGGGTTAGATGTTGTGACGCATTATCAAGCGGTGGTGGATGCGGTCCAACGTTTAAAAAAGGTAGGCAGTGAGGTCTCGTTGTTTATTGATCCCGTGAATGAACAAATTGATGCAGCAGCTAAATCAGGTGCATCTGTGATAGAAATACACACAGGGTGTTATGCTGATGCAACAACGCCCGGCGAGGTCATGAAAGAATTAGCGCGTATCGAGCAAGCCGCCGAATACGCTGCAACGCTTAATCTTATTGTGAATGCAGGTCATGGCTTGCACTATCATAATGTGAAGCCTATTGCGCGCATTCCGGGCATGAATGAACTGAACATTGGGCATGCGATTGTAGCGCGCGCCATGTTTACAGGCTTTAAAGATGCCGTACGCGAGATGAAACAACTCATTCAGGTAGCGTAATGCAAAAATAAGGCAAAGCTCAGGCGCGTTTGATTATAGCAGACAGTGGATCGCGCTTCGCGTTTCGTGCCTCGAGCTCTGCCACGGATCGCTCAATGTCGTCTCGTTTTTCTTCGCAGGTTGTTTTATTTTTTTGGAAAAAAAATAACGGCCTACCTTGAGTTGCTCGTGAAGAGATCAATTGACCAGCAATGCACACAAGGCCAATACCTGTGAGTGCAATCGCGATGTTTTTTATGATCGTAGGCCAAGATAAACGATATTCACTCATGGTGGTATTTTTACTGTTGAGTATCTCTAAAAACTCTTGAAAAGTCTTTTTTGTTTTGAAAAAACTTGATGTGGCGTTTGTGTGTCAAATAGCTGGGGTATCAAGTTGACTTTCTTCTGAATCTACAATGTTTAGTGGTTTACTTGGCGTCTCACATGTGAAGTGAGCAAACAAAGAAGAAGATTTACGCGCTAATTCTTGTAAATCTTCTTGGCGTGTTTTTATGCGTTCTTCTGATCTTGGTGGGGTAAATAAATTTGATGATGCTACACTTGGCGGTGTGAGATACATTGTCTGCGCAGCTCGACGCGTACGCGGTGGGCTTTGGTAGCTTAAGCTTTCTTGCTTAAAACGCTCAAACGTTTCGAAGCTTTCTGCAGGACCTTGAGTTGATACACGAGCAGCTAAGTCGGCTTGGTTCTCGTCGGTGAGCATCGGATAATAGTGATTAAAAAAGGTTTGGTCTTCTTTCAAAATAGCGTGATAAACAACATCGCCACCGTAGGCATTCACACCTTCTTGAAATTCTTTATGATTTAAATATTCGCTCATGGTACAGATTAACGCTGTCCTGTTTGGTGATAAAGACGCTCGTCTAAACATCATGTAGTTGTCTGCTATTAAAGCATGCTTTTTGTTATAGCATGTTAGTTCATTACATTGAGCCCAAGCGTTTTCGGCACCGATGTTCTCGGCGATAGAACGAATCACAAGATAGTCGTGTTTTATGAGAATATTAGACCAGTTTGTTTTAGCTTGACCAAAAGATTTAAGCTGATTAAAAGCGTTGCTTGCTTTTTCATCATCATCTTCACTAAGTTGCAATGCACAACGCAAAAGATTCCCATTGTCTAACAAAGCAATAACATCATCATCACTAAGCTGTTTCAATAAAAAAGATAAGTGCTCTGGGTAGCTGAGTGCATATTCAAACACAAGGAACGCATCGTGTCGTAAAAGGCGTGTGTGGTGTTCTTCAGGTATAATCGTGGTATACAAGTGCTTGAAGTCGTCGAGATTCAAGTTTAATACGCCATCAATCAAAAGATTACTTTGATCGTCTGGTGTAAAATCTAAATAGTGTTTTTGGTGGCTTTCAATCTCCGTTTTAAAGCCCTCAAAAAATAATTCTGAATTCATGGTTATCTCCTTATTATAATCATACGATACTGATTCAGTAAGCATCATGGGCATCGCAGACCGTTGGTGCCCTCGCTGGTGAGACGTCGTGGGTTCATGACCACTGGGTTTGCTCTCATCAGGTGGTGAGCTACGACCACCTGGTGAGCTGTCACCACCACTTTTTTTGTCTCTATCAGGCGAAGAGCCACCGCCGGTGTCGTGATCATCTCTTTTGTATTCTGACGATGCATGGAATCCTAGTTTTGCTTGTGCTTCGGCTTGTTCTTTTAAGTTGGCATCATACGTTTGGTAAGTATCCAGTAAGTGCCTAAGCTTTTGCAAGGCTTCTGCATCACCGCATAGGTAGCTTGCTAATGTTTCAAGCATTAAAGGCTTGAATTCGGGGCGTTCTACCATCATGACGGAAAGGGTAAGGTTTAGAATCTCTTGATTGGATGAATGCACAACTGCTTTATCTGGATTGGGGGTGTTCATCGTGATGTTTAAATAAGGACCAATGCCGTCGGTCGGGCATCGCGAAAATACCTGGAATAATCGGTTGTCGTTGGATTTATGACTCGCTTCAATTGCTGGTGTATCATGAGGTTGTCGCTGCACGCGGGAGGATGTTTTTGTAGATTGTTCACTACCCAGGCCAATTTGTAAACCTGCACAACCTACAAGTGAACACAAGGCGATTAATCCTGCACGTGGCCCAACAATAAGCGATGGATTAAATGCTTTCATGATATGTCGAACACGATACAGCTGTTCGTTTTTGGGCAAAAGGGGCGATCCTGGAGGGCTTCCAGGTTCCAGCATATGCTCATCTCGATGATCGTGATAGGAGATGTCACGTTCTCTAGCCCAGGCTTCTAAGCCCTGAAGTCGTCCTTTGTCACCGAGGATTAATAAGTGTAAAGGGCGGTCTTTGATGCGCTCTTGGGTGTATGTGACCATGTTTTGAATAAATTTTAAACTTAAACGGCGTTCAGGCTGTCTATCTACGCTAGCATTTCGATCCCAAATGGCCAGTGTTATCGGTGCATGGGGAGCGGTTTCATCGCGCACCATGCTGTTCAAAAAATTTCGTGGTTGACGTTCATCAATGGCTGCACAAAAAGCTTGCTTTCTCTGTGGAAGCTGCGCGTCAATTCCGTATGGCGTAGCATTTTTCCACCCAAGAAGAGCGCCTTCCTTGCTGGTAAGTTGAGCCGCGGTACCTGTTGTTGTGCCAATTTCACGTAATAGATCGAACGACTCGGGAGGCACATGCAGTGATTGTTGGTTTAATATATGGAGCAATGCGTAAGAAAATTCACCATGAAACCTAGGATTATAACTCGGACGGTACCCCTCTAAATCTTTATGACTGGGTTCTTTACGTTGGTCTTTAAGAAGTGGGTGTTGCGTAAAAAATAACGTGAGTTCATGATCTAAATCTCGTTGCTGGGTATACGGTAATTTTTTTTTTGTATTTAAATAGGGGGGCGAAACTTCTAAAATTTGACGTACCACATGTGAAACGATAAGGCCTTGTAAATTTTCAGGAATGCCCTCTTCACCGAAACAGCGATCAATAACATCAACACGAGAAAGTACACTTCGTCTAAAGCCTGAGTCACCTGGTTGAAGGAATTTTTTTTTATTAGGTAGGTCAATGTCTCCAATATGCGCTTGAAGGAAACTTCGGAGGGTTTCAATGCATTCATGAATACGCTGTTTTATTTGTTCTTTCATGTTACAAACAATGCCATTATATATAGCCGCGAATAATAGCCGCGAAGTGTATCAAAAAAAATTACTAAAGTCAAAAAAAACTCAAAACGCAACAGCGTTCAAAGGCTTGCATGTTCATAATGTTTTTTTTGATTGTTCAGGTTAAATATTGAGTTGTATAAATGCATTCCGTGTGCAATAATAAGGCAGGTTTTCAGTTTTTTTTTTTTTTTGAGGTTTGTCGCATGTTTTTAATCGATTTATTAAAAGCGGATGCAGCGCGTTTTTCCGATCGTGCATCGAAGGTTGTTGCATCAGAAGAGTTTATTCATTTAATGCTTGATACTTACCGTGATGAGCTGAGCGAACTGACGTTTATTAAAATAAGCGATGTTCCAGATTTTTTAAAAAACATACATAAAAATAAACGAAGCGGTCACTATCAGTTATTTGTTGAGTTTTCAGACAGGCACGCGTTAAAACCTAAACAACAAGATGCTATTCATTATGCAGCGATGGATGTTTTTTATGATTTAGAGGGTGATTCTAAAGATCAAATGATTGTGTTTATGGCGGATCAGTATAAGGGGCGCAATTATCATAATTACCCTGCATCTTACGATACGCTTTTTGATTTTCCGATTCATTTTATTGTGGCGGGAGGATCGCCACATCAGATGGATGGAAAAAGCTGTCCTATTTTTACCTTACGACACCTTTTATTAACGGCCAACGATACAGAGCTGCATACGCATTTAAAACAATTAGCACAACAAGGTTTTTTACGTGAATTGACATCTGGAAGCAAGATGACGCCTTTACCATGGTTTGATTTAGGGGTCGATTATAATGCAAATACACAAAGTTTTCAGCAAATTACACGTTATGTTGAGCATGTAAAGCAAAAGGGGCGTTTACGCGATGCGGTACATTGCTCTTTTTTCGAGAGCTCTGCGCTGCGTGAGGCACAGTTCGATGTTCGCATGAGCGATACACTGAAAACGATCCAATTGGGCCCCAGAGAAAATAGTCTTAATCCTGATGGTGATTTTGCACTCAGAAATGAAGGCATTAAAGATTTTGAAGAAATGTACGCAGCTTGCGCACTCGAGTATGCAACAAGCCTCAAAGGCGGGGAAGGTGAATTGATTGATATTTGCTATGGTGATTCTTATCCATTGATCTGCAATATATTACAGACCGAGTTACAACATAGGGGAGCAATTCATCCTGACGTTGATCTTCATCCTCATTTAAAGAAAAATCAACTGGTGTCTTTTATTTTCTCAAATCAAGGTTTTCTTAATCTGTTGACCCGCGATAAAATTGACTCCAGGACTAAAAAGAAAAATGATCCTCATCAAGCGTTGTATTTGACTTTTATGAATGTTGAATTCCTTTGTTTGATACAACGTGGTTATCTTGATCCTGTTAAGTTGCTGGCTCGTATCACGGAAAAAACAAATGAATATGTTTTATTAGGAACAAAAGGGCATGATGTTTGTGTTCTCCATCGTAATTTAAACGTTTGTTGTCATGTACTCGCGTTATTGTCCGAAGGCGCTACATTTGGTTTAGGGGATACATCGGAGACTCTTCCCGAGGTTTTGTTAGAGCTCTTACTTATTAAACATGCAGCGGATTTTTTTGAGGTTCCCGCAATTCGAGCACTGTATGGCTCCGGTGAAATAACCAATGATATGATCCAAAGAAGTACGTTATACACCTTAAGACAGTCACCCGAATTGAATGGAACACCTCAGCAGGTTAAAAAACTTATTGAGGATCGTCTTCTCCCTTCACCTGTCTCGGTTGTCGCTTCTGCTGCATACCATGAGATAGAAGAAAAGGAAGAGGATGATTCGGCGTACGCTTATTCGATGTCGATGTTTGGTTGATTGATGTTTTAAAATGAGGAGAAAGGTTTGGATTCTAAAACAGACGCTCATGTATTAAAGTCTTACTCTGAAGAGGACTTGAAAGTTCTGGATGATGCCATACCGGTTGATTTATTGAATACGGTTGAACTTGACTCAAGTTCTGATTCGATTCAAGGTGACACACCTATTGGTCTTGATGCGCCGAGGGATGAGTGGCTGGATGAGCTCATTGATCTTGCTGTTGATTTATATTTAAAGCATGAAACAATGGTTTTATATGAATCCGCGTTTTATGAGGAAAACATAAAAGGGTTGACGGCAAAATCTGTAGCTCGAACGCGAGATGCACACAATGAAAGTTATTTCAAGTATACCTCAACCTATTCAACGTTCTCTAGATTATTTATTGATCCATTTAAATCAGAAAGAAAAGTAAAAAAAGAAAGTATGCAATACTTTGATGATTTTGGGGAAAAACATGACGTGGCTGGTTTTCGTTTAAACTTGATTCAAATCTTTCGTACTAAATTTCATTATGGCATGGAGCATGAGCCAATAAGAAATGAAAGCATCTTAACGCGCACAAACGCGTCGTCTAAATTAGTTGGGAGCGTTGGGATGTTCTCTCCAGATGAACGGAAAAAATCCATTAAGATTATTTATCATCATAGTAAAGAAACTTCAAACGAAAAATCCGAGTCGGACGAGTCTTTATCAGCATCAACGTAATTCCGTGGTCCGGATCGACGAATAAACATCGTTTATTCGTCGAATGTTTTTCGACCGATAACAACGGACTCTTGAGGATTACCTAAGCTGCACATAGGAGAAACCCCACCGTTATTGCAGATAACAAAGCCTGTTCTATCATCGATTTTAAATACACCACCTTGCCACATGCAGCAGCCTTCAAAGGCTTGCATGTTCATGATGGCACGACGCGTGCAATAACAACTGGAATATCGACCATTTTGACAAACATACCGCCCAGCCGATGAATCGCAATATTGAACACCACCCATTTTGTCACAGCACTGAGCGCCGCATGAGGCCGAAGCTAGTGCAGGGATAGTAAGACTTGTCAAAAATAACAACAAACTAAGCGAGCGCATGATGTTATCCAATCGTGAACTAGAATTAGTTTAAGTATAGCTAATAAATTAGATCTCGCTTTTTGATGCTTCAAGTGGTTTGATCTGTAGCGGCAAATTAGAAATGTCACCTTTAGTCGTTGCTGCACAGCAGCTTGGGTTAACAGTCAGACAAGTTAAGCAAGGGTAACCGAGGAGTTAGCTTCGAATGGGTGATAAGCTCATTGAACCTTTACCTGCCAGGCTGCTTCCAATACTTCTCGAAGACTGGTTATTTAGACTGTATGATAAGGCTAAAGCGTTAAAAGCTTAGTTGAAACCGCCGTATGCGACATCGCACGTACGGTGGTGTGAAAGGACGGGGACCGTAAGGCCCCTCCTACTTTCCAAGCCCTTAAGACCCTGCTTCTTTAGATCGACCAGGCGTAGGTGCGGAGCTACTCGTTTGTTTTGCTTGATCTTGATCTTCTGGAGGACGTTTAAAGAAATTTAGGAAATTTTGAGCTGCATGCTCTAGTCCCTTCTTCATTTGTTTGCCGATAGGACCTTTAAAATCATCCATTCTCTTTGCTTGGTCGGCTCGACGTTCGTGATCTTGAACGGCTTCCATTGACGTTTCAAACCCTTGCATACCTTGAATCCAATGTCCTAAATCACCAGTGCAGCAGTCTTTAACCATTATTTCTAACTCAGGATCCTTGGAAATTAATGCCAGATCATTGGCCAAACACAACATTTCATAGGCGCATTTGTGCGATCCATGTAAGGTTGGACACGTAATTTTTTCTTCGTCGTTGATTAATATATTGGTTCCTCTTCTAAATGAATCTGCAATCTGAAGGTAAATATCTACTTTTGTCTTAAAATCGATAGACGGCTTTATATACTGTTCATCTTCAAACACGGTTCGAACATCAAGAGGTGTGATCAGCGGAATAGATGAAGCAAGAACCAACCACAACAGATTATGATCGTCTTGATACAATTCAAGCAAAGCAGAATAATCAAATTGTTCAACATCAACGAACAACGTTTCTCCAACAAATCGACCTCCCAGAGCTCGACGAACACGAGCTTGTTTATTTGAATCTTCTTCCGAGACCGAAGTAGCCATCAATAGATTTGGGCATAAGTCGTTCAAAAGATAGTTAATTCTTGCATTTACCATCTGAGCTTTGGT
This sequence comes from Legionella sp., assembly GCA_009995425.1. Lineage (GTDB taxonomy): Bacteria > Pseudomonadota > Gammaproteobacteria > Legionellales > Legionellaceae > JAALKW01. Next base: position 37,912 of record JAACPN010000009.1, on the reverse strand, counting down.
TGATGAAAAAAACATCTTATTATCCGCTTCGATTTCACTTTCTAACAGTTTACGAAACGCTAGGTGTAAGGGATCATCAGACTTGTTTTTAGCTTGCCTCTCTTGAAGTCTATTCGCCATCTGTTGTCTTCGAGAATCAATCGTGGCAAGCAATGAGGTTCGAGTCGTACGAGAAGAAATGCTCAATTTTTCTTCCAATAGATGGGTATCCTCACTATGCTTCTTCACAAATCCTTCTGCAGCCTTTAGCCGGTCATATTGGCGGCTACAGAATTCTGTATTTTCCATACCTAACTTAAGAGCAGGATGCGTATTAAAACAGTCTTCTACATCGACTCTCGCCTGACTAAACTTGCCCAATACAGCGGGAACAGGACAACCTTCTTTTGTAAGCTCTACAGGTTGAATCGCTTTTAATATTCTCCATAATGGTTCGTTTTTTTCTTGGTATAATACCTCTAAGTGATCTTGGTTAAAGCGATTGGGACAAAAATCGGAATATTCCTGATTTATTCCTAAAGCCGCCTCTATTTTTTCTTTATCTTCTCCCAGCACTATAAACTTCATATTGTTCATCTCAAATAAATCTGGATAAGCATGTAATAACAGCGTTCTTATCCATGCGTTTCGTTCATTGATTAACATGGGTTTTTCAGATGCAATCATGGGACATGAGGCAATGCAATTTAAGACATAGGCGGGTATATCAGCTGCGAGATACATCTTCTCCGCACTTGCAATACATAATCTTGCCTTTAGCGAGCCGGACTCTATCGCTAAAAATTGATTAAGCTTCGCTGAATATTCTTTTGCTTGATGAATTGAATTATGAATACTTAAATCAGCTTTTCCCAATTCTTCAAAAAGTAAGCGATATCGTGGAAATCGCTGAACAGGTGCCATCATATAGGAGGAAATAGTTTGTCCGTCAATCGATTGATGTTCAAGACGATAACGATAAGGTGATAGTTTGTTTAAAAAAAGCTGTAACATCTCTGTTGAACTTGCTAGCATCAACAAGTTATCGAGATAACATTTGAAATCCTGACTCAAATAAAATGCATTAAACGCATTAACTAATGACGTGCAATCATCGACAGAGGTAGATAGTTCATTTGGTTGCTTTAAAAGTATCTGTTGTACCAAATTATCTGCACGAAGACCCATTTTTTTAAATTCATCCATTATCCCGGTCGACGAGCGCAATACAGAATCATACTGATCTAATACGGACCTTAATTTTTCTTCATAGCGAGCAATATCACTCGAAACTAACAATGATTTTGAGTTCCCAATCGACCGCAACAAGGTTTGTTCTGTTTTACAAAACTCACTTATCACACGTAATTGTTTTAATTGCTTTTTATACGTTTTTTCAGCTTCTGAATTAGATGGTGTTGCAATGCATATACTGTTTCCTTCTAGTTGCTCATTTCTATGCCGAACATACTCTTCAATCGTCCCATGAAAGTTCTCTGTTTCTCCATTTAAATTCAACCAAGCTAATTGTGACGTGGGTCCTATCCCATCAAACCTAGGAAGTTCTGAAATAACAATGTTCTTTTTAGCTTTAATTGCTTCATCTATTGTCATTTGAATCGATAACGTTTCGCCAGCTTTTTTTGAATTAAGTACATTATCTATGCAATAAGATTTAATCTTATCAAACACCGTCGCCACCAACTGCTCAACATAAGCATCTTGTCTGTTGCTCTGAATATCCAGTACATCACTCGAGATAGCCTGATAGATATGCTTAAGTGCGTTTAACACATGAGCCAGGTTCTCCAGATCCTCTGTTTGAAGCAATCGAATTAACACCATAAACTCAGCTTTTGCTTCGTCAGAACCTAATTCAATCTCAGAAATATGCATGTCTCCAATTTTTAACAACGCATTCATTAATTCTTGGGAGTTCATAAGACCGGGATAGTCACGCCACAATTTGGATGGTTCAGATCGTTTAAATAGTCCTGCAAGATGCGTGCGATTCAGAAAATCAAACACTGGATTATCAACATCATGTAACCCTCCATTAAAGGTGGAGGAAGCATGAATCAGATCATTAAACGCATGGCCAAAATCAATTCGAGCAACCTCATAGAATGGCTCACCATCACGCTCATCGGCCAAGACCATCATATTGCCAGGATTGATATCATGATCACCCACTATAGCGGAAGCAACCACAGCTTCGGCCAACGTATCACGCACGGATTGAGGGAGCTCGCTCCATGCAATTTCACCTCTCGTTTTATCTGGATTTTCTGTGACAATTTTAATGTGTCTAACGCGTGCTTGATTTTGCAAATAATTCCCCATGCCATACTCATCAAGTGTGCCAACAACATGATCTAGGTACTGAGAGGCTACTAATATCTTTTTATTTTTATCATCATAGACAGTAGAAACCTTAGGTGCACGCTTTGTACCAAGGATTCGTTGAGCAATAGATGCGGCAATCACTTCACCTAAATTTTCATGATCAGTTTGATTGGCCTTAATTTGCCGATAAATTTTAGCATCCAAAATAGATGGTTTTAACTGATACGATTCTCCTGATTCATGCTTAACCTTAAGGCTTCCGGTAACCCCACCTGTTTTTTCTTTTGATTCTAGATTGAACTTACGTAAATTAATCATATTAATCACCTAAATCAATATAAGATAATTAATTATACACTTATAACATAAAAAATACAAAGTGGATTTGAAATAGAATAGTTTTAGAATAAAGTGAAAAGGTGATATTTCTATTTTGCTCCGACATCAAGTGGTTTGATCGGCGCTGCAGGAGAGGTTGCATGAGGTGCAATGATACTCTCGAGCTCAACCGATTCAATTTTACTGAATCGATGAGTAATTTTTTTAGCGGATAAATTAACTTCTGTGGCGTCTTGCTGAGCTTGATCAATATGCTTGGTGAGTTTCTCCATGCGTTTGCCAAAACGTTGAAAGTCACCTGAAAGCGCATGCAAATGCTGTTGAATAATATGCACTTGTTTTTTAGTTGCATCATCTTTAAGAACAGCGCGGGCTGTGGTCAGTACGGCCATCAACGTACTCGGTGACACAAGCCATACTTTAAGTCGCTGAGATAAGGCAATCACTTCAGGGTAATTGGCGTGTACTTCAGCAAAAATCGCTTCTGCCGGAATAAACATCAGGGCGCTGTCGGCTGTTTCATGCGGAATAATATATTTTTCCGCAATGTCTTTGATATGTTTTTGTAAATCTTGTCGAAACTGTTGTTGCAAACTTTTTCGTTCAGCAGAGGTTCGCTCGGCATTCATGATTTTTTGATAGGTCTCTAGCGGAAACTTGGCATCAATCACAAGATGACCGGTTGGTTCAGGTAAAAACAAAATACAGTCGGCACGTCTTTGATTGCTTAAGGTATGTTGCAAGCTGTAATGATTGCTGGGGAGCATGTTAGCAAGCAACGTCGCTAATTGTACTTCACCAAAGGCACCACGTGCGCGTTTATCAACGAGTACATCTTGTAAACTCACGACGTGGGTTGAGAGTTCAGCAATTTTTTTCTGTGCTTCATCGATGATGGTCAAGCGTTTAACAATATCAGTAAAGGTAGACGATGTTTTTTCGAAACCTTCGTTTAGGCGTTGACTCACCTGTTGACTCACCCCGTTCAGATGCGAGCGAATTTCTTCCGTGAGTGATTGCAGATGGGTGGTGAGTGAGTTTGCATGGTGCTTAAAGCTATGGCTCATTTGTTCACGCACGTCCGTCATTTGGTGCTGAATGCTTTCTCGAATAATATGCTGATTACTATGCTGACTTTCGGTGAATTTAGCTTGAATTGTATGCTGGCCTGTTTGGTAACGCTCGTGCAACTCAAGTTGTACTTGGTGCAGCTGTTGTATAGAACGCTGCTCTGATTTTTCAAGTTGCGCCTGGAGCAAGCTTAAAGTTTGTTGTTGTTTTTTTTGAGATAAAATAAGCAACACCATCGTGATGATGCTGATTCCGGATGCAGCGAGTACACAGAATAAAATATTCATAATCGAAGGCATAAATACCCAGCTTTTTAAAAAATTTAAGAGGCTTGGAGTATACCTTTCTGATGCAAGCGTGGCAAAATAGTAAACTATACTTTTGTGAGTCAGGATCAATAAGCGTGCGTGATGTACCTGTGGTAGAACAACTCGAAAAACTTCGAACAATGATTCGAACGTATGATCATCAATATTATGTTTTGGATACCCCTACGGTGCCAGATGTTGAGTATGATCGTGTATTTCGTGAGCTCCAAGCCTTAGAGGCCAAGCATCCTGAGATGATAACGGCTGATTCACCTACCCAACGTGTGGGGGGCGCGGTTGCGAGCACACTCAAGCCGATAGAGCATGCAAAGCCGATGTTGTCGTTATCGAACGTATTTTCAGAAGAAGGCTTGATTGGATTTATTAAGCGCGTCAGTGATGGGTTAGAGCAAGACCCAGGCACGATTATATTTGCCTGCGAGCCGAAGTTCGATGGACTAGCACTTAATTTAACCTACAAAGCGGGTATTTTGGCGCATGCCGCAACGCGAGGGGATGGGGCCGTTGGGGAAGATGTGACCCATAATATTAAAACCATGGCGTCGATTCCGCTTAAACTCATGATAACACCTGTGCCTGATTTTCTTGAAGTTCGCGGTGAGGTGTATATGCCTAAAGCGGGTTTTGAAGCGTTAAACGAACAAGCACGACGTGATGGCACCAAAACCTTTGCAAATCCCCGCAATGCAGCGGCAGGTAGTTTACGTCAGCTGGATTCGAGTATTGCCGCAAAGCGACCGTTGGCTTTTTATTGCTATGGTATGGGTGCATCGTCAGATTTTTCATGGCCTGATAGTCATCTTCTGCAGTTAGCGTGGTTACGCAAGGCGGGTTTTCCGGTGCCGCGTGAATCACGCGCAGCTAAAGGCTTCGCTGGTTGCCTTGAATATTACCAAAGTATGGAAAGTGCACGATCTGATTTACCGTTTGAAGTCGACGGAGTGGTGTATAAAGTGGATAGTATACGCGCGCAAGAAAAGCTTGGATTTATTGCGCGGGCACCACGCTTTGCATGCGCGCATAAATTTCCTGCAGAAGAAGAAGTCACGCGGTTATTATCCGTTGATTTTCAGGTAGGGCGAACGGGTGCATTAACCCCGGTTGCGCGCTTACAACCGGTTGCTGTGGCGGGTGTGGTTGTGAGTAATGCAACGCTACACAACATGGATGAAATTGCACGCAAAGATATTAGAATCGGCGATGAGGTGATCATACGTCGTGCCGGGGATGTGATTCCTGAGGTGGTATCGGTTGTTTTTGAGCGTCGTCCAGAACATACCGAAGCCATCATGTTGCCCAAGCACTGCCCGGTGTGTGATGCTGAGGTGATGCGTCTGCCAGGGGAGGCGGTGGCCCGTTGCACCGGTGGTTTATTTTGTAAAGCACAACTCAAACGAGGCGTTTGGCATTTTGCGTCACGCAAGGCGATGCATATTGATGGCTTGGGGCAGGGTTTAATTGACCAATTGGTGGATGAAAATTTAATCGAAGACATGGCTTCGCTTTATACCCTAACGATCGAACAACTGGTTACACTGCCACGTATGGGTTTAAAATCCGCTGAAAACCTCATGCATGCTTTAGAAAAAAGTAAACAAACCACGTTTGCGCGCTTTATTTATGCTTTGGGTATTTTAAGTATAGGTGAGTCCAGTGCTCGAGCGGTAACGCAAGCTTTTCCTAGCCTTAAATTACTTGCATCGGCTTCCGAAGAAGCCTTGATGAATTTAGACGACATAGGGCCTGTGGCTGCCGAAGCCATCACCCATTTTTTTGCACAAGCACACAATCAAGATGTCATTCAAAAGCTGATAGCGTCTGGCATTACGTGGCCTGAAGTTGATGTGATGGTGGTTGATGAGGCGCATATTTTTTATGGCAAAACACTTGTTTTAACAGGAACGTTTGAGAGCATGGGGCGAGAGGAGGCTAAGGCGAAGCTGATTGCTTTGGGCGCCCGGGTATCGGGTTCGGTTTCAGCAAAAACCTATGCGGTGATTGCTGGTCGCGATCCAGGCTCAAAAGTAACCAAAGCCGAGGGCTTGGGTGTGCGTATTTTGTCAGAAAATGATTTAATCAAGGCTATAAAAAACACTTGAAATAAAAAACAAGGCCTTATAATATCCTAATATAGTCTAAAATAACCTGTATTTTTGGGGTGATGATGCAGATTCACCGTACTGAAACCGATTTACTTTTGAATTGGCTCAATAAAGTCGGGAGAAAGCCGCTTATTATTCGTGGTGCAAGGCAGGTTGGAAAGTCAAGCCTCGTGCGTCAAGTTGCTAAATTAAGTGAGCGATCATGCTTTGAGCTTAATTTTGAACGTTATCCTGAGCATGCGGATTATTTTCAAAGTAAAGATCCAGCGATTATTTTGAATCATTTAAGTATTCATTTTAAACACGTGATTCAACCGAAAACCTCGATCCTATTTTTGGATGAAATTCAGGCAACACCGCACTTGATTGAGCTTTTGCGCTATTTTTATGAAGAATGTCCTGAGTTGGCGGTGATTGCCGCAGGATCATTGTTGGAGTTTGTATTGGCCGAGCCTGAGTTCTCGGTGCCCGTTGGACGAATTGAATATTTTCATTTAGGTCCTCTTTCGTTTGAAGATTTCTTAATGGCACAAGGGGAAGGGGTTTTATTGGACTGGATTCGGTCAGCTTCTGTTCGGGAAGCCATCCCAAGTCCTATTCATCATCGTTGCTTGACCTTGATGAAAGTGTACTGGTTAATCGGAGGAATGCCCGAAGTTGTTGCGCATTACGCCGAGCATCAAGATTTTCATGAAGTTGAGAACATTAAGCAAAATATTTTACAAAGTTATCAAGATGACTTTCATAAGTACGGTCGAGTTAAACAAATACCACTTCTTCGGCGTGTTTTTAAAACGTTACCTGGTTTAATGGGGCAAAAAATAAAATATTCGCATCTTGATCCTGATAGTAAATCGGTGCAGGTTAAAGAGGCCTTGGATTATTTAAATTTGGCTAAAGTAATACATCTTGTTTTTCATAGTCATTCAACGGGTTTACCGCTGAGAGCGCAGCTTGATCATAAAATTTTTAAAGCCATTTTTCTGGACATCGGACTTCTTTGTTCTGCACTGGGCTTGAGTCATTTATCGATTATTCATGCTCCGGATTGGGCATGGGTTAATCGAGGCAGTCTTGCTGAGCAATTTATTGGTCAAACCTTATTTCAATTGTTTCCAACGTATCAGATGCCAGAATTATATTATTGGGTACGTGAGCAAGCTCAGTCTTCCGCTGAGCTGGATTATGTATGGCAATATGAAAATCAGATTATTCCTATTGAAGTAAAAGCAGGAAAAACCGGACGATTAAAATCGTTGCATTATTTTATTCATGAAAAACATTGGCCTTTTGCTGTGCGCTTTAATGCAGATAAGCCCAGCATTTTGGATGATAAAGTAAAAATACCTCATCAAGATGCGTGCTCATATCGTTTGCTGTCGTTGCCGTTTTATTTGGCGGGACAATTGAATCGATTGCTTGCGGATGGTACGTGACAGTGGATTGGCAAGAAATCTTTATGATAAAATAAAGAACATAAGAATTAATTTTAAAGAGCTGTACTGTAAATGACGACGCTATCGACACAAGATTTTGACTTTGAACTACCCCCCGAACTGATTGCACAGTACCCACTCGCGAATCGTCGTGATTCGCGTTTGTTGCGTTACACACGGGCCACAGAAACCATCGAGCATACTAAGTTTGTATCGTTTGCAGATGCGTTAAATCCTGGTGATTTATTGGTGATGAATAATAGCCGGGTCATTCCTGCGCGCTTGTATGGTCAAAAAACAACCGGTGGTCAAGTTGAGCTTTTGATCGAACGTATTTTAACGGACGATACGTTTTTGACGCACATCAAAGCCAGTAAATCGCCCAAGCCTGGAACAGAAATTCAATTTGATGGTCATTGGCGCATTGAGGTCATTGAAAAACAAGACGATCTCTATTTATGCCGTATGTTAGATGACGGCGTGATTGAGACCATGCTGCATGCTATCGGCCATATACCGCTTCCGCCGTATATTCAACGCGAAGATGATAAGCCCGATGTTGAACGCTATCAAACGGTGTATGCAAAACATAAAGGTTCGGTTGCGGCGCCCACAGCGGGCTTGCATTTTGATGATGCCATGATTGAGCAGCTGAAAGCCAAAGGGGTTAACATAGCCTATGTTACGCTGCATGTTGGGGCAGGGACGTTTCAACCGGTACGTGCCGATACAATCACGGATCATAAAATGCATAGCGAGCGTTTTCATGTGGACGAAGCGTTATGTGATGCTGTATCACAAGCAAAAGCAGCAGGTAAGCGCGTGATTGCTGTGGGCACAACCGCCATGCGTAGTTTAGAAAGTGCTGCACGTGATGGCGAATTAAGACCTCAAAAATCCGATACGGATATTTTTATTTATCCAGGGTATGAATTTAAAGTTTGTGATGGTTTAGTCACCAATTTTCACTTACCTCAATCGACCTTGTTGATGCTTGTTTCGGCGTTTATTGGGCATAAGCAGACCATGGCGTTATATCACGAAGCGATTGCTAAAAAGTATCGATTTTTTAGTTATGGCGATGTCACGTTATTGCTCTAAATTTTATTTTATAAAACATAAGGACGGGTATGTTTGTTCCAAGTTTAACCGCTGAAGCCGGTTTGGTACTTACGGTTGCTGATTGGGCTTCGATTGATGTGAAGCTTGCCGCGTGTGATCTTGGTGAGTTATTGCTCAAACCCGGCCTCGCTGTTTTGCAGCAGCTGGATAGCTTGAAGGCTTACTGGGATTGGCCCGGTGAGCTGGTGCTGAACGCATTAGACATACCCCATAATGCCAGAGAGCAATGCGTGCTTCGTTCAAAATATGATGGCCAAACATTACACTTTACTTATGATGAAATTTTATTGTTGATTCAGCATTTAAACCCAGAGCACGTGGCTTTGCCTGTGTATTTATTGTCGCGAGCAACACAGGATTATCCTGATATTTGCTCCAAACACGTTGAATATGATTTTGATAAAGGCAATAAACCCGGTCACGATGCATTGCAGGGCCTCATGTATTCATCAAGCGATGAAGGCACTTATTTCATCACGGATGAAAAATATGCGATGGATTTTTCAGTGTTGGATCGTGCATGCGCGTGTCCTGCGTGCTCAGATGGGTTTACGCGTGCTTATTTTCATCATCTCTATGCACATACCCCGCTTTTATGTCAACGTTGGCTTGTGATGCATAATGCATGGATGACACGTCATCAAGTACCCTAACCTAGGGTGCGAGTCGTTATTCTTAACGCTTATTTTTTTATAAAAAGGGGGGCAAAATCGAGGTAAGCTTTGTTCTCCTTCATTTGTTCAAGATCAAGCTTATAATCTGACATGGTTGTTAAAATATCCGTTGTTTGAATAATTAAGTCACGAAATTGCTGAATTAGGTCTAAAAATGCCAGTCGTAAGCTTTCTGCTTGTGTAGAAAACGTTTCAAGTTGGCTTGAAGTTTCGGCAGTTATTTCAAGTATGCGCTCACGTGTTTGTTGAATAAGCCATGACTGACTTTTTGCAATCAATTGTTGATGAGCATGTTTTTTTTCTTCAAATACTCCGCTTATTTCTACGAGTTCTTGATATTTTAGATCAATTTCGCTAGGTGAACCTTTTGATTTTTGCTCGTTTTCGATGTTTGCTTTTGTTGAATTCAGCTTATAATCGATGAGAAGTTTTTGCATATACACTTGATACGCATGCACTTGCTTGATGACAATGCCATTCGATATATTTTTAACGGGTACCGTAAGTAAGTGGTGATAAGGGTTGTTTGGGTTTCTAAAAACGTCCAGTAATTCCTCGCGTGATAAAGCTATATTAAATCGTTCAAGTAGGCGTTCAGCTGTCAAGAGGCCATAGGTTGATAACCAAACCGGGTTAGCTGTTCTGTCTACGGTGTCATTCATGCGTGCATCCTATGCATTGCTTGCTGATTAATTTTAGTAAGAGTATCTCATAATTTATTTAAGTTAACACGTCCCTCTCTCTTAATTCCGTAATTTAATGTCTATAATTAAGTCATGCAGTTCATAAATGGGTTATGTATATGTAAGGAGGACGTGTATGAAGCAATGTACAGACGTATTTAAATCCATTTTTATTCATCATATCCATCCGATGATTATTTTTAATCATTTGGGTCTTGTTCAAGAATATAATCTGGCCGCAGAACAATTCTTTCAGTATACGCGGTCTGAAATACTCGGTAAAAGTATAAAAAAATTAATACTTGATGTTGCATTAAAAAAAACTGATGCTTTTCGTATGAATCAAGAGACAAAAGCACAAAAAAAAGACGGTGAGGCGCTTGATGTTTTATTATCAGTGATTGAAATAGAGTCAGGTGAGTATATTTTTTATACGGCTATTTTTGACACAACCATGCAACAGATGCAAAAGTTAACGAATAAATCAATGATCAAAAAAGACTCGCTAACAAGGTTATTTAATAGGCAGTTTATTCAACAGAAGTTGAGTGAAGTTATTGAAAAACATCGTCGTAATAAAACATGTTTTTACTTGTTAGCGCTTGATTTAAACCAATTCAAATTTATCAATCATCAATATGGCACACGTGTAGGGGATGAGTTGTTGGTTTCGTTCTCAAAGCGCGTATCCAGTTTTTTAGAACCTACTGATTTTTTTGCACGTATCGGAGGTGATGAATTTCTTATCCTGCTTGGAGCCACCAGTAACTCACGTCAATTCACGAATCTCGTCTCTTGTTTAGAGGGGGTAGGTAAAAAGACTTACGAACTACAGGGTAAGGAGATTGTATGTAATTTAACGATGGGCGTGGTGTGCTACCCCTCAGGTGGTAAAACAAAAGAAGATTTATTAAGTCATGTTGCCTTTGCTCTATATGATGCTAAAAGAAAAAAAGAACCAATTTGTTTTTTTTCAAAAAAGTCAAAGCAGTATTTTGAACAAGTGATGAAGCTAGAATCTGAAGTTAAACACGCATTGACTAAAAAAGAATTCTGCATGCTATACCAACCTCAGGTTGATATGATGACAGGGCATGTTGTTGGGGTCGAAGCGCTTATTCGTTGGAACCATCCAACGCGAGGTTTGCTTTCACCGGATGAATTTATTTCTTATTTAGAAGATTGGAATTTGTCAGAACAACTGAATACCTATGTTATTAACAAAGTTCTGGAGGATATCAGCCTATTAAACCCCGAAAATCCGTTGAAAGTTACCATCAATGTATCGCCTAAAGTCGTTGATTTTAAACAGCATGTTGCACATCTTGTGTCGTTGGTTCAATCAAAGGATGCTAATTTACACGATCGCAATCTTCAACTTGAATTTGAAATCACTGAATCAAGTTTTAGCATGCAAAATGCAAGTGACTTAAACATGGCACTACTGCAAGCAAAAAAAGAGGGCATTCAATGCGCTATGGATGATTTTGGAACAGAATTTTCATCAATAAATCGCCTAACACAATATCAATTTGACACGGTCAAAATTGATAAAGTATTTACGCAACTTTTGGATAAACGCAGTAAAAAATCGGCTATAGCTATTATCCATGCTTTGATTCAACTCTCAAAAGATCTCAAGTTTACACTCATTGCAGAAGGGCCTGAAACCGAAGCCCAAGTGAACGCCTTAATTGATATTGGATGTGTGTATGGGCAAGGTTATTATTTTTACAAACCGATGTTGATTACAAACGTGCGGCAGTTAATCAAACGAAAAAAATCATCTTAAGTAGAAGTATTGTTTTTGAGTGCCAATTATTGTACAGTGTTCGGTTAAAAACGGGCTTATCTTGGAGGTTAGCATGACATTTTCAGTGATTGGGCAGGCATTAACATTTGATGATGTTTTATTGCTTCCTGCATATTCTACAAAACTTCCTCGTGAGGTCTCGCTTAAAACGCGTTTAACGCGAACGATTGAGCTTAATATGCCGCTCGTTTCTGCAGCCATGGATACGGTGACCGAAGCGCGCTTAGCGATTGCCTTAGCTCAAGAGGGTGGTATTGGTATTATTCATAAAAACATGAGTGTGACTGAACAAGCCGATGAAGTGCTATCTGTTAAAAAATTTGAAAGTGGTATGGTAAAAAATCCTATTTCGGTAGGGCCCAATAAAACTGTCAAAGAATTGTTGGCATTAATCGATAAATATCGCTTTTCGGGTGTTCCTGTGGTGGAAGGTGAGCAATTGGTGGGTATTGTCACCGGTCGTGATATCCGGTTTGAAACCAATTTATCGTTGCCTGTCTCGGCAGTGATGACCCCAAAAGAACGTTTGGTCACGGTACAAGAAGGGGCCAGTCGAGAAGAAATTCAAAAATTATTGCATAAACATCGTATCGAAAAACTCCTCGTGGTGAATAAAGCCTTTTGTTTGCGAGGTCTCGTGACCGTCAAAGATATTCAAAAAGCAAAAGAACATCCCTATGCATCAAAAGATGATGCAGGCCAGCTTCGTGTGGGAGCGGCTGTTGGCCTCGCCGCTGATACTGATGAACGTGTGGCAGCTTTGGTTGCTGCAGGGGTTGATGTGCTTGTTGTCGATACCGCACATGGGCACTCTAAAGGTGTTTTAGATCAAGTTAAACGTATCAAGCAACATCATCCAGAGGTGCAAGTGATTGGTGGTAATATCGCAACCGCTGGTGGAGCACGTGCCTTAGTGGATGCCGGAGCCGATGCGGTCAAGGTCGGGATTGGACCAGGCTCTATTTGTACCACACGCATTGTTACAGGCATCGGTGTACCTCAAATCTCAGCTGTGGCGAATGTAGCGGCTGAGCTCAAAGGTGAAGTTCCGTTGATTGCTGATGGTGGCATTCGGTTTTCAGGCGATGTGGCTAAAGCGCTGGCTGCAGGTGCTCATACGGTGATGCTTGGGGGCATGTTTGCCGGAACCGAAGAATCTCCCGGTGAAATTGAACTTTATCAAAGCCGTACATACAAAAGTTATCGTGGTATGGGTTCGGTTGGGGCGATGTCGCAACGTGATGGTTCAAGCGATCGTTATTTTCAAGAACGTGGTGCAACACCCGATAAACTGGTGCCTGAAGGAATTGAAGGGCGTGTGCCTTATAAAGGCCCTATTCATACCATTATTCATCAATTGACGGGTGGTTTACGTGCGGCGATGGGGTATACCGGGTGTGAGAGTATTTCGCAGCTTCATGAAAAAGCCGAGTTTATTCAAGTCACGCATGCGGGCATTCGTGAATCTCATGTACATGATGTGAGTATTGCGAAGCAAGCACCCAATTATCAAATGGATCACTAGCGCATGACACAGCATACCGATAAAAGCATATTGATACTTGATTTTGGTTCGCAATATACGCAACTCATTGCACGACGGATTCGAGACATGGATGTGTATTGTGAAATTCATCCCTATACAAGTCAGTTAGCTATATTAGATACAGGTAGCTGGTGCGGCATTATTTTATCAGGAGGACCGAGTACAGTCTTAGATAAAGCCAGCCCGCGCGCACCCGATTGGGTGTTTAGCTCAAACCTTCCGGTGTTAGGTATTTGCTATGGCATGCAAACCATGGCCATTCAACTAGGGGGAGCAGTTGAATCTTCGGCTATTCGTGAATTTGGTTATGCCGAAGTGTGTTTAACGCAAAACCATAAATTTTTAGAGGCTATTTATGATCGCAAGTCTCCATCTGATGCATGTTTACTTGATGTATGGATGAGTCATGGCGATCATGTCACGCGTTTGCCTGAGGGTTTTGTATCGCTTGCAAAAACACGTGATCTGCCGATTGCTGCGATGGCACATACGTCAAAACCTTGGTACGGTTTGCAGTTTCATCCAGAAGTCACGCATACGCCGCAAGGCATACGTATTTTAAAAGCGTTTGTTGATGATGTGTGCGAGGCAGATGCAACGTGGACAACTGAGCATATTTTAGAAGAATTAGTGGAAGATATTCAGCACACGGTTGGATCTGAGCAAGTCATGCTTGCCTTGTCCGGTGGTGTGGACTCTTCGGTCGTGGCTGCTTTATTGCACCGTGCCATAGGCCAAAACATGCATGCCGTTTTTGTAGATACGGGGCTGTTACGTTTAGGCGAGGCTGAAGAAGTTGAAGCCTTATTTGCCGATGAGCAGGGCATGAATTTTACGTGTGTTCATGCGGAAGAACGGTTTTTGAACGCCTTAGTTGGAGTTGATTGCCCCGAAGAAAAACGAAAAATTATAGGACGTACGTTTATTGAGGTGTTTGAAGAAGAGGCGAAGCGTCTTCCTGAGGTTAAATGGCTTGCACAGGGGACCATTTATCCCGACGTGATTGAGTCTGCAGGCATTAAATCACATCATAACGTTGGAGGCTTGCCCGAAGCCTTGCCGTTTAATTTATTAGAACCCATTCGTACGTTATTTAAAGATGAAGTACGCACATTAGGTGTTGCACTAGGTTTACCAGAAGATCGCTTGTATCGCCATCCATTTCCAGGACCTGGACTTGGGGTAAGAATTTTAGGTGAAATTAAACCAGGCTATGCCGATATTCTGCGTCAAGCCGATGCAATTTTTATTACAGCACTCCGGGAAGCCGATTTGTATCATAAAGTAAGCCAGGCTTTTGCTGTATTCTTGCCGGTCAATAGTGTGGGGGTGATGGGGGACGGACGGCGTTATGATCCGGTGATTTGTTTACGCGCGGTTGAAACACAAGATTTTATGACGGCGCATTGGGCGCATTTACCGTGGGATTTTTTGGGTGAAGTATCGCATCGTATTATTAACGAAGTGTCTGGAATATCCCGTGTGACGTATGATATCTCAGGTAAGCCTCCAGCAACGATTGAGTGGGAATAAGTCTTTAGTATGGATGATTTAGGCTGGATGCAACACGCCTATCAGCTAGCTTTGCAGGCTGAATCGGCTGGTGAGGTTCCGGTTGGCGCTGTGCTTGTTTCACGTCATGGTGAGCTGTTGGGGTCGGGGTTTAATCAAGTCATGACACGCCATGACCCCACCGCACATGCTGAAGTTCTAGCACTTCGTGAGGCTGCCGAAAAAATGAAAAATTACAGACTTTTAGATAGCACGCTGTATGTTACGCTTGAGCCATGTTCTATGTGTGCCGGCGCGTTATTGCAAGCGCGCTGCACGCGCGTTGTGTTTGCAACTCGCGATTTAAAAACAGGTGCTGCTGGGTCTGTTTTTAATTTACTGGGTAGCGAAGCGCTTAATCATCGTCTTCAAATTGACGAAGGGCCTCTTCAAGCTGAGAGTGCGGCGCTGCTCAGTAATTTTTTTAAACAGCGCCGAATTTAAGTTAAGCTTAACTTAAATTACGTAAAACGTACTGTAAAATACCGCCGTTTTTGTAATAATTAAGCTCGTTATTGGTATCAATACGGCAGTTGAGTTTAATTTTAAGCTCTGTGCCATCTTGTTGCGTGATGACTGCGTGAAGCTTAGATTTTGCTTGTAAACTATCATCCACAGCAATGCTCACGCGTTCTTGGCCAGTGAGGCCCAGTGTTTTGCGTGTGGTTCCGGCCTCAAACTCCAACGGTAATACGCCCATACCAATCAAGTTAGATCGGTGAATACGCTCGAAGCTTTCAGCGATGACGGCTTGAACACCTAATAATAGTGTACCTTTAGCCGCCCAGTCACGAGAAGAACCGGTACCGTATTCTTTACCCGCAAAGATCACGAGTTGATGACCTTCGGCTTGGTAACGCATGGCCGCATCATAAATCGACATGCTTTCATCCGACGGAACATAACGTGTCACGCCACCGACCCTATCGGGTGTCATTTCGTTTTGAATACGGATATTCGCAAACGTACCACGCATCATCACTTCATGATTTCCACGTCGCGAGCCATACGAGTTAAAGTCTTTGGCTGCAATGCCTTGATCACTCAAATAACGCCCGGCAGGAGAGTCGGCTTTAATCGCACCGGCGGGAGAGATATGGTCTGTGGTGATGGAGTCACCTAATAATGCTAAGACATAGGCATGACTTATGGCTTGAACAGGGGCTGGGGTTGGTTTTAAATCTTGAAAAAACGGCGGATGCTGAATGTAGGTGGAGCTGTTATTCCATGGATACGTTGTGCTCTCCGCTGTTTTGATGCCTTGCCAGGCAGCATCACCTTTAAACACATCCGCATATTCACGGCGGAACATGGTATTACTTACTTTGGCAACTTCTGTTGCAATTTCAGCGCGTGTTGGCCAAATGTCTTTTAAGTACACATCTTGGCCGTTTATATCTTGGCCTAACGCATCTTTGCTTAAATCAATACGTGCAGTACCGGCTAAAGCATAAGCCACTACAAGTGGTGGTGAGGCAAGCCAGTTGGCACGAACTTGAGGATGCACGCGTCCTTCAAAGTTTCGGTTTCCAGAGAGGACCGAGCACGCCACAATGTCGTTGTTGGTGATGCTTTCAGCAATTGGATCGGGCAGAGGACCTGAGTTTCCGATACAGGTTGTGCAACCGTAACCCACCAGATTAAAGCCCAGCTTGTTAAGATAAGATTGCAAGCCCGCATGTTCTAAATAATCCGTCACGACTTTAGATCCAGGTGCAAGCGATGTTTTAACCCAAGGCTTACTCATCAAGCCTTTTTCGACGGCTTTTTTAGCCACAAGACCTGCTGCCATCAAGACGCTAGGGTTTGAGGTGTTCGTGCAGCTTGTGATGGCAGCAATCACCATATCACCATGATGAAGTTGAATAGACGCGTCGCTGGTAGCAAACGCTTTGTCTTTTTCGATTAATTTACCGGATTCTTCTAAAAATTTATCGCATGCGATGGGTAGGGTGCTTAACGTAACTTTGTCTTGAGGGCGTTTAGGGCCTGCAAGTGACGGCTCAACCGTCGTCATGTCTAAGCTTAAGCTGTGGGTGAATACAGGGTCGGCATCTCCGGCGTTATACCACAAACCTTGCGCTTTAGAATACGCCTCGGTGAGCGCTATGGTTTGTTCATCACGGCCGGTGAGTTCTAAATAATGGATGGTTTCTTTATCGACAGGGAAGAAACCACAGGTCGCACCGTATTCTGGTGCCATATTAGAAATCGTTGCGCGATCGGCCAGCGGCAAATTGGCCAGGCCAGATCCATAAAATTCGACAAATTTACCCACCACGCCGTGTTGGCGAAGCATTTGTGTCACGGTTAAAACTAAATCGGTTGCGGTGATCCCTTCTTTTAATTCACCCGTGAGTTTGAATCCAACCACTTCGGGGATCAGCATAGAAATAGGCTGGCCGAGCATAGCGGCTTCAGCTTCAATACCGCCGACACCCCAACCCAGCACGCCAAGTCCGTTAATCATGGTGGTGTGAGAATCGGTACCCACTAATGTATCAGGATAGGCATAAGCTTTGTCGTCTTGCTCAGAAGTCCATACGGTTTTAGCAAGATACTCAAGGTTAACCTGATGACAAATACCGGTACCCGGTGGAACCACACGAAAATTATCAAACGCGGTTTGTCCCCAACGCAAAAATTCATAGCGCTCTTGGTTACGCTCCATTTCTTTGTCTGTATTGATGGTCAGTGAGTTAGGCGTTGCAAATTGGTCAACCATGACGGAATGATCAATCACGAGGTCCACGGGAGAAAGAGGCGATATTTTTTTAGGATCGCCATGCATGGCCGAGACAGCATCACGCATCGCGGCTAAGTCAACAATCGCCGGGACACCGGTGAAATCTTGCATGAGTACACGTGCAGGACGGTAGGCAATTTCATGATTGGATGTTTTTGTTTTAATCCAGTCAGCAAGGGCCGCAATATCATCGGTTGTGACGGTATCACCGTCTTCAAAACGCAATAAATTCTCAAATAAAACTTTGAGTGAGTAGGGAAGCCGCGCTATATCTTTAAAATGTTTGTTTTCAGCCTGTTTAAGGCTGTAATAGTGATAGGTTTTACCGTTTACATCGAGTGTGCTCAGGGTACCTAAGGTGTCTTGACCTACATGCATGACGCGGGCTCCTAAAATCAAAAAACATTATCATAAATCAAATCGTCTTAAGTTTCATGTAGCATTTTAGATTTATAGCTATATTTCAAGCCCAGCTTCGCTGTCATCATCGGGCGCGGGACGAGTTCTTGGCGTAAGCATAGTATCTTTGATTTTCTCTCGGGTTGTTTTTGAAAAAAACGACCAAGTATTATTGGCTGAAAGTGGGGGCTGATGCTTCTGTACAGCATCCACGATTTTATCTAAACGCTGAGTCATCTCGGGTGTGTATAACCCGACTGCCTCAAGTAGTCGATACACGCACTGCAACAGTGATTGGAACGAGGTTCGGGTGTAGGTATGATATGCCATCAAGCTATCGAGCGTATCTGAATCTTTTAAATAAGCTTGAATCAATACGATGCGTTCTTCTGGCGTTTTCCTTGTATCGGCCGCATACGCTTCAATTAAGTCTAAAGCGCCGTTTTTTAATTGAAGCGTTTCTTCGTTTTCAAAACAGGATGATGTTTTCTGAATTTGTTTTTTTGTACGCTTTAAATAGAGGCGAAATTCGGTGACGGCTTGATTCATCGCATCCAATTGCTTGTAATGTTCAAGTTGCGCGTCATTGAATGCTGTGATTTGAGCCGCTAAGGCATTGTCAAGGGTTTTTGATCGTCCAGAGCTAGCCGCAGCTACGATAGCGTCTTCTTTTATATTAAGCAAGGCTGCTGTGAGCTTGGCTTGATAGTCATCGGCTAAGGCGTGGGGGCGCGTATGGCCATCGCCTTTTTTTGCTGTAATCTTAAGTATTTGAGGAAGATAAGAAACCAAATCGTCGACGGATTCAAGTGGTTTGTTTTGAGGCCAGGAGATTTGATTTAACTTGATACTACTTTTGCGTAATTTTCCAGCTGGGTTGATAACGCGATAGTTAATTTTTCCATGATCAAAATTGACATACAAGCGGTTCGGTTTTAAGTGTGTATTTTCTGTAAGTGCGTGCAAGGTGTAGTTTTGTAAGTTCGTATTTTTTACGCTTTCTGCAATCAAAGGATGCATCGCTTTCTTAAAATAATTCGTGTAGATTGATTCTTTTATTGCTTTATTTTTTGCTTCTTGTGCGTTCGCTTCCGCATTTAAAAACGCCAACTGCTCATCTGCCGTTGCTTCCGCTATGTGTGATGTTTTTATCATGCCTTGATAATAGGCTTTGGAGCGCTGTACAAGCGTTTTAAGTTTTCCAATGTTTTCTGCGCTGGCTTGAAACGTATTAATATCAATGATGAGTGATGCATCACTTCGATGACCCGTCAAATGTTCGACATCAGCAAAATCACGTGCATCAAAAATTTGTTCTTTATGAATATCTTTGAGTTTTTTGATATCGAGGACGCTTTGTTTTTCTGCGGGGATAGGCAGCGGTATTATCGAGCTAGTTTCTCTATTAATATAATATAAAATATCGGTTCGCTCAGGCGTATGACCTGCGCGTGATGTGATATTTAACATGATTTGTTTTAAATCTTGATTCTTGAGTTTTGTCCTTAAATCCGATAAATCAAACGTTGTATCAAATAACACGGGTTGTCTCATGCCTTTGACGAAATATTGTTTAGGGTTTTCATTTAAGTAAATGATACCGCTTTCTGCTTTACGATAATCACCATCCAAGCTTAACATGGATCCAAGATCATATTCGCTTATTTGGGCGTAATAGCTACTGTATCCGGCAGGAAGTTCAAGTTCATAAAAATCTTTCGGTTCATTTTTGAGGGAGATTAAACAACATCCCGGTTGAATACTCAGCTTATGTTGTGAGAGCGAAAAGTCACTGTTAGAAGTAATGTATTCATTGATGGCATGTTCGGATAAATATAATATTTCAGAATGTCTTGCCGTCGCGATGTTTACTTCTTTCTTTTTGCGCATAAATCTTAAGGTTTTAAACGGTTTTTTTAAATGAATAGGGTAAATCAAACCGGTTTTAGTCGCAATTTCATCATACATAGCTTGATATTTTGTATGAATATGAAGGGGTGTTTTATGTGAAAAATTTAATCTCATCTTTGCAATAACTTCAGCATCGAGCTCGGTGTATTTCCATCTTGTGTCATCGGTGTTGGCATAGACATAATATTTATCGCCGTGTTGAATTAACGTGGTACGTTGAATACGTATTTTATTTCCTATTTTATTTCCTATCCGCATGGGATCGACAGAATCATCTGGATAGAGCATGTCCATCTCATGCTCAAGGTGTTCTGGTAGGGCTTGGTCCGCAGGAATGGATTGTAGAAATAAGTTACATCCAGTTTGCGGATTTAGCTTACCCTGCTCGTTGATATGATAAAGTTGTGATTTTTGTTCATCGAAGACAAAACAGTCTAAACGTTTTCTTCCCTCGGGGGCTTCATTCCCGCGTATAACCTCTTGAATAGATGCAAGATAAACATCGGAGCTATTCAGTGAGGCTTTTAACGTGGGTAAAGCTGTTTGATAAACTTCGTTAAGTGTTATCCTCGTTTGATCTGATTTGTGTTCATCGAACGTGTCACAGTCATTCAATAATGCTTGAATCCTATCTGCTTTTTGTTGATATTGCGTTAGTTGAGTGTGAGCATGATCTTTACGTGATTGTGCTGCAGCAATCCGCTCAGTTATCGCAGGATTGCCGCAGAGTAATTGAACTTGCTTATCTACCTTAGGTGTAAGCGGCGTGATTAAACCTTTGTAAAATTCATCTAAAATCTCATGGAGAGGTTGGGTTATAAGTCCGGGTGTTAATCCTAACGTATGTTCTAGTTTATCTGCTTCTAGTCGAATTTTTGCTAGATATTCTGTATTGAGCTTATCTAAATTACGCTGTGTTGCTGCATGCGAATGTTCGAGCAAATGTTCAAAGTCATGACTCATGTCACTTAATAAACGTTGACAGGTTGGTAAATCGAGAAGCAATAAAAGATAGGACCAATATGCACTGGAATGTTGAAGAATTTTCTCGATGTTACGTGTAGATTTCTCGGTTGCTTGCCTTAGTTCGGGACGTTTTGCTTTAAATTCATCAGTTGATGTTGATAAACGTTCGGGCAGCATTTTTAGCATATTGAGTATGGTCTGTAGGCCTGCCGATTGATTTTTTGTTTTATCGTCAGGGTGGCTTGTTTCCACATAGTATTGTGCTTCATGGTTCACGACTTTATATATTGCATTTATTTGATGAGATACATCTGTATACAGTTCTGAAAGTACCGGATCGTTTTTTAACTCAGCAAGTAGAGGCATAATGTCTTGCACATAGAGGTACGAAATCACTAAGTGCATCACATACGGAATTTGAAAACTTTTGTCGTTAACTTGTTCTAGCTCAAGTACGATTTGCTCTAGGTAATAAAGAACATTCAGGAGGCGCTTAAACATTAGAACTTGTTGTGGTACTTCTAAAGAATTTAAATAAGTAGGGGATGGTTGGTTATTACCCTTAGAACCCTCACGAAGTGCGCTAATAAATTCCACAGGTTTTCGCTCGTTAAGCTCTTTGAGTAAGTTAATAAGCCAATTTTGAACACCTACCTCGGGGTAGGGTAGATCTTTTTTATCGAATTCTAGGCATAGCTCTTGTTTTAATGATGTATTTAAGTGTTTAAAACGATGGTAAACACGGTATTTAAGTTCTTTTAAAAATTGTGAAATTCGTGTGTGTTTAATGAGGTGATCCGGGCGGTTTTCAGGCGCGCAATTTTCTTGTTCTGCTTTTGCTAGTTCAGGCTTTCTTTCAGCATGTGATTTGTACCGCGCAAGTTTTTCACTGTTATCGTGATGGTCCAAATACCATTGATATAAATCTAAGGCTTCATCTGGCGAAGGATCAACTAAATGGTTATCAATATTTTGTTTACGGGTTGTGTAAGCAATTTGTAAAATGCATCTTAAGGTTTCATTGGATACGACGGTGCTTGCATCAAACTGCTTTAATTCAGGTGTTATATTTTGTAATGCAATTTCGCCTTCAAGCTCTTGACCATAATGCATGAATTTATAATAAAGAAAGTCATTGTCGATGCGCAATTGTAATTCACCGAGGCGTTTTTGCGGCGCGTCTTGCATGACAACGGGCTCATACGTATGCCCGAGATATAAAAATACATCGTCTTCGTTTGCGTTGGCTTGAGTCGGGGTAGTTGTTTCTAATTGCTGAATTAATTGTTCATTGCGTTTAATTTGAAGTGTTTCGTAAGCAAGTTTTTGTCGAAGCTGTGTTTCTATTTCTGAAATCGTTGCGTGAGCAAGAGTCCCAACATAAACATCTTGAAACCAGGCGTAATCTTCTGCTTTCAAATATGCATGGGCGTTTTCTTTATTTAACTGCTTTAGAGCTAAGTCAATTTTAAAGCATGTTTTTTTGGATTGATGGAGTTGGCGTTTGATGGGCGCAAGCGAAGGCATAAATCGTGCGGTATCGCGTAAGAACTCACGTTGTTTTAGTTTTACATCAGGTTTAGCAGGAAGTTGAAACGTTTGATTTAAGATATATTGCCAATGAATAGCACGTTTTTCGGAAAGTTTAGCAATTTGAATTGAGAGCGCATGTTGAGTGCTACGCCATTGTCGTTTGGCCTCAGCTAAACCGATGTCAGGTATGTTTGTCCTTGCTTTCTTAATGAACGTACCTGAAAGTAGGTGCGTCATGCGAGCATCAAAATCTCGATCGAGGCTTGCGACATAGGGCTGAATTGAACTGTACCAGCGAATGCAATCTGCTTTAAATTCGTCATGCACATGCCCGCGCTCGTAGAGTTCATGAAATATATGGGGTAAAAACTTTTGCAATGGTGCAAGGGTGGTTAACTCGGTGAGCTTACAATCCAGATCAGCAAGAGGGATGCTGGCTTTGTGGATAATGCCCGGATGGTGTCCACTTGCTGACGTAATGTAGTCACGAATTTCTTCAGCACTTATTGGGACATGAATAGGTTGATTGCTATCAGGGCTTTTATTACGACGGATGTGTTTCAATATCATAGTTTTTACTTTAATGAGTGCTTTTAAAGACGTAGCGTCATTGGGTAAAGTGATGTTTGAGCGAATGTTTCCATCTTCTGTGATGTAAGACAGTTGGTTTTGGTCATGATCCCAAATATATCCTTTGAGACCTGCATCAATCGCTGTTTCAAGCGTTGTTAAATGAAGGTTACATGATTTATTCGGTGTTTTTAATACGTGATAGTGTAATGCGCCATCTTCAATGTTTACATAAACGGTTTGGGGTTTATGTATGACGTTATGATCGAGTAAAGCAAGGGAATATGAGGGGGCGAAACCCAGCTTTTTAGTTATTTGCCAAGCGCCATGATGATCTGTGGTATTTAATAACTGATCACAAGCCGCTTGTGCTTGCTCTAATTGAGCTATTTTTTTCTCATATGAGCGATATAACGTCCAGGATGCATGAATGCTTAATTTATTGGGATGTTGGACGTAGGTATCTTGGCCTCTTTTTTCATAGATGACATGTGTGGTTGTTGAGGGCTGATTTTCAGGTAAGTGGTACGTGTCTTCTAGAATTTCTTGCTCTGATACTTGAAAAGCGTGAGTATCGGATGGGGGTGAGAACAGCACTTGGTGTGCTTGCTGTTCAATCGCGGTGATTTGTAACTGATAACGGTCTTTTTTGAATTCGTGATCGGTTTTAAGTTGCTGCCAACGTTGTTGTAATTGACGTAGTGTGCGCTCTATGTTGGCAGGTGTTGGCTTGTTAAGTGTTTCTTCGTTACTCCACGTAACAAAATTAGTAACGAAATTAAACCAATCACTCGCAAAATGACGCCATGAGTATCCAATGTGTTTATGAATGCGAGAAAGTAAGGGGTTGTCCGTGTCGGGCATGTATGGCGTAAGCGCTAAAATATGTTGCTGTAAATCACGCGAAATCATTGGCTCGGAGCTTGTTAGGCAAACTTCGAGTTCCGCCAACGCAGGTTCAACAAAGTGCAAGACTTCGGTTGAGGTTTCTATTTTTTCTTCTATAGGTTGTATACGTAACTCAATGAATCGTCTATCTTCTATTTTGAGTAAGTGTTCGTTTGTTTCATCAAATTTAATGAGTAATTTTGCGGTTTGTACTAAGCTTTCATGCCAAGGTTTGATTTGCTCCATGAGCGGGTTAGATAATCTTCCTGGCTTGAGTAGGAGTTGGCGTTCAAGTTTATCGACACTCTGAAATATGGCAGGTAAAAGCTCATATTTTAATAAAGCGAGGTATTCTCGCCCAAGGTTTTGCATGGTGTCATTTAATTCGCCAGCCTCTTGATAGATATGCATCCATAAGGTGTGTGTTTGACGTAGCAGCGAGATCAAATTAAATACAAAATATAAACTGCTTTGATTGCTGTTGGCAATGGTACGCGATAGGAGTTGTCCTTGCTCATAGAGCCGTTGCATTTTTTCTTTGTCAACATTCGGTGTATATTCTGGATTTCTGGATGTGAACTTTTCAATGGTGGTTCGAATGTATTCAATATGACTGGGGTAGTCGGGAAAAACGGCACCAAAATAAGTTAATAAGTCATAACCACTTTGTCCATCTATTGATTTTCTGTGATCAATGGCACGCCCAAGTGTTAGGCCAACTTGATGACTGAAGCATGAAGCTCGCGGTGTACTGAAGTTATTTGGTAAATTTAATACAGAAGCTAACCCAGATGCAATGAGGTTAATTTCGTTGCGAAAGTTGAGTTCAAAATCACAAGTTAAATTTAATAATAAATGACAGGCCTCATAGGCTTCGGTAATGAGTGTTATGTCATAGCGTTTTCGGTCGACTAAGTTTAAGTCACCTAATTTTTTAAACGCTTGCTCGGCGAGATACAGCGCATTTTCTAAGTTTTTGACGCGCTGAATATCATCGGGTTCATGAGAATAATCTTCAGAAAATGGCTTGCCTTGCGTTTGCCGGTTATCAAGAAAGCTTAAAACATGTGCATCACATTCTTTGCGTTGCTGAATAACAAAATCTGTACGTAATTTACGAAACAAAACGCGAGCATGATGTAAAGCTTTAAGAGGTGTTTGCCACGCAGGAGGCATATGAGAATCCGTCATAACTAAGAAGCACCGTGATAATTTAAATAAATACGCATGTAAATATAGAGTATATGGTTGGATACATAAAGTCAAATTGTGGCCACTATGAATTTTTAGACACCAAAAAAATCATGTACTTAACTTTGTGTTAAACTCGATGAAATTTATTTTTTATGTGAGTGAGTATGCTTCAAATAGGCCAGTTTAATTCATTACGTCTTGTTAAAGAAGTACCGTTTGGTATGTATCTTGATGGGTATGATTGGGGTGAGATTTTGCTACCTCGAAAAGTTGTTCCAAAAGATGTAAAAATGGGTGATCGTGTTGATGTTTTTATTTATTTTGATTCTGAAGATAAAATTATTGCGACCACCAAGCAACCGCGTATTACCCTCGGGCACTGTGCTTTTTTGAAAGTGATTGATGTGAATCGTGTGGGAGCCTTTCTTGATTGGGGGCTAGATAAAGACTTACTGGTGCCTAAAGCAGAGCAGCGTCGTCCGATGCAGCAGGATAAATCTTATTTGGTGTGTTTAAAACAGGATGATCAACACCGTTTGGTCGCAAGTTCTAAGCTAGATTATTTTTTAGATAAAACACCTGTATGCGTTAAAATCGGAGATGAAGTGGATTTATTGGTTGCCGAAACAACAGAGTTAGGCACCAAAGTTATTGTGAATCATACGCATTGGGGTTTAATTTATACGAGTGATGTGTTTCAAGCCTTGCAGTACGGGCAACGCACGCGTGGTTATATTAAAGCCGTTCGAGGTGATGGCAAGCTCGATGTGGTGTTAAGAAAATTAGGGCATAACAACATTCCTGGGTTAGCTCAGCGTATTTTAGACGCTTTAAAGCAAGCGGATGGTTTTTTGACGGTGCATGATAAAAGTTCGCCTGAAGAAATTAAGCACCTGTTTAACGAAAGCAAAAAGAATTTTAAGCATGCGATTGGTACGCTTTACAAGCAAGGTTTGATTCGTATTGAGCCCCATGGTATTCGTTTGGTTGCTCATGAATAAATAAAGTAGAACGCAAAAAAATGAAAATGCATTTGAAATGTATGACATGCATGGTTAGAATGAATTCTCTTGCTGTTTTATTGTTGAACATGGATTGCTCAATATGATTTATAAAATTTTAAATAGATTTATAATCGTCGTTTTGTTTTTTGTTTCTTCTGTAAGCGTGGCTTGTCCCCAAGCCACCCCAACCAATGCTCCTAATTTTTGTGCGACGTTTCGCGTGGCCGCTAAATGCCATTGTACCGCGGGATTGCCTGCAGCCATGTGCGGAAAAATGAATTATTTATATCAGCGGTTGTTGATTATATTTGGTTCTCTAGAAAATGCCTGTGCATATCAACATGACACCACAAAAGAAAATTGTATTGATTCGTGGAATTGTTATTTACATGGCGGAAAAACTAAGGATGGTCACTTATGCAGTGGTACGGGTAGGGCGTGCAGCTGATGCGAAATGTGTTGTTATGCAGCATGTTCTTTTGGGTGAGCTGCGCATGCGCGGGCGATACGGGCTCTAAACTTCCTTATACACATGCTTTTTATATTGGCGTAAATGGGGGGTATGGTTCTACAACATGGATGGGGCTAGTTCCTGAAATCGAGAATCAGAATATGGTGCTCACCATGTCAACACCCATGGACGTTCAAGAGGGTGGTGCTGTGTGGGGCGGTTTTGCGGGTATTGAGTTCACACCATATTTTGCGCTAGAAGCCAATTATCTTACGTATCCTGATGCGACTGTTTATTTTGATAGCGAAAGTTTTTTTGCATTCGAAAATAACGATCAAACTGAGTTGAACACAAAAACACAAGCGATTTCGTTGATGGCCAAAGTGATGCTGACACTACCCAAAACCACGGTGCGTTTTTATTCAAGCTTTGGTGTGGGTGGCATACATCGTCATGATGAGCTCAATAACGTTTGGATTGCTTCACCTTCGTTTGGCGTAGGTTTCAATTATTTATTTACTAAACACGTCATGGGTGAATTGGTCGGTAATTATATGTCGGGTTACGGTACATCCGAAATTAACCCAGCAAAAGATTACGTACCTTTTTTATACTCAGCCTATGCGCGTATTGCGTACCGAGTTTAATTAAGCTTAAGGCAGTAATTTATCCAGCCATTTGGGTAAGTACCAATTCCAGCTTTTCAGTAAGACCATCGTAGAGGGTACTAAAAGCGTTCGAATCACAAAAGCATCCACAGCGATAGCCACCGCGATACCGAGCCCAAATTCTTTGACCATCAGGACATCAGCAGTCATAAACGCACCGCATAAACAAATCACAATCAGCGCCGCACTGGTAATAATACGACTGCTTTGCTCAATACCAAAGATGATACTGGATTGATTGTCTTGTGTTTTTTTATAGTGTTCTTGAATACGCGTGAGTAAAAAGACTTCGTAATCCATCGAGAAGCCAAATATAGCGCAAAATATAATAATCACCAAGGTTACGTCGAGCATGCCTTGAGGTTGAAAATTGAGGAATTCATGGAAATGTCCTTCTTGAAAAATAAACACAAGCACGCCATAACATGCCGAAATACTCAAAATATTCATGAAGATGGCTTTGAACGGTAAAAAAAGAGAACGCAGCAATAACAGTAAAATCACGTACGTTAACCCCATCACCCACAGCGCAGCATAAGGAAACGCATCGATAATAGCTTGCATGACATCCATATTCTGTACGGGAACCCCAGTGATTTGTAGGGCTAAACCTTTGCCTGGGTTCATCGCTCTAAGATCTGTAATTAAAGCTCTGGTTTCGCTGGAATCAGCCTCGTAATGACTGATGACACGAATCACTGAAAATTGCTCGCCGGTGGTGGTGGCTAAAAGTTGCTTAATGCCAGTGTTTTCGCGTTGTTCAGCTGAAGTGTAGAGTTCTTGATATTGGCGGCGCAGTAATCGTGGCGTGGTTGTCACAATACTGCCAACACGCTCAATGGCTGCGTGCTTTTCCAGTTTTCGTGTAAAGTCATAGAGCTCTGAGATATGATGTGCCGATAAAATAGATTTTTGGTCTGTTGAAGACACAAGTAGCAGAATGGGCGATAGTTCGGTTTTAGAAAAGTTTTTTTCAAATTTATCAAAAAATTGGCGGCTTTCGGAATGCTTAGGAACAATTTTAAAATCAGATATACCAAATTTAACGTGAAAAAACGAATAACCTAAAATTAATAATATACTGAGGCTAAGTGCAAAAAAAGTTAAGGGTTTGTTAACAACATAGGTTGCTAAACTACGCCATGCATGATGTTTGCACGTTTCTTCAGGTTGTATTTTTCTAACCGCCCATCGATTAATGCCATGATGAACAACGGCAAGCATGGCCGGTAGGAGCGTTAAGGCAAGCATGACGGCGATAAAAACAGCCGTTAAGCCACCCACGCCAATCGAAAATAAAATATTAATGGGGAAAAAAAGTAACGCACTTAAACTCGCAAACACAGCCAGGCCACTAAAAAAGATAGCACGGCCTGCGGTCGCAAACGTGACGGTGATTGCATCCATGATAGATGTTTGTTGTTTTAACTCACTTCTAAAGCGAAAAATAATAAATAAAGAATAATCTAAACTGAGGCATAGCCCGAGTAACAGCGCGATATTAAGCGTAAAGATGGATAAAGTAAAAATATTACCTAAAAAATAAAGCATGGTTAATATAATTAATGCACATCCTCCACCCAGTGTCATTGGGATCAGGGTAGCCACAAGGGTGCCAAAAATAATAATTAATACGATGGTTGTAACAGGAATAGCAACAGCATCTGCTTGGTATAAATCTTTTTGAGTTTGCGCGTTGATTCCTTCGGTGAAGATGCGTTCACCGCCGATAGAAACGTCTATTTTATCTGATTTATCCGGTGTTTTGATGGTTTCTTTGAATTGTGTGAGCAAGCTTGAATTCATGGGATCAGTGCTTTTAAATAAAATCACAGCATAAGCACTGTGCTTATCGTTGGATATTTGTTGTGCATTATCTTCAGGGTAAATTATTTCATGAGGGATTGGAAAATTTTTTAATACAGATAACGATGAATGAATGGCTTTTTTAAATTTTGAGTTGGTTACCTGTAAATCAGGGCTGTGATAGAGCACCAAAAACCGATTATCGCGCGTATAGCCCAGATTTTGATTGATAAACTGTTTGGCGCGTGTGCTGTCGGCATGCTCAGCGACAAACCCGGTCGATTTGAACGGTGTTAAAATTTGAGGAACAAAAGGCATGCACAGTGCTAAAATAAGAAACCAGGTCAAGATAAACGCAATTCTAAAGTGATAAATAAAGCGGCCTATTGAGGCAAAGATATGATTTTTCTCGTTCATATTTAGTCCGTGTAGATTATTATATATACCATAAGTATATGCAATATTTCAAAAATACAAGTGGGTTTTGCTAAACGCGTTGTATTATTTTATATCGAATCTATAGTTATATTATGAAAGATAGATGGCGTGAGGAGTGTGCAAGAATGGATGCTATGCCTGTAAGTAAGTCGTCATATCAAAAAGGCTCATCATGTGTTGTCGATAGGAGTTTAATCCCTATATTTTTGGAGCAGGTGCGTGCAACGCCCGATAAGCTTGTCGTCATAAGCTCGCATGCATCATGGACGTATCAAAATTTATGTGATGATATGTTAGCTTGGGTGAATCGGCTCAATGCTTTAAGTGCCATCAATACACCCGTGATGCTCTGTTTGCATCGTACGCCCACATTGCTTTCGCTATTACTTGCTTTGCAATTATTGGAAAAGGCTTATATTCCTGTTGACCCTGAAACGCCGCTCGATCGCATACGTACCATATGTGAAGACAGCCATGCAGCTTTATTGCTTCATGATGCAGAAGATCATGATGTGTATGTAAACCTGCCTTGCAACGTGTGGGCACTCGCTGATTTAGAGCGTGCAGGTTATACTCAGAGCTATAAGTTAACATCAGAGCACCCAAACCCTCATCCTAAAACTCTTGCTTACGTTATATATACTTCAGGATCAACAGGGATACCTAAAGGCGTGTGTGTTTCGCGAGGTGCTTTAGATAATTTTTTAACCAGTATGTCGCATTATTTTTTGAATGAAGCCGATGCGATGGTTTTAGCGACCACAACGTTTACATTTGATATTGCGGCATTAGAATTATTTTTGCCGATATGGCAGCATAAAACCCTATTTTTAGCGAATGAAGCAGAACATAAAGATCCTTTGTGTGTAGATAATTTACTTAAAAAATACCCAATTACGCTTTTGCAAGGCACACCTTCATTTTGGAGTATGTTGCATTATTCGGGTTGGCAGGGAAAGCGAGATTTGGTTGCTTTATGTGGAGGAGAGCCTTTAACACCCGAAGTAGTAGAGTATTTGTTACCTCATGTTTCGTCATTATGGAATATGTACGGGCCAACAGAGGCCACGGTTTGGTGTTCTTTAAAAGAAATCAAATCAACCAAGTATATTTCGGTTGGCAAGCCTATTCATCATTTAGCGATGTGTGTGTTAGATGCTTCCATGCAGGTTGTGCCTGTTGGTAGCAAAGGTGAATTATACATCGGTGGCTTAGGTTTGGCGGAGGGGTATTTGGGGCAACAAGAACTAACAAAAGAGCGGTTTATCATGCATTCCTATGCAAAAGTAGAGCCTCAGCGCTTGTATCGCACAGGAGATGTTGCGTCCATGACTGACAGCGGGGAATTTATTATCTATGGCCGGATGGACAATCAAGTAAAATTACATGGTTATCGGATTGAGTTGGAAGATATCGAGGCGCATATCAAACGTCGTGTGGGTGTTCGTGATTGTGCGGTTTTAGTCCATGATGAGCAGCTGGTCGCGTATATTTGTCGGGCTAATAAAGTAGCGTATTCGGAAGAGGCGGTGAGACAGAGTTTAACGCAAGAATTACCTGATTTCATGCTTCCTAAGCGATTTATCTATCTTGAAACATTACCCTTGAATAGCAGTGGAAAACTGAATCGTAACGCTTTATTACAGCCCAAGCAGACACATCATCATGAATTAACA
>JAACPN010000009.1:6521-6663 GCA_009995425.1 Legionella sp. | reverse complement strand
ATGCATGCAAGCATCGTTACTGAATATTCGGTGCGAAGCTTTAGGTCTTGTGGGTATGAGTATTGAGGATAATTTTTTTGAGTTAGGGGGGCATTCTTTAGTTGCTGTACGTATTATTGTCAACGTTAAAAAAATATTAGGG
>JAACPN010000009.1:0-6504 GCA_009995425.1 Legionella sp. | reverse complement strand
TGATCTTTATCAAGCACCGTCTGTTCTTGAATTCAGTGAGCGTGTGCGCTTGGCCCCTGATTATAAAGATAAAACTCATGCCAAGAGTCAACAAAAGAATGCATCGTGGATGCCGTTAACAGATTTTCAATTTGTTTTATGGATTTCGAACCTATTTGATGCAAAAGTTAAAAAGTTGAATGTTGTCGGTCGTCGTCGTATCCAAGGTCGATTAGATACTGCTATTTTAAATAGAGCGTTACAAGCTGTTATCCAAAAGCACGATGCCTTGTCGTACGCCATTCATCGGTTTTTACCGATTCAAAAAAAGCAATCACGGCAAACCATTGTTTGGGAAGAGCATGTGTTTTTAGATGAGGATAAACAGGATTTTGTCGAAGCAAGCCTGAATCAATCGTTTGAAGAATTACATGACTACCAAGCATGGTCTAATAAAAAACCTTTTCTCCTGGCTAGATTATTTAAATTAAGCAATGGTTGTACCGAGCTGCAACTGGCTATGCCACACATGATCTCTGATCAACAATCGTTAGAAATTTTGTTTCGTGATCTTTCTAATGCGTATATGTTTTATTTACGTAATCCAAAAGCCAATACACGACTTGAAGCACATGTATTTGAGTCTTATGTCCATCATGAAGCGCATGTTGTGCGTACATCAGTTGAACAAGATGAATCCTTTTGGACAGCATATTTAGAAGATGCTGAGCTTTTTTCTTTTCCTGAACAATATGTTGTATCTGATATGGAACAAGCAGCGCATGATTACTCTTCTTTTTTTCAAATTAGTGAAGAGCAACAGCGTATATGGCGTAATTTTTGTGTAAAGCATGCGGTTACGTTGAGCGATTTACTCTGTGCGTCTGTGGGTCTTGCGCTTCAGCGTTGTTGCGAAGGTGATGTCGACATACCTCAGCGTTTATTTATTAATAACGTGAATTCGACACGCGAGCAGCAATGTTATGACCATGTGATTGGATGTTTTTTACGTTCGCAGGCCATTAAATTAGATTTAAGTGGAAAAAACACGCTGTTAAAGCTAGCAAAAAACGTGCAGCGCTCAGCATTGGAAACATCAAGACATCAATATTCTTCAAGTCTCGTGAAGTTAGCCGCGGTTGGTGATTTGAATTGTTCTAAGCATAGTCTGAAATCATTTTTGATATCATGTGTTGGTAAAATATGCACATATATAAACAACAAGCCTTATCATTTAAGTTCACCCATTTTGAGTGCTTGTAAACGTCTTGCGAATCTCGATTCTGCTCGAGGATTTGTTGTGAATGTTAATATATGGGGTAGTTTCTTTTCAGAACAAGAGCACGATACGCTTAGATTATTTGGTGAAAATTGTTGTGCGATTCATGCGGAGCACAAAGATATTTTGAATATTAATGGTGTACTTGATGTGTGTTTATTTAAAGATATGTCGACAAACACGGCTTATTTAGCGTTGTCTGCAAATTTGAAGCCTGATTTTCGTGATCATTTAGGTCAGGTCATGCTCAATATTTTAAATTAGCATGGTGAACTTCGAGAATACATGTTTTATTGACTAGTTCTTAGCCACAAAGTAAACTTCTGTAAACTCTGATTAGGCACCCTGTATTATGCTTCGTTCTGTACTTTTTATGTTGATATTCTGTGGTTTACTTAGCGATGTGATGGCATTTGAAGCATCGTCGCTTCAAAAGTGCACCATGGGCGTGGTTGATGTTGGAAGTACTGGGTCGCGTTTGCATGTTTATGCTTATGATTGTGATAATCCAGCAGAACATGCTCACGAAGTTTGGTCAAAAAAAATCACTCCAGGATTTGCGTCTCTTGAATCTCATCAACTCGCTATTGATGCGTATTTAAATAATCTATTTGATGAAGCACCAGAGCACATTCCTGTTTATTTTTATGCCACGGCGGGTATGCGTTTATTATCTTACGATCAACAACAAACGTATTTTTCTGCAGCACATCATTGGTTTGAGCGTTCTGCTTGGGATCTTATTGAGGCAAAAACTATCACAGGTCGTGAAGAAGGTGTTTTTGCTTGGCTTGCCGTTCACCATGAGCGTAATATTTTGTCTGAGGGTGTGCAGGAAGAGATTGGGGTCATGGATATGGGAGGAGCTTCGGTCCAAATTGTGGCGCCCGTCGCGTCTTCTGAGGGGAAGAATCCTGATGATTTAGTGCATGTTGAAGTTGCTCATCAAGATATTACATTATTTGTGCATAGTTTTTTAGGGCTTGGTGCGACGTTAGTGAGTCAACAATTTTTAAATAATCCCGCATGTTTTCCAGAGGGCTATCCGCTTCCGAACGGCTCAGTGGGGCATGGTGATGCAGAACATTGCGAACAAGCTATTAGTCAGTTGATTAATCAAGTTCATACCGTAAATAAAACCATACAGCCCGTTCTATCGGTTGAAACACCCAAAACCTGGTATGTACTGGGTGGTTTAGCTTATTTGCTTAAAGAAGAACCTTTTCGTCGCGATGAATTAGGAGCAACGAACGCATGGCTCCTGGAGCAGGCAAATACGAGCGTATGCCGTCGTTTGTGGTCTGAATTACGTGCGGATTATCCAGATAATGAACGGCTTTCACTGAGTTGCCTGAGGGCTTCTTATTATCATGCACTTATGGAACAAGGTTATGGATTAAGCGAAGAAAAATCAATTTATATTACATCACATGATGAAGAAACTGATTGGACTTTAGGTGTGGTCTTGCATCAACACTAGGCATCGATATATACTATGCTTCCTTCTTGCCGTTGTAGCTCAGTTGGTAGAGCAATTGATTCGTAATCAATAGGTCGTGTGTTCGATTCACATCAACGGCACCAGTAAAATCAAGTACTTACGGAAAATTAAAAAATTAAAAAATTAAAATATTGTTACGGGGCACTGGTGGGGCACTCAGTAATATCAAGTGCCAACAAGTATCAATAAATTCAACCTAAACTCATCACCCCAAAATAGCATATGACGTTCACAAAGCCTGCTAAACTCGGTTAGCTAAAATTATTGAAATGATAGGTCAATGAAAAGTTACAATAAAATTCTATTTAGTATGTCAGCCTTTAGTAGTGTCCGCATGATAACAGGAGCTATATCTGTTATTTATATGTTCACCTCGGGACTCGGATTAGATAGCATCGCTTATGTTAAAACGCTTCAGGCAATAGTAACTCTTTGCTTTAGTCTCAGTGTTGCTAAATTCATGGATAAATTTAATAGAAAAACCATTTATATAACCGCTATGATCTCATCTGCGATATGGCTTTTTATATTATTTTTAGGCGGGTATTTTACACAAACGCTATATTTTTATATTGCTGAGGTATTTAATGCCATCGCATTAGTTATTTATAACAGCATTTATAATGCTTATTTGTTAGATGAATATTATAAAGTTGAAAAAAATAAGAATTTTGAGCACATATTAGGCCAATATAATAATTTGTCTTTTTTAGGCATGGCTATATTTGCAGGAGCCGGATCGTTTGCTTACGAATATCTCAATGAGTACCTTTTTTTAATTTCATCCATCCTCATGCTTATTTTTATATTTCATGGGCTAATATTATTGCCGGTGCAATATAGTCACTTTAGCAAGACAGATCGGTTAAAGAAGAAATTATACCGAAAGGGTTATGAGACAAAATTAATTATTAGAAAATTTTTACAACTTTCGCCGTTTATTATATCGCTAATACTTGTGTCTATATATTATCAATTATTAATTCAATATTGGCAGGTACTGGCTTCAACTATACCACTCGTAAATAATAAACCTTATATTTTAGGTGCAATCTTCATCATAAGCCTGTTTCTTCA
The DNA here is from genome assembly GCA_009995425.1 of Legionella sp. Lineage (GTDB taxonomy): Bacteria > Pseudomonadota > Gammaproteobacteria > Legionellales > Legionellaceae > JAALKW01. The sequence goes on along the minus strand of JAACPN010000009.1, from coordinate 2,668 downwards.
ATCGCTAGCTGGTAGGCTTATGAAATATTTAGATATCCGAGCGCTTCCCTATAGCTTTATTTTTATTATTGTTGGGCTAGTATTTTTATATTGTTCTCTCCAATTTTTAAATATTTATTATATGGTTATAGGCTTAAGTCTTTTATTTTTTAATATAAGACTCAACATAATTTTAACCAATGCAAAATCTCATAAAAATTTAACCACACAAGTAAGAGCAAGATTCGACAGTTATTTATATACAACAACAATTGTATTAACAGGACTTTTTTTATTACTCTCAGGGTATTTGATTCAATGGCATGGGATTTCATTTTTAATTTATTTGGGTTTGATGATGATCATTTTTTCGTTCGCGAGTTTATTACTCATCCCCCAAAATTATTTTAAGCGCAATATTGGCAGTTATTAGATATAGGGCATTCAATATAGTCGTGTTTAAAAGTAAATGAGTTAATACCATATCGTTTGTTCAGAGACTTAATGTTTTCTTCATGACCAGAAATATAGTTAATAATATCATTTGTAGCCATAATGGCAGCTAAAAAATTATTCATTGGTGCTGATGGGGCTTTGTAATTGTTGCTTATGTTTGTTAAGCGAGGATCTATCGGTCATTCCGCACCCTGCAAGAAAGAATTTTCATTTAATTTTGGATACTAATTAAATAAAAAATAATCAATTTATACGTTTAAATTCACTAATTTTAATGTATAATTTCAGTATGTTATGATTTTTTTGTATTATACAATGGATGTATTGAAAGAGGAACATTTTGCTGCTGCTCATTTAGGCCACTTGGGTTTGGTGGCTGATAAAATAGATAGTTTGAAACTTACAGAATTGATAGATAATCGATTGCCTATAAGTAAGGCCCATGGTTCAAAAGTGAGTCACGGCGAGCGTGTTGCCGCAATGATTATGAATGGACTCGGATTCATTGATAGTCGATTGTATTTATTTCCTGAGTTTTTAAGCGACAAACCGCTTGATCGCTTATTTAATCGCAATGTTCAAGCGAAATGGTTTAATGATGACGCAACTGGCCGATGTTTAGATGAGATTGCAGCCTATGGTACGACTAAATTATTCACAGAATTAAGCCTTTCTATTGGTCAATCCCGCGGATTACTTGGAAAAAGCACACATATTGATACAACGACATTGACTTTATATGGTGATTTTGAACAACCCGAACAGTCTGAATTGAATGAGGCGGCTGAAAATAGTGATAATAATATTCCCTGGCCAAAACAAGGCTATGCAAAATCTGGTCGCCATGATTTAAAACAAATGGTTTTGTTGCTTGCGACAACAGGAGCATCAAATTTTCCATTATGGATGGAATCGCATAGCGGTAATGCATCTGATCAGACAACCATGCCTGCGGCTGCTGTTAAAATCAATCAAATTTGTAGTGGATTGACGGATGCACCTGATTTTATTTATGTTGGAGATAGTGCGATTTATGCGAATATTTTACAACATAGTGAGAGTATGTTTTGGGTAACTCGCGCGCCTGAAAAAATAAAAGAAGTACGCGCACTCGTTTCAACACCAGAAGATGATTTAACATGGGTCAAAATAAGTAATGGTTACTCTTATTGTGTGTTTAAATCGAATTACAAGGATGTTGAACAACGCTGGGTTATGTTTTTTTCTGAAGCGGCATACGCTCGTGAAAATAAGACGTTGAATAAAAAAATAAAACAAGAAGGTGATATTCAAAGTAAACTTTGGTGGCATTTAGGTAATCAAATTTTCACCTGTCAAGATGATGCACGCACTCAAGCTGAGAAACAAAAAAAACAATTAAAATTTCATGAGGTCACCTATTCGATTGTTGAGGTAAAAAAATATAGCTCTAAAGGTCGTCCAAAATCGGATGAGATTCCAGAGGTTATTGGGTATCAAATTAAATCCAGTTTGGATTTAAATGAACAGAAAATCGCCGAGGTTCGTGTTCGCAAGGGTCGGTTTGTTTTAGCAACAAATCAATTAGACGAAACAATTTTATCAAATGAAGATGTTTTAACTGAATATAAAGGTCAATCGGGCACGGAGCGTGGCTTTAAATTCATTAAAGATAATACATTTCAGGTCGATTCGGTTTTTTTGAAAACACCTGAGCGCATTGATGCACTTATGATGGTGATGACTTTATGTCTTATGGTATATGGCGTCTCTGAGTATGAGTTACAGATGTCACTGAAAGAAAACAATGAAACCATTTTAAACCAAATGAAAAAACCAACAAATAAACCGAGTTTACGTTGGGTTTACTTTTTATTTCGCGTTGTAACTGAGTTATCTATCACGAAGGATAACCAGCCTAGAAAGCTGATTGTGAATGTAAATGCTATTTTAAGACAAATAATCAGGCATTTTGGACCTAGAGCGCATGAGATCTACCTGAATCCAGCTGGAGTAGCCGCTTGAATACCCATGATTATATAATAACCGTGAGATCGGATGACTTTTTAAACAAAATCATAGCTTATTTTTATCAAAAACTGAGTATAGCGATGCGTGATCGCAATAAAAATACGTTAAACAACGAAAACAAGGGAAAATAGATGCTCATTCCGAGAGAGAGCTGCAGTGAAAGGTATTTTTTTTGATCAGATAAATTAATTAAGAAAAGTGCGTCTGAGGGTGCGGAATGGCA
>JAACPN010000059.1 GCA_009995425.1 Legionella sp. | reverse complement strand
TACAACTATAGGCCCTTTTCTCATGAAAGTAATTATACATGATTATTGATAAAAGACTAAGTTATTTTTTCTAATCTCCTAAGGCCTAAGGTGTATTAAACTAAGCCGTCTTTGAACTATACTTTATCCTAAAGACGGCTTGGTATGTATTTGTCCTGGTAATTCTTCATACGCTTGCGGCAATCCCCAAAAAGAAGCACGCCGTCTGAAATTATGTTTTTTGGATGCGTGTGATTCGGATGGTTTATCGCCTGATTCAATCACCAGTAATCGCGGGCCTTTTGACCGTAAAATCGCCACCATCTCAGGATCTTTTTTTTCTTGAGTGTTGCTTGTTGGAGGTGTTCTAGCATCGATGTAGGGGTTAAAAAAATACGTAAATCTGTTTCAAAAATATCTTGTTGAAAAGGTCTGATATGTGCCGTCAGGTCGTGTTTTAGCTGAAGCATCGCCTGACGTCCAGAGTTGAATGAGTGCTTGGGCAAAAGTATCCGCATTTTTTTTAAATTGCATGGTTTGTGCGTAACTAAAGTTGGGTAGGGTCGAACCTCTATTTTGAGGCAGTTGGGCATAAAAAGTAGCCGCGTTGCTTCTGAGTAAGGAGGATTTAGCGTGATTTTTCATGACATCTTATTCCGTTTAGTAAGTTATTGAATCGGTTTTTTCTTCGGTTTTTTCTGATGATAATTTAAATTAGGATCAATGATAACGTGATGATTTAAAGCTTCGCGCCCGAGTAACAGGCGAAACCTGAGGGGATCTCTGTTCGAAAGTGTTAACTCAATTGGCCATGTTTTTGATCCGAGTGATAACGACGTCGAGATCACGTAACGATTTTCTTTGTGCCCATTAGAACTCATGATCATGCGTTGATCAATCACCAAAGAGGTGCAGCGAACAATCACCTGATCATTACCTTGAATTGGATGAATGTCATAATGCACCCAAGGTTGACCATCGGCATCGTCGTATTCAATATTGAATGCATGCAGAGCCGACGTTTTAGCGCCTGTGTCTATTTTGGCTTTGATAAACGGTATATTAAGCAACGGCAGTGCGCACCACTCCGAGCGACCAATCAATAATTTATTATGGACTTCCATGATTTTTTTCATAGCATAAGTGCCTTAAGGTCTGTATTTAGTACATGTTTAGTGGATCTTAAGTCAATATAGAGAGGTGATCGTAGCCAATATTCAACACCGTTCATGCGCTCATCCTTGGTAGCGGCTTTTAGGGCCAATGGGTTTTGCATTTTTTTCAATATGTTGAATAATTAAGCTCGCAATATCTTTTTTGGTTGCGGTTTCTATGCCTTCTAGGCCTGGAGATGAATTGATTTCAAGCACGAGCGGTCCTCGATTTGAGCGTAGCAAATCAACGCCGGCCATGGTTAGCCCCATGACTTTGGCCGCTTTAATCGCCACTTCACGTTCTTGTTTAGTTATTTTAATTAAACGAGCACGACCGCCCTGGTGAATATTGGCACGAAATTCACCGGGTGCGGCTTGTCGCTCCATGGCAGCAATCACTTTATCGCCTACAACAAAGCATCGAATATCAGCACCACCGGACTCTTCAATGTATTCTTGAATAATAATATTTTCTTTGAGGCTCATAAGCATTTGTATCACGCTTTCTGCCGCTTTTTTGGTTTTGGCCAAAACCACACCAACCCCTTGGGTTCCTTCCGTGAGTTTAATCACAAGCGGGGCCCCGCCTACTGTATGAATCAAACCATCCACATCGCCCGGAACACTGGCAATACCGGTAATCGGCATATCAATGCCTTTCATGACTAAAAGTTGTTGTGAACGTAATTTATCACGCGAACGCGTAATCGCTAGTGATGAATTTAGCGAGTAGGTTCCTAAGGTTTCAAATTGTCGCACAATCGCTGTACCGTAAAATGTATGACTCGCGCCAATTCTTGGAATAATGGCATCAAATACAGGAAGTTTTTCGCCTTGATAATGTATCGATGGTTTTTTAGCGGTAATGTTCATGTAGCATCGAATGTAGTCAAGCACACGAACCTCGTGCCCGCGTGCTTCAGCCGCTTCAACCAATCGTTTGGTTGAATATAATTTTGTATTTCTTGATAAAATAGCTATTTTCATGTACCTAACCTTAAAAAATTAAACCTAACTAGCTATATTATACACGTTCTGAAGCTTTCGTGATGTGTTATATTTTTAATGGTCTATAATATAGCTACTAGCTTATTTTTTGTGAGATTTATGATGGGAAAAATATCTCAAGATCATGCACAACAAGTTCGTCATATACAGACATTACTTGAAGCTGCTCAGGTTAAAGCAGATCAAAAAAAATTAAAAGATGTTCACGGGTCTTTGTTGGTACCTGTTGATCTTGATGGAGGCATGAGCGCGTTAGTGCGTTTAGATTCGCCTGGGTCAAAAAGCGGCAGCGTGATTCCACTTCAAGACGAGTTTGCGTTCCACTTAATGCTCGCGACACGTGTTTATAGTCAAATTGCAGCTAATCTTTATCCAGATGTGGATCCTAAGCATTTCGAAACAGCCCGTCAATCAGCGATGAATCGCGTGAATCATTATATTGAACATGCTTATCGTGACGCTTATAAAGTTGCTTACGAAGATGGAGCGTTTGATCTTGCAAAATTTAATGCCTCACTCGATAAAGCAAGAAAAAAACTGGCTCCTATGGCGCATACGGTTTTAATGGAAAAGATCATTGAGAAAACCGGTATTATTTTTACAGCAAAAGATTTAAAAGAAGCGAAACATTTCGCAGAAAAAACGCCTGCAACGGATGAAGATATTTTATACGTCAATAAGGCCGAGGGGTTGGTGACGCTCATCAAAGGCTCAAAATACACCGCGCATGATCGTGTTGCGGGCAAAGAGCAGTTTGCACACCGGCAAATGATCACATGTCGCATGGATGAGCACGGGAATATAACGCCCGGATTACACCCACGTATTCAAATACGCACGCCTTCTCCGGTGGTTAAACAGGGTTTGAGCGATAAAGCGATTATTTCAGATGTTGCCGACAAGTTATCTGAGATTGCCGAAGTTTATGAGTTGAAAAAACCTTTTATTTATAACCGATATACGGCCATCAATGATAGGTTAGGGGATATCAAAGGTAATTTACAAACGCAGAGTGCACGTCATATTTTACAAGGTGCGCATCAATATAATACAACACACGACGCCATGTGTTTTGTTCAAAATATATCCGTCAATGGTTTTGGTGATACGTTGGGGTATAAGAGTTCTGATCCGCTGGTGCGAGAATCAACGTTGATGGCAGAAATGGCGTTAATACATACATTATGTGATGCACAAACGTTCGCGCCATTGCTTGAACAGTATCAAGAATATTTAGGTACCCAGCCTCGAACACCTTATTTTTCAGAAACTACTCAAGGTGACGCTGCCCAAGTTCACATATTCGCGATCAAAAATGCGTGGAAAAAAGAGACGAGTACAACACAGGATCCGGTTGCTGCCGTCAACATGAGTTTAAAAAAGCTGATAGCACACGACCTGCATTTTACCCATGAATATGCAAAGCTTATTCAAACCTTATCTGTTTTTGCAGAGGAAGCCTCGATCGGGGGGTGTAAAAGCGGTAATGAGCGGGCACAGGCGATTAATGGCCGGGTCTTGATGTTAGATGCCATGAAACCGGGTAGCGCGATTGCCAAGCAACTTGCTCAATTGGCGAATGCTCCAGAAGATGGAGTTGCTGCGGCAGCCAAGGCATTAAATCAATGCATCAATCAGGAATATAATGACAAAGGTTTGTATGCCGCGGCATCGGTGATTAGTTTGGTCGATCAAGGGGCATCAGCCAAAGTCGAAGCAAAACCCAAAGGTTTTTATATTTCTAGAAACTTTGCGGAAGAATCTTCCAAGGTCATGACGTATTTAAAGCAGAGCAAAGCGGGTGCAATGCAGGCGCATAAAGGGCTTACAAAGTCTATGCGCGGGGCTTGGTCTGAGCACACCCTGTCAGATTGGGCTTATTTGAATTCAAGCGCCCTAGGGGTGTTTGGTGCTGTGGCCGCGATTGTGACGGTGGTGCCTGCCATCCTCGCTGTTTTAAATCATCGAATCAAAAAACAGCATAAAATAGAAGCCAGACAAAGGCAAAACGAACGTATTCAAGCGTTGGCAAAGTGTCCGGAAGCGCAAAGAATCAAGGTACAAGGTTGGATTAAACAAATTGGTCGCTATGAGATTAAAAGAGATCCTGAGATTCACTTAACAACTCAAGAAAAGAAAGCATTGTATCGTGCCACCCATCAAGGCAAGACACCCAAAGGTGCACGAGAAGATTTTATTCGCTTTTTAGGCCTCAAGTTTTTAGATGAAGGTACGCTTGACGTTGCTAAATCGAATAGCGGTAAAACCGTTACATTAAAAGATTTATTAGGTGATGAAGGGTTTGATTTATATAAACGCGCCATTAAAGAAGAAGGTAAAAGTAAATCGTTTAGGCGTGCTGTTTTTGAAACAGCACTCAAGCATGTGGAAGGACCACCATGGGCAAATCGGTTGATTTTATGGATAGGCGGCCCTTCAAGTTCAGGAAAAACATTTTCTGCTAATAATGTGCTTGAGTATTTAAACACGGAGCATTCAGATGTTTTAGGTCTGGCTGAAAATGCTCGTGCGGACAAAGGCAATGATGTGGTGTTTGCAGATGGTAGCTTTGAACGTGAAGTATCACAAATGCGGCAAATGGTTCTTCAGTATGCTTTGGCGAAAGGATATAAAGGTATTAGCGATTTACATCAGCACAGCAAAGCATTAGAAGTTAAAAAGTATCTCAAAGAGACGGTGCTGGCAAGTGATCGGTTTCACATGGTGATTCCTGAAACATTCACTCGCCCTGGTGCTGCAAAAGAAATGTTACATTATGAGTCGTTAGGTAATCGATCTAATTTTGTACAAGTATTCAGTGAAGTTAAAGCAGCAAAAGGTCATGATGAACGTTTTCAAACAGCCGTGAAAAATATGGGAGAGTCGAGGGCATGGCGTACTGATTCTGAGCCATTTAATGTTAAAAAAATTGCAATGAATAATACGGATATTGGCTGTGAGTCAAAAATTTATGGAGCGGGAGGTTTCAAATGGGGCCGAAGGCTAACAAAAGCTTTTAAGAAGGAGTATAAAGAGCGAAGTACTTGTAAAACCACCCTGAGAATTACCAATGATTTAATGTATGTACATAAGAATGAGTCTGGACAATGGCAGGAATGTACGTTTAATGATGATTTAACCGGGAAAAAGAAAGGTAAAGATTTTCTTATGCTGCCTGCAAGGGCTTATGACGCTTGGTTGAGTGTGAAAGATGGCTATCCCAATTTAGTGACTTGGTTTGAACAACATAAAACAGAAGAGGAATTCACAGGGCCTTTGATTGAGTTTAAAGACAACGAGAAATATAGAAGTTTTAGCTCAACGAGTTCAGGGAGCTTAAGTAGCTTAGGGTTATTCGCTCGTACATCATCCAGGAGCTCAGAAGAATCGCTTGACAACGAGTTTGGGCGACCTAAACCAAGAGCAAAACCTGGTCGCCATGACGGCAGTTGATTGGTTGAAATTTACGCAAATCCTACATATTTAGACAAGGCTCGGGCCTTGCTCTTGCTCGGGTTTTGCTTCATCGCTGGGATTTGGCTCTTGCTCTTTTCGTTGTATTTTATTTGTTTCTTTATACACCTGTTGAAGTTCCTTTGCGTTATCTAAATTCAGTGGTTCAGGTTTGTCAGAAAATAATCGTTTACAGGTATCAAATGCATGAGGTAAAAAAGAAAGCAAGGCGACACTAATATCGACACTTAATCCAAGTACCGCACCCGGTCCCGGAGAGATAAAGGTCAGCACAACGGTAGCAAGCAGGGCCATTTTTGTGAGTAACTCAATGAGTGCTTGAGTCGTGGTGTTTTTAGGTGAAGTTTGAGTTTGTAATTGGGTATTCGCATCGTTTAATGCGATGATTTTTTCAATTTTTTTTCGAGGTATCGGGGTTTTGTCGCTGATATGATGCGTGATGTCATGAGCTCTATTTAAAATATCATCGGTGACCTTATCATCGATGGTCTGATTTTCATGCGCATCGCTTAATTTCTCACAGAGCTCAGTTGCTGTAGATACAAATTCGTCTTCTAAAATTTTGAGATCGGCTTTTTTTTGTTTACTCAGTTTGTTCGGTTCGTTAAATACGGTTTGGCATTGCGCTAAAGAGTCTTCTAAGGCTTCTATTTTTGATGGCGTATCTTTTGATCGATGATTGGGCATGATGCTCGCTCTTAAATCTATTTACTGTTGGGTATGGGGTTAATTTTAGTCGAGATTTTTGATTATTCAAATTTTAGGCGTATGATATTGCGCCGTATAAAACGAACGATAACCCCAGGATAATCATGTATACCCTATTGCTATTGATTGCTTCGAATGTTTTTATGACGTTTGCCTGGTACGGTCATTTGAAAACGTTGAATCATCAACCTTTGATGATTGCTATTTTAGTCAGCTGGGGGATTGCTTTTTTTGAATATCTGCTTCAGGTTCCTGCAAATCGAATGGGTTACCAGGTATTTAATTTAGGCCAACTGAAAATTATGCAAGAAATCATTACCATGTGTGTTTTCGCAGGTTTTTCTTATTTTTATATGGGAAAATCTTTAGGCACTAATTTCTTTTATGCAAGCTTATGTATGATAGGTTCTGCATATTTTATTTTTAAAAATTAAGCGAGGTAAATTTTTTGATAAGCTCGAGGGCTTGTTGTTGATTTAATCTCGGATCGAGTAGGCTGCGATACGCGGTTTTCAAATCATCTTCGGAAATAGGGGCTTCGCCACCTAAACACTCGGTGACGGCGTCGGGTGTCATTTCAAGATGCAGGCCACCGAGGTGGCTTTGGTGCGTTTGATGAATCTTTAAGGTGAGGCTGAGTTCTTGCCAAATGCTATCCATGTGGCGTGTTTTGATGCCCGATGCGGTTTGTTGGTTGTTGCCATGCATGGGATCGCAGGCCCATGTGACCGGATGATGATGCTTTTGCGTTGCTTCTATAAGCGCAGGTAATAAATTTTCTACCCGTTGCACACCAAGGCGTGTAATCAGTAAAATTTTGCCTTCTTCGCCCTGTGGGTTTAGGCGATGAATTAAGCTAATTAACCAATCAGGCGTGGCAGCAGGGCCTATTTTGATGCCAATAGGGTTTGCAATACCTCTTAAATACTCAACATGTGCACTGTCCAGTTGCGACGTGCGTATACCAAGCCAGGGAAGGTGTGTGGAAACATCATACCAGCGGTCTTGCTGGCAGCGTCGGGTTAACACCGATTCATAATGAAGATGAAGCGCCTCGTGTGATGTATAAAACGAGATTTTTTTTGTGTGTTTACGAATAAACTCGAGAGTTATGGCGGCCGATCGGTAGCCTTGGAGTAAGCGTTCAGGGTTGGGCACGCGGGCTTTTGCATTAAATTGTACGGCATTGATCAAATCGCCGCGATAACTCGGGAGCGTAATGCTGTGCTGTGTTTCTTCAGATGATGAACGCGGTTTGGCATATTGACCAGCTATGCGCCCAATAGGAACAACCGGGCCATGGGTATGGGGTGCTAGCATGTTAGCCATGCTTAATATTAAATTAAGCTGCGCGCGAATCATCGCCGGGCGGCAATTATTGAATGACTCGGCGCAATCACCGCCTTGGAGAATAAACGCCTGACCGTGACGTGCTTGGGCAAGTAATGTTTTTAACTGATTGATTTGATTGCACGGGACTAGCGCTTTTTTTTGTTTAAGCTGACATAGGACTCGGTCTAGGTGCGCAGCATGAGGGTAGCTTGCAGCTTGCGAATAAGGATAGTTTAACCATGATGTCGGGGTCCAGGTATCTGGCATATACAATACGAGCTGATGTTTAAGAGGGCTAATTATCAACCTTATTGCGTCAATGAACAATCAAAAATCGCAGAAAACCAAGTAAATTTGCTTTATGAGCATAAATCCCTTGAATTTTAGATAAAAGCCCCCATTTGACAGCTAGCTGTTTTTGTTCAATGCGAGGAATTTAATTATGAGTAAACAAGAAAAAGATTGGGGCAAATTTAAAGAAGAATTAGAATCAATAGACACGTCTGTAGAAGAGACCATGGAAGATGAAGATAATGTGGTTGAAGATGAGCAGCATGCCAATGCATTAGAACATCCATCGTATGAAGTGCTTGAGCAAAAGCTTACGGATGCTGAGCAAAAAGTTCATGAATATTGGGAAAAAGTGGTTCGTGTGACGGCCGAGATGGACAATTTACGTCGTCGTTCAGAACGTGATGTGACGAATGCGCATCGCTATGGGCTCGAAAAATTTATTAAAACGTTATTGCCTGTGGTCGATAGCCTCGAGCAAGCCGAGCTTTTGGCAGATAAGCATGGTGACGCGGCGATGCACGAAGGCATTCAGCTGACCATGAAATTATTATTAGATATGTTAGCCAAAGCCGATGTGGAGCAGATGAACCCTATGGGCGAAGTCTTTAATCCTGAATTGCACGAAGCGATGACCATGCAGGAGTCACCGGATGCAACACCTAATACAGTGATTACGGTGTTCCAAAAAGGGTATAAGCTGAATGATCGGGTGATTCGAGCGGCCCGTGTTGTCGTGGCGAAATAAAAAACAAACGAAACCCTTGAAATGCAAAAATTATCCCTTATATAAGTAAGCCATAGGGGTAATTAATTTTAGATAACTCAATTGGAGTATAAAAATATGTCATCATCAAACGTTATAATTGGAATTGACTTAGGTACCACAAACTCATGCGTTGCTATTATGGAAGGTAAAAGCCCACGCGTGATTGAAAATGCGGAAGGTCATCGTACCACGCCTTCGATTGTTGCTTTTACGAATGATGATGAAGTGCTTGTTGGCCCAGCAGCAAAACGTCAAGCGGTGACCAATCCAGAAAATACGTTGTTTGCGATTAAACGTCTGATTGGCCGTACGTTTAACGATAAAATCGTACAAAAAGACATTAAAATGGTCCCGTACAAAATTGTGAAAGCCGATAACGGTGACGCATGGGTTCGTGTCAAAGGTGAAGATAAAGCGCCACCACAAATTTCAGCTGAAATTCTTAAAAAAATGAAAAAAACAGCTGAAGATTATTTAGGTAAGACCGTAACGGAAGCGGTGATTACCGTGCCTGCGTATTTTAATGACTCACAACGTCAAGCAACCAAAGATGCGGGTCGTATCGCAGGGCTTGATGTGAAACGTATTATCAATGAGCCAACCGCGGCGGCACTTGCTTACGGTATGGATAAAAAACGTGGTGACTCGACCGTAGCTGTGTATGACTTGGGTGGTGGTACATTTGATGTATCGATCATTGAAATTGCTGAAGTTGATGGCGAGCATCAGTTTGAAGTGTTGGCGACCAACGGTGACACGTTCTTGGGTGGTGAAGATTTTGACTTAGCTTTAATTGAGTATTTAGCGGCTGAATTCAAAAAAGACACGGGCATCGATTTGCACAGCGATCCACTTGCACTTCAACGCTTGAAAGAAGCGGCGGAAAAAGCCAAAATCGAATTATCATCGTCACAACAAACCGATGTGAATTTGCCGTATATTACCGCTGATGCGAGTGGTCCAAAGCATTTAAATATTAAATTAACCCGCGCTAAGCTTGAGTCATTGGTTGAAGATTTGGTTAAACGTACGATTGCTCCATGTAAAACAGCCTTAAAAGATGCCGGTTTGAGTATTTCAAAAATTGATGAAGTGATTTTGGTGGGTGGTCAAACACGTATGCCGTTGGTTCAAAAAACGGTTGAAGAGTTTTTTGGTAAAGAGCCACGACGTGATGTGAACCCTGATGAAGCGGTAGCCGTGGGTGCTGCAATTCAGGCGGCCGTATTGTCAGGTGATGTGAAAGATATTTTATTGTTGGACGTAACACCGTTATCGCTGGGTATTGAGACCATGGGTGGTGTGATGACAAAACTTATCGATAAAAACACAACGATTCCAACCAAGGCAAATCAAGTGTTTTCAACAGCAGAAAACAATCAAACCGCTGTAACCGTTCATGTATTACAAGGTGAGCGTGAGCAAGCATCTGCTAATAAATCATTGGGGCGTTTTGATTTAGCGGATATACCAGCTGCACCACGTGGCGTACCACAAATTGAAGTGACGTTTGATATTGATGCGAACGGTATTTTGAACGTATCAGCGGCGGATAAAGCCACAGGTAAGGCGCAGTCGATTGTGATTAAAGCTTCCAGTGGTTTGAGTGATGAAGAAGTGGAAGCGATGGTCAAAGACGCTGAAGCGCATGCTGATGACGACAAAAAATTCAAAGAATTGGTTGAATTACGCAACCAGGCCGATAGCTTGATTCATAGCAGCGAAACGTCATTGAAGGATTTAGCTGACGACATGGCTGACGATGAGAAGAAAAGCATTGAAGAAGCCGTGTCTGAATTAAAAGAAGCGGTGAAAGGCAGTGATAAGGCTGAAATTGAAGCGAAGCTTGAAGTGCTGAGTAAAGCATCGGCGTCCATGGCTGAACGTGTGTACGCTAAAAAATCTGCACAAAGTCAAGCAGCCGATGGCACGGCTGAAGCTGCTGATACAAGTGATTCAGTACAAGACGATTCTGTCGTTGATGCGGAATTTGAAGAAGTTAAAGACGACGACGCTAAGAAATAAGTCACGCACCGAGAGAGCGATTCATGCAGCAAAAAGATTATTATGAGCTTCTCGGTGTCACGCGTGACACCAGTGATGCTGATATTAAAAAAGCCTATCGTAAATTAGCGATGAAACATCATCCGGATAGAAATCCGGATGATAAATCAGCCGAAGAAAAATTCAAAGAAATCCAAAAAGCCTATGCGGTGTTGTCGGATAAAGACAAACGTGCGGCCTACGACCAATTTGGACATGCAGGTGTTGATGGCGCAGCCGGTGGTGGTTCTGGTGGCTTTGGAGGCGGTTTCGGCGGCGGTGGTTTTGGTGGTTTTGAAGATATTTTTGAAAACATCTTCACCGGCGGAGGGCGTCGAGGAGGCAGTCAACAATCACGCGCACAACGCGGTTCCGATCTTCAGATGAACGTCCAAGTCACGCTGGAAGAAGCGGCTGCGGGCAAATCGATCGAAATTAAAGTACCGCGGCATGTAACCTGTAAGGGCTGCAGTGGCTCGGGTGGTAAAAAAGGAACCAAGCCAATCACGTGCGAAACCTGTGCGGGTGTCGGACAAGTTCGTATTCAACAAGGCTTTTTCTCGATTCAACAAACCTGTCCGAACTGTCATGGTGAAGGTCAAACAAATTCTGATCCATGCACCGACTGTCATGGTAACGGTCGTGTACGTGAAACCAAAACACTGACGGTTAAAATACCAGCCGGTATTGATGAAGGCGATCGCGTTCGCTTAAGTGGTGAAGGTGAAGCAGGTTTGCATGGCGGACCGGCGGGTGATTTGTATGTTCAAGTCGCGGTGAAAAAACATGCGATTTTTGAGCGAGAAGGCAAAGATTTACATTGTGAGGTGCCTATTGCCTTTACCACGGCCGTGTTGGGTGGATCCATCGATGTACCAACGCTTGAAGGTCGTGTGTCGTTAAAAATACCGCCAGAAACACAAACAGGCAAATCGTTTCGTTTGCGTGGCAAAGGCATGAAGTCGGTGCGTGCGCATGGTTCGGGTGATTTATTATGCCGTGTGGTGTTAGAAACGCCGGTCAAGCTATCACGAGAACAAAAAGAGATGCTTACAAAATTTCAGGCATCATTGGATGAAAACCCAGGTGCTCATGCACCGCGCTCAGACTCTTGGTTTGGTCGGGTAAAGCAATTCTTTGAGGATATGTAAACGCGCATGAATAACATACCGGCTCGACTTGTTCTCGCGGATGGCTCAATATTTGAGGGTATCTCGGTTGGCGCATCAGGACGAGCCGTCGGTGAGCTCGTATTCAACACGAGCATGACCGGGTATCAAGAAATTTTGACCGATCCATCCTACGCGCATCAAATCGTGATGTTTACCACCGCTCATGTCGGTAACACCGGCTGCAACCAAGACGACATGGAGTCGTCGAGGGCGTGGGCTTCTGGTCTTGTGCTTCAAAATGATATTTCGCTATCGAGTAATTATCGTACCGAAATGACGCTGCCTGATTGGCTAAAAAAACATGATGTTGTTGCAATTGCTGGTGTTGATACGCGGGCACTCACGCATCATCTGCGTGAGCATGGTGCGCTTGCTGCGTGCATTGTGACAGATACCACCGATACGGATGAAGCTTTTGCCGCGGCCCAAGCGTGCCCTGGCCTTGCCGGCGTGGATTTAGCGCGTGTGGTATCGCGACAAACGGTGGAGCGATGGCATGCCGGACAAGGGGTTTGGGCTTCAGAATCCAAGCCTGAACGGTTTCATGTGGTGGTGTATGATTTTGGAGTCAAGCACAGTATTTTACGGCGCTTGCGTGACAAAGGCTGTCATTTGACGCTGGTGCCAGCACAAACACCCGCCGCAGAGGTGATAGAAATGAACCCTGATGGGGTTTTATTATCCAATGGCCCTGGCGATCCGGCCGCTTGTGATTATGCGATTCAAGCCACGCGCGAATTGCTCGAGTATGGCGTGCCGTTGTTTGGTATTTGTCTTGGGTTTCAGATTTTAGGTCTTGCTTGTGGTGCAGAAGCTATCAAGATGAAGTTTGGGCATCATGGTTCGAATCATCCTGTGGCTGAATTGGCTGTACCAGGTGAAAAACAACGTGTCTTTATTACCAGTCAGAATCATGGATTTGCTTTAAATGAAACGAGTTTGCCTGATTGTTTACGTGTCACGCATCGTTCCTTGTTTGATGAAAGTCTTCAAGGTATGATGCATCAAAGTAAACCCGCTTTTGGATTTCAGGGACATCCTGAAGCAGGGCCCGGGCCACATGATGCAGCCTGTCTTTTTAATCAATTTATTGCACTTATGTGTAACAGGGAGTTAAAGCTGTGAAATCGAATTATATGTTTACCTCTGAGTCTGTATCTGAAGGTCATCCAGATAAAATTGCCGATCAAATTTCAGATGCGATTCTTGATGCAATTTTAGAACAAGACAAACATGCACGAGTGGCCTGTGAAACGCTTGTTAAAACCGGTATGGTGCTGGTCGGTGGCGAAATTACAACCAAAGCATGGGTTGATGTTGAGGAAATTACACGGGGTGTGATCCGTGATATTGGCTACAATAGCTCGGCCATGGGTTTTGATTGGGAGTCCTGTGCGGTACTGTCAGCGATTGGTAAGCAGTCGGTTGATATAGCACAAGGTGTGGATCAAGTAGATAAAGCGATTTTAGGTGCGGGCGATCAAGGTTTGATGTTTGGTTATGCGACAACCGAAACAGACGAACTCATGCCGGCTCCGATTGCGTATTCTCATCGTTTAATGGCAAAACAAGCTGAACTTCGCAAAAGTGGCGAATTAGCTTGGCTGCGTCCTGATGCGAAATGTCAGTTGACGTTACGTTATGAACACGGCAAGCCTGTTGCTGTTGATACCGTTGTGTTTTCAACGCAACATGCCCCAGAGGTGAGTCAAGATAAAATTATTGCTGATGTTAAAGAAGCGATCATTCATCAAGTGATTCCTAAGGCATGGCTCAGCAAAAATACACGCTTTTTAATCAATCCAACCGGTCGTTTTGTGATTGGTGGGCCTTTAGGTGATTGCGGGCTCACGGGTCGTAAAATTATTGTTGATACGTATGGTGGTATGGCACGGCATGGTGGGGGATGTTTCTCAGGTAAAGATCCGTCTAAAGTTGATCGTTCAGGTGCGTATGCGGCGCGGCATGTAGCTAAAAATTTGGTTGCAGCGGGTATTGCCGATACATGCGAAATTCAAGTGTCGTATGCGATTGGTGTCGCTGAACCAACATCTATTTTTGTTGATACGTTCGGTACAGGGCGTTTGGAATCTCATGCGATTATTGAATTAATTAAAACGCATTTTGATTTAACACCTGCGGGAATTATTAAGCACCATGATTTGTTGCGTCCTATTTATCGCCAAACAGCAACCTTGGGTCATTATGGACGTGATGAGTTCCCATGGGAGCGTTTGGATAAAGTAGACGTGTTACGTTCAGCTATTTCTAAATCAGAGGTTAAGGAGAGCATGCATGAGGGAACCCAATGATGTTAGTGATTCGAATGATTACCGCGTTGCAGATCTAACACTCGCCGAATGGGGCCGCAAAGAAATTGCCATTGCTGAGACCGAAATGCCCGGTCTCATGGCACTTCGTGATGAATTTTCTGCTTCTCAACCTCTAGCCGGTGCACGCATTGCCGGCTGTCTTCACATGACCATTCAGACCGCGGTGTTAATCGAGACACTGCAAGCCCTAGGTGCCGAAGTTCGGTGGTCATCCTGTAATATTTTTTCCACACAAGATCAAGCGGCCGCTGCGATGGCTGTCGCTGGTGTACCGGTATTTGCCTGGAAAGGTGAAACGGAAGAGGAAGCGTTGTGGTGTATACAGCAAACTATTCACGGCCCAAATAACTGGACACCTAATTTATTATTGGATGATGGGGGTGATTTAACGGCTTTAGTGCATGTTGATTATCCTGAATTATTGCCTGAAATTTATGGTCTTTCTGAAGAAACAACCACCGGTGTGGCGCGCCTGCATGAAATGGCAAAACGAGGTACGTTAAAAACACCGGCAATCAACGTCAACGATTCGGTGACGAAGTCAAAGTTTGATAATTTATACGGCTGTCGAGAGTCACTCTTGGATGGTATCAAACGCGCAACCGATGTGATGATTGCCGGTAAAATGGCTTTGATTTTAGGTTATGGTGATGTGGGTAAAGGCTGTGCCCAGGCATTACGTGGTCAAGGGGCAACGGTATATATCGCTGAAATTGATCCTATTTGTGCATTGCAAGCAGCCATGGAAGGTTATCGCGTGGTGCGCCTCGATGATGTGGTTGAGAATATCGATATTTTTGTTACAGCAACCGGTAATTATCATGTCATTACACATAAGCACATGGTGAAGATGAAAAATCAGGCTATTTTATGCAATATAGGGCATTTTGATTCCGAAATTGATATTAATGGCTTGAGGAAGTACACGTGGGATAATATTAAACCGCAAGTTGACCATGTTATTTTTCCTGACGGTAAACGCCTCATGGTCCTCGCCGAAGGGCGTTTGGTCAATTTAGGCTGCGCAACAGGGCATCCTAGTTTTGTGATGTCGGCGTCGTTTACGAATCAAGTGCTTGCACAAATCGAGTTATTTCAGCATCGCGATAAATATCAGCATCGCGTGTATACCTTGCCTAAAATACTCGATGAAAAAGTCGCACGCTTGCATTTAGAGCGTATTGGCGCACATCTAACTCAGCTTACGCCAGAGCAAGCTGAGTATTTGAATTTATCTATCGATGGCCCGTATAAGCCAGGTTACTATCGGTATTGATGGTTCTGTCGCAAAAACTTCCGTAAACGACGAACGGATTTATTTTGGACGAGCTTATGCTGCTAGCCCATAGAACTGTTCAAAAATAGTCAGCTCATTTGACTGAGTATGCTGATTTTTACGCAGCATGTGGTGTAATTCGATGCCAGATAAAGTGGCTTTTGCGGAGTGAAACGCTTTAAATCCCC
>JAACPN010000031.1 GCA_009995425.1 Legionella sp. | reverse complement strand
TCAGTAACTGTAGCGTATTTCGTTGGGTAAAGCACCTACCAAAAACTGCGGAATCGAGTTTATAAACTTGATAAGATGGAATGGGTTTTGCTACTTGTACACCATGAAAGTGGGCGCATTTCACCTCAGAAGAAATCAAAAACCGTTGTGGTTGCCGTCCAAACAATAAAATAGCGGCATGAGTTGGCCTACCTGAATCCAACAAATTTAAATGAGTTAATAACTCAAATGGTGTAGCACCTTCTGCTAAGGGAAAACCACGCGCCCGTTTAGCACTACGCAAGAAAAAAGCCATTCGCTCGTCATCCAGATCCTCCAGGGTAGCATTACGGCAAGCTGCTGAATCAAAGGGCCCATTGCGAATTAATTCATGCTCCTCTAAATACTGTACTAATGCGGCATAAACGCCGCCAATTAACTCGGACATGCTTGTATAGCGGCGACGTATCAGCTCATTACCCACACGCTGAATTAAGGCAAGCATTTTCGGATGACGATCTTGATCATCAGCTCCTTTTACAAAGATCAGGCGGTTTTTATGACATGCTGTGGCTTCATTAAACTCAATTTCAGTAGGAGAAAGGCCTTTCATTTCCTCATGACCATAATCATTACCAAGTAATCCGATGTACACATCACAACGTGCAACTTCACTCAAATAAAGCTCATCTGCACGACGATCTAATGCTGGAACATCCTCAAATATAAATGGTTCAAAAAATCTACGCATAAGCGGATCATCACGCAACCAATCACGCAAAGCCAATCTATCCGCAACAAATTCTTTTTGTACACTGCTGATAAAAATACGCAGAGGTTTCATATCAAACCTATCCTTTTATATGTTTCATTAAAAAATTTGAAATGTGCTGCATTGGTTTTCTCAATCGCTCAACATCTCGCATGATATACCCTGCTGTCACGTCATGATTCATTTTATGATTTAATAAGCGTTTCAAAGCATAGGCAGGGAGATCAAGTCCTTCTGCTATGGTGGCAAAGGTTCTGCGCAAGTCATGCAAAGTAAAAGGAACACCGGATAATTCTACTACTTTCAATACTGCTTTTTTAGGATCAGAAATATAGCCTGTTTTACTATCAGCTGGAAAGATGAATTCACTGGTTTTTTGTAGACTTTTTCTCTCCAGAATCTCATTAATAAAATCTGACATTGGCAGGGTATGAACCTCTCTGTTTTTGGTATCTTGTAGCGTAATGGTTTTAGATTTCAGATCTATGTCACTCCAACGCAAGGAACTAACTTCCGTTTTGCGCATTCCAGTAAACAGCAATAACAAAAAATAATCGTGCCACAATAAAGCATTGCGGTACTCCTCCCCTTCTATCAATCGCATAATCCCTTTATACCAATCAGCAAGTTGGTGCGGTTTAATGACTGTTTGCTTGCGATCCACTCTAAACCATCCTCGAGTATGTGACAGGTACTTCACAGGATTAACCACAATAATCGGTTGGCCATCACCGGTTTGATATTCATACATAGCAAAGTTAAATAAGGCCCTTAATACTCGCATGGCATTATTAGCTCGTGCTTTGCTATGGGTAGTACCATGCTCCGAATGACGTTTAGCTATCATCTCGCGAGTTATTTTGGTGATGGGCTTATCTAACCAGTCTGAAACTACCTCGTGAAGTACGGAGTGATAATCAGTCAATGTTCTAGGCTTTAAATCTTTGCGTGCTTTCAGATAATCATTAAGCACCTGATTCAAAGTCATGGCATTAACTTTTTGGGTCTTCTTCTCAGCAATAGGATCATCACCTCTGGCTACACTACCCAATAAAGTTTTGGCCTGTTTACGCGCCTCCTCAGCAGTAATGTTGCCATATTTACCAAGCGTTACTCGTTTCACACGCCCATTAATGCGTGTTTCCACAACAAAGCTCTTTACACCTCCGGCAGTAATTCTCAGGGCAAAGCCTTTCAAGGTTTCATCACGATAGAAAGATTGATCTTTCCCAGCTGTAGGTTCGAGTTTATCAATGACTGATTTAGTCAGTCGTACAGTATTTTGATTCACAGCCATCATTCCTTCAATAATCTCATGTAGACACCATGTAGACAGATTATTTAAAACTTAATAATATTCAATGTGGCTGATTATGGCTTATAAGTCCTTTATTTAAACGGGATTTAAAAGGAATTGAAAATAATTAAAAGTTACTACAAGAAGCAGAATACAGACTAATAATCCGTTGGTCCAAGGTTCAAGTCCTTGTGGGCCCACCAATAAAATCAATAACTTACGTTCTTTTTCCCGAGTCCCTGTTACCCAGCTTCGGGACTTCTTCGGGACCTAGATGCAATATTCATAGTGAAATTGCATTTGAGTCCTCATGTAAAGCCTGTCTTGGTTTAAAACTTGTATTACGCAAAAGTGTTAAAACCACTCCACTTTGTTGCTTTCCACAAACTTTATTGGCTGCCTCGTAAAGATTTTGCAAATCAGCTGATGAATAATGCGTGGTGATTCGACCAGAGCGATGCCCGAGCAAATCTTGCCGATCTTCAAAACTCACTCCAGCAGCACGTAACCGCCGACCAAACGTGTGTTTTAAGTCATGCACTCTTACCGGCGCCATCATCATCCCCAATCTCATGGCGGAACGTTTAGTCGGGAACCCTGGTGTAAAACTGTGTAACAACAATGTTCTTTAAAAATCAGGCGATTCAACTACATATGCGATGATCGGCATGTTGACTGCTTTTTCTACGTCCAGCAATGGGCATTGCGCATGCCTAAACCTTTTCAAAAACCACAACCCAAGCGGGAGTAAGCCTCCCCAAATGGGTTGTGCGCTCCTGCCCAATCAAGGAGATAAACATGGATACCCCACAAATCTACGTGGCCTGCCTCGCTGCATACAACAGCGGCATACTTCACGGAAGTTGGTTCGATGCAACACAAGGTGAGGATGGGATTTACTCAGACATCCACAAGATGCTGAAAGAAAGCCCGATTGAAGGATCTGAAGAGTGGGCATTGCACGATTACTCAGGCTTCGGTAGTGCACGAATCGATGAATATGAAAGCATTGCCCATGTGGTCAAGATCGCCGAGTTCATTGATGAATTTGGCAATCTTGGTGCTGCTCTTCTGGGTGAGTATTCAATCGATGATGCACGTCGATTTTTAGAGGATAACTACCACGGAGCATACGACAGCGAAGTTGAGTTTGCCGAATCGATATTTGAAGAATGTTACAGCGATGCGATACCCAAAAATCTGATTTATTATTTCGATTACGAAGCATTTGCCCGTGATTTATTTATCAATGATTATTTTTCGGTTGACGTTGAAGGACAAACACATGTTTTTTCAAATTACTAAATCTACCGCCCCGTTCAGGGGCTTTTTTATTTCAGTCGCATTCCTAAAATAGCGAATGCAAAAAATAATCAAACCTCTGACAACCAATTATTTAACTCATCAATGACTGTGATTATATTATTTGGCAAACGCAAAGCGGCTGAACGGGAAGCACCTAAGACACGCAAGTGCCCACTCCACAGAGCCTGCATACGCTCTAATTCGTCTGACTGAAACTGAACTGGAATAAAAAATGTCGTTCCTCGATTCTGAAATGTTTTAGCAATATTGTCTTTTAAAATAAGTTTATCAATAAGCTTGCTCTGTCGGCATAGTAATAACAAATCATGGTAATCTTTCATACGGCTATTAGCAGCACCTCGAGAAATGACCGTTTCCAATTTTTCAGCAAAAATCGTTTCCACAGGATACACATCCAGTGAGATAAAATTTTCAAACAATGGCTTTTCTTTATAGATAAATGAGGGCCAAATCAGCGTTACGGGTTCCACTGCATCACCTACACCAATGTCCACATAAAATTTATCGCTCATCACCCCAAACTGTACGGCTACTCTCGCTTGAAAACCAGGATAATTCATATGTTGATGATCTAAATCGTCGAGATTATCAAGCCGCATTTGAAATCCATCATTTAGATGAAGCAAGCAGATTTCTTGGATTATTTGCTCAACATGCGATTTTTCAGCATATAAGCGCTTGGCCAGGAGATCAATATCCGTGGTTTCTCTGCCAATAACCACATAATAGGACAAGAGCAAGCCACCTTTGAATATGAACTTATCTGAATACTCCGAACGAGAAAGTCTGGCTAAAAACCGCTCTAAAACTAATAGTTTCCAGACTTCATTGAAACTTTAATCTAATTCTTTAGCAATATGCTTTAATCGTGCTTTTAATGCCTGTTCATTCATGTTGTTACCGTCAAAATATAAAGATCAAGATTAATGCCAAACTGCTTGGCATACTGCTGAAGTTTTTTAATATTCAATTTTTTTCCACGACCACTCTTGACTGCCATTTTAAGCGCTTTAATAGCGATCTCTTTACTCAGATAGCGAAACGAATCAACTATTGTTCTTTCTTTATCAAAGACACTTATTGTTTCGTGTCCAATGGTAAACGTTGTTTTACCTATATTCATGTCACGCATTCTAACAATGCGAGTATGCTCGCGCTTAGGTGCAGTGGTAGAATGAGGAACAGCAATCCAATGTTCTCTAGGCATTTCATCCGTCAGCTCATATAGTAGCAATGCCGAAATGAGGCATACTACACCTTGAGGAATGCTTTTAGTAATGACAATCAAATCTTCCCATTGAAGATCTGCATCAACAAAGGATTCAACACCGCGATAAACACCATGACCAATACGTTCTATCCGATTGGTTTTCACATAGTAGCTAAGTCGGCTTGGATGGATCCCTGCTGCGCGGGCCTCAGCCGCGTAAAAAACTGGTCTTTCAAAAAGACCTTTTAATATATTTTCATTCGTTAGTTTCATACCTGAAATTTTAATTTAAAACCCAATTAAGTCAACTGGGTGTTAATATTAAAATGATGGCTTACAAATTTATAGTGGGGAATTTGCGTATTTGGGCGTATTGCCCCATAAATAAATGTTACCGAAAGAGGGATTTTTTATGAGGCAATTCGTCGTGTCATTGGTAAATTGACAAACCCTAACAAAAAGACCTATAATAAGGTCATAATATCAGTCTAATTATAGGGTTTCACGATGCAAACATTATTAGCAACACAAGTAGCAAGTATTAGCGAACTTAAAAAAAATCCTACTAAATTGATTAATGATGCGCATGGAAAACCTGTTGCAATTCTAAATCACAATATAGCGACAGCCTATTTAATTTCCGCAGAAACATTTCAACACATGACCTACTTACTCGATGAGCATGACTTACAAAAAATAGTTGAAGCACGTCTTTCAACCCCTTTTACATCGATTAAGGTTGAGCTTGATGAGTTATGAACTTCACTTTCATCCTCTAGCATTGAAAGAATGGAAAAAACTAACAAAAAACACACAGGAGCAGTTCAAAAAAGTATTGAAACGTCGCCTTGAGCACCCGCATGTAAGCACAGCAAAGCTCCGAGGAAATCTAAAACACTGCTATAAAATTAAATTGCGTCAATCTGGATATCGTTTAGTATATCAAGCTGACGATCATAGATTGATTATCACCGTTATTGCGCCAGCGATTGGGTATTTTACATCAACCCACATTACCCTATTCCCCCTACCAAAATGCTAAGCAAGAAGTATTCTGGGCACAAATAGAAGGTCGATTGATGGCCATGCTTGAAGGTGAGGAGGAAATCACGCTCTCGTTACTGAATAAAAGTACACATGCGTGTTGCATTACGTGTATTGGCCGATCGTCTTTCACATGTACGTGATGCTCAACTTGGTGTTATCACGCACGTTAGCTCACGACTTGCTGATTTTTGTCGCGAACTGGGTGATATTTTTTCTACCCCACTAACAGCTAATAATCGTTGGGGTGGGTTCAAAAATTTACGTGAACGATGGCTCGCTCACGTTGATAGCACGTTGTTACGACCCGTGCTAATCATTGATGAAGCACAGGAGATGTCGCCAGAAGTGTTGAGCAGCTGACACAAATGATGGAGCATTTATTGGAGCATGCCGGCAATGCTGGATTAATGACTGGCGTGCTGATCAATACGCTTTGTGAGCATGCGACAGGAAACAGTCGAATCCTTTGTAATATGTCTGGTGAGCTACTGGATATGGCAGCACGCCTTGAACGCCCGCAATTGGATGAGCAATTGTTCTTTAAGTGCTTCACTCCTCTTAAATCATCAAATAAACGTAAATCATCTTAAATGTGGAGATTAACATGAAAAAACAAAAATTAACCATTGAAATACCACCAATCAGTGATGAAGCTGCCGCATCTTTACAGCGTTTTCTTTGTGAATTACTGTCTGCTGTTGATGAATATTATTATTGTCAGATTCATCGAGATTACCTATCCACCATTCTAATTCAGCACGGGCAAGGAGGCCCGACTTTCAAGCTTTATTTATACACAAGCCAATAAGCCAGGAGCATCTTTCAGTTTTATGCGCACAGGCTTGTTGGCCCTGTGGGTAAATGAGGCTTATTGTTACATCATCTACATCCATCATTTATCGTGAAAAATCTAGCATCAAATTATGTGAGCACGCTCACTAAATCCAATACGCATCTTACTACTAGCGATATAACCAAATATAACCTATAATAACCATATAAAGAATAATAACAAGATTTAATGGTGTCGTACACGTTGCTGATCAAAAAACAGGCTAAGAAAGCACTTCAAAGTGTACCACAACCTGACAGAACCAGAATTACTGAAAAGATTGTATTGTTGGGAGAAAACCCCGACAACGCAAGCTTGGATATAAAAAAATTACAGGGCGAACCCTTTTTTCGCCTACGTGTTGGACAATGGCGAATTATTTTCGATAGAGATAACGAAGTAAAAATTATTTCGATTGAGAAAATTAAACCCCGTGGAGGTGCTTACAAATGAACCTGCAAACAATTAAATCAATGGATGGAAAGGTCGAATATGTCCTTTTACCTGTCGCTGCCTACCAAGCTCTGCGCCACCAAATTACTGAACAGTTAAAACAGCCAAAGGAAGATCAAGAATATGAGGTATTTGATCCGGCTGATTATATTGATAATCCTGTTGCCTTAGCTCGCATTCAAGCAGGTATAACACAAGAAGAGTTAGCCAAGCTTATGAGTGTTACTCAAGCCTATGTCAGTAAAATTGAAAATCAGGAAACGGTTACACCAAAAATGATGCAAAAAGTGACAAAAGCGATTACAGAGAATGATTGATTTCAAACCATTACATAAAGATGACCTACAGCTCATCTATCAATGGTTTCAAGAGCCAACCATCAATCAGCAATACGCACGTGGTCAAACATGGTCGCTCGAAGATATTGAAAATAAATACCTTCCAAGACTTACTGGCCATGACAATGTACCCAGCTTTATTATTTATTCGGATCATAAACCTATTGGCTTTATTCAACACCTGACATTCCGCACCCCATAACCCCGCCCTATGGATGAAGAAGAGAAACAAACGAAAGCTTGGTGGCACCTCAGTAAACAGGTATTCACCTGTGCTACGGATGCATCTATTCAAGTAGCATCTCTCAAAAAAACACTTAAGTTTCATGATGTTGATATCCAAATTGTTGAAGTGAAAAAACATGCTGGCAAGGGTCGTCCAAAAGCAGGTGAGCTACCTGAAACGGTTGGGTATCAAATTGAATATACGTTGACCTTAGATGAGGAAAAAGTTGCCCAGGCTCGAACAAAGAAAGGACGCTTTGTGTTGGCAACCAACCAATTAGATACAGCAATACTCCCTGATGCCGATATTCTATCAGAATATAAAGCGCAATCTGGCGTAGAATGTAGTTTTAAATTTATAAAAGATGATACTTTTCAAGTCGATTCTGTTTTCTTAAAAACACCAGCACGCATTGAAGCCTTAATGATGGTGATGACCCTATGTCTCATGATCTATGGGATATCGGAATATGAATTACAGCAGTCACTACAGGCAAGTAACGAAACAATTCCTAATGCAATGAAAAAACCGACCCAAACACCCAGCTTACGATGGGTGTACTTTTTATTTAGGGTAGTCAATGAGCTTACTATGCATGTAGGCGCCCACATACAGAGATTCGTAGTTAATATTAATAGCACGCTAAGGAGAATTATTGGTCATTTTGGTCCTCGTGCAAGTGAGATCTATCTTAAAGAAGTATAAATACAGGTCAATTTACGCACAATTTTGTCTTCATGGGTTTATTTCCTCCCATTATTCATTGGTGCTTTTTTTTGGGGGCATAAGGGCTGGATGTATTGCTCTCAATAAATGCATGTTGTTGTGTTTTTATTCGTTACGGGATTCGAGTCATTGTTTTGTTTTTGAGCATGTGATTTAATGAAAAAAAT
Organism: Legionella sp.; assembly: GCA_009995425.1. Taxonomy (GTDB): domain Bacteria; phylum Pseudomonadota; class Gammaproteobacteria; order Legionellales; family Legionellaceae; genus JAALKW01. The sequence continues at coordinate 7,919 of JAACPN010000031.1, read as the reverse complement.
GCGGTCTGGGGTGCGGAATGTCAGATTATTTTTTATTTAATTAGTATCCAAAATTAAATGAAAATTCTTTCTTGCAGGGTGCGGAATGACCGCATAATAATTAACGTTTGTTTTTTCATCGACGCATCTTTTTGTTAACGCTTGAATAACGGGTTGAAGCATGGATACTCCTGAAGTACATATCGCTGTTCATGATAATAATTTGCCAGATCATACCAGAAAGAATAGAGCCATTAAATGCTAAGTTCGATCCTTGTTACAGCCCGATGTATGCATATCGAGAATCACGATTACGTTTTAGAGGCTTAAGTAAATCCACATTACATACCTTCATCATTTGACAGCTCAAATCACCTGATTACCGGGCTGGTCAATTTTATTTGAAATAATCTTGAACCCAGCCCCATTTAGATCAAGAAGATTTTCATGTGGAAAACCAACCATCAAATTGCGTGAGCACGCTCACCCTGGTCCGAAATCAAACCTTAATGCCAAAACCCCTTTAGTCAACTCACTTAACACGCTATTAAGGTACTTGAGGTGTTATATTCAATATTAAACCCAAGAGCTTTTGCAATTGGCCTTGAATTTTTTCCATTCTTTTTAAACTCAACAATGCCATAACGCTCCATTGTTTTTGGTGATGATTCACAGCAAGGGATCGAGCACCCCTATCGAGGAACATCAAAACGTTGATCTTTTTCATCATCACCATGACCACCTGAAGCAGTATTAGGGCCCTGTGGTGTATTGAATGGAGTAGCTAGCCCTTGACCAGCTTTTTTGTACTCTTGTGTTTTCAGGGTATTTCTAGCCTCAACAATAGAATCTCCCACAGCAGAAACAAGATTTTCTAACGTTAGATACAAATCATGATCCATCTTATCTGCATGATTCTTAAACAAATTTTCCAATTTAACTTTAACCTGCTCTAACACATCAATATTCTTTTGTATTTGCTCAGCTGGACTTAAATTTTCATCTTCAGGGATAGAGGCCGCACCAGTACCCTTGCCAGCACCAGCAGCAGGTGCCTCGACCGTAGGCTCGGGCACATCCGCTCGCCTACCTGTTTTTTCTATAGCATGCGCTAATGCCTCGCGAACGCGTTCAATCTGAGGTTTATTACCTTTCAATCCAGCTAAAAGCATCACAATGGTTTGAAGTTCAGCATAGATTGCTTGTTTTTGAGCTTCTGTTTCTTCTGGACTGAGCATTGAGTCAGGGTTAGCTTCCAGAACAATACCATCATCAGAACTTAACTCTGATACACCCTCTTCTGTCAATTCATCATCCATGCCCCCATCATGACTGGGTGAGGGTAGGATGAATGGGGGTAACGACGATGAATTACTTCTTGAACGACCTGCTTTTTCAACAAATGATCCTGTCGTTGCATTTGTACGGCTGCTGTCTGAGCTGAGTGTGGATATAGTGTCATCGTCTCTTCTAGTCTTCACTGGACGGACGAACCTGCCCGCAGCTCTTGCCACTGTTGCCGCGGTCCTTATATTCATAATTTCATCATGAGTCGTCTTAACCTTTCTTTGCAATATCTTAAATTTTTCATTTTCGTCTTGTTGTAATTTCACCAACAACCCAGATAATAACTTATTATCTGCTACTGCTTTGGGGTTAGTTAACCAAGTCCTCTCTTTTTGGGTCAACAAGCCAATCTCAAACTGCTCAAACTTACCCTGCCGTAAACGCGGATCATTGTATCTGTAAAAAACACTACCATTCGCCACATAAAGTTCATAGAACCGGCTTTCTTCTTGTTTTCCCAGTTGAATAGTTTTCACTTCATCACCCTAAATTTTTTAAAATACATACCTAGATTATAGGATATTTATAAATTTATGCTCAAAAAATGTATAAAAAACGGGACTCTTAGTCCCGTTTAAAATAACTACCTTCTGTGTAATATTAAAACTTAGCTGACATGTCGCTTGAGGCATCATTTTCAGGCATATCTCGAGGATCGAGCTTTCTCATTGCCTGATCAAGATGAGCTTGGGCAAGGCATAACGCCTCCTTATGTTGCTTCTTATCAGGTTCGTTATTAACTAGTTTTGTAAAATGCGCCACATTCTCCATCGCCGTCTGATAAGTAGATACACGAGCTTTACGCTCCTCATCTGACAATTGTCGCTGCCCCTGTACAGCCTGAAACTCTGTTTTCCAACCCAGAAACCTCATGCCCCTTTCAATAAGCCCTTCTTGCTCCTCCGCCGATGCATTTGGTTTCTCTGATTCAACTTTTGATTGTTCAGACAGTACCTTAGCTTTTTTTCGCTCTTCTTTTACACGAGTTTGGCGCTGTTCTTGAATATTATCTATTACTATATCTGCTTGTTGCACGATCCCTACAGCATGCTCATGCGTAAGTCTTGACATATGATGCTCTTTCCCTTTTTTAAACTGCTCTCTCACCGCTGAAACCACGTCAGCTTGAGCTGTTTTTAAATCTGCTTGTAATGCCCCCAAAGCCTCCTCACTCGCATTATACAATGCGTTTTTATCTTCATTAGCAAGATGAGAAATCGACTCTTTATTATCAGGTGCCGGCGAGCGTCCAAATCTTGGTTCTTTACCAATCATCTCTTTGATTCTTGCTTTGACCTTTGGAATAATTTCGTTTTGTTCATACAACTGATATCCCTTGGGACCCTCATAAGCCTTAAATTTACCCAAAATAGATTGACCATATTCCTGACTAGCAGGAAGGCCTTCCAAACCTTGAATCTTAAGAGCAATGATTGTTTTTAGGTGATCAGGATCAACTTCGTTTGGTCTTGGGCTTGTACACTCATAGACTTCAGATAAGATCAGTGCTTTTTCTAATTTATCGGCAAGTGCCAAAGCTTCTGCGGGCGTAAGTTTCCTGTCAGTCCTTTCATTTGGCTCATAAGGAAGAATATCCGAAAGCATTCGCTTTCTAGCCAAATCTGCATTCACCCGCTGCACAAGACCAACGATACCCTTAGACATATCACCCAATGCTTTAGCCGAAACGTTATACGCATCGCCCAAGGCTTTAACCGAAGCTTTTCTCACCCTACCTTGGTTAAATACATGATCAGCAGCTACAAGCAGTCCAACACCTATAGCAACAATAATCCCGATTCCTGTAGCAGTCAAAGCTCCAGCGGCCGTTAAAAGCCCCGCACTTATTAACCCTGATTCTATTGTTAACCCAGTGCCAACAAGCCAAGAAGCTATCGTTCCTGAGGTACCAACAATCCCAGATCCCATCGCTGTTCCCGTGCCTGTAAACCAAGATCCCATCGCTGATCCCGTGCCTGTAAACCAAGATCCCATCGCTGATCCTGCACCGTTAAACCAAGCCTCCATAGCCGCCAAATCAGATATGGCATTTGCAGTTGCAGCTCCTGAGTTGATCCATCCATACATGAAGTATCCTGCTGTAGCAAGAGCACCTGTACTACCAAGCGCGATAGCCGTATTTTTTATTGTAATACCTTCTTTAAAGGCTTGATAACGTCGAGCAGCAGCTTCCATTCGCTTACTAATATCCTCCATACAAGCCTTTTGCATATCTAAAAATTGTGCTGAATTGATGCGTGGGTCATGTGCTGCATCAACAATAATTCGTAAGCTTCGCTCCATGACTTTGCAGTCTTCTATTTGAGCCACAAGCTCTTCATAATCCTCAGCTGACGTACCTCCTGCAGCCTTATTTATACCTATAAGCTGACTTTTTTTAGATTTGATTTGCGCTTTATAATAATCAGGAAGATCTTTCATCTCTATCGTTTTTTGATCAATACCTACAACACCTACGGTGATACGTCGAACTAAAAATGCCTCTCGCATTTGATCAGGCACAAGTTCTTTAAATTGATCTTTATAACTCTTCTCTGCTCTATCTCTTGAAGCTAAGTCACCAAGTCGACCAAAAAACCCTTCGTTCTTCAAAATGGCTGGTTTGTTAATTTGATAGGCAGCTTTGTTAATTGCACGAATTTTTTTTAAATAATACGAGAATACCTTGTCATCTTTAAGATCAATTGGAGGAATAGCGTAGTCATTTTCGGTAGCGTATCTCGCCTGGAGATCAGCGATTACAGCAGCTCTTACTGCTTTCTGATCCGCAATATTTACTGATTGAACCAACGCTCCAGTTTCCCTTCCAATACCGGGAATATTAACGTCATAGCTGTATTGACCGTGGTTTATTCTTATCAAAATACCTTCTTGCTCATACATCATAGCCTCAATACCATGCTTGAGGTTATCGTTTGCTGTAGCAACCGTTGCAGCCTCTTGCTTCTCTCTTCTAACTTTTAGAGGTTGTGTAATCCAACGCTCAAACATGGTTTGTCCTATTTCTTTACTAGCTTCCTGCAATTCATTTACGGATTTTTGGGCATCGTTAAAGCTACTTATGCTCACGTCGTTTTGGTCAAAGTCTTGGTGAGAAATCACACTATCACTATCATTATCACTCTCTCCGCCAACATCCCTCCATATGGACTCAATGGACTCATTCGGATTGTTATCAATACTGCTCATTATACTCAGATCGTCGACGCTACTTTCTTGATCCAGCCCCCATATCAACAAAGCTTTATTATATGCCTCCAAGCTAAGTTTGTATGTATTCATCTTCGTCTTGTGATCTGCTTGAGCTTCATTATTAGACTGTGATATCAGTAGAGGAGGAGGTGGTGCTGGTGCAATTGGTTTATTGTTATTATCATATTCAACAAGTCTTTTTTCCTCAGCTGTTAGCTCTATTTTCTCTTGACTCATGTCCATCTCCTAAAAATTTGATCGTCACGAGTAAGTATAGACCATAATCATGAAAGTCAAATGAAATCCTTAAAGATTAAATTTAACCCTAATTGATTGCGTTGTTTAAGGCAGGGAGGTATGTGTGGGCGTGTGTAGAAAACTGAATCGGGTAGAGTAAGAGACAGGTTTTTACCTGTTCCTAGAGTAACAACCTATAATCCAAGCTAAAAATATCAGATATGCGTTTAGCAAGCTCTTTCCCGATTGTCCGTCTACCATGCTCCATAGCAGAAAGATTCGCTTGGCTAATATTTAATCGCTTCGCAAGCTCAACCTGAGTTAATCCTTCGCGATAGCGCAAACCTTTCAGCAAAACACCTGGTTCACCCGAGTCTTCTATTAAATCACTAAACACATCGTCAATAGCAAGGTAGCTTTTATTATCTTGATCAACCTTATAATGCTCCATAACTTCAACAGGAACAGCATAAAGGCCACCATGCCATGATACTTTAGCTACTTGGTTAGTATGGTGCTTTTTCGTGAGTGCCGACATAGTACACCTCCGTAATTTTTAATTTTTTATCAATCACTTCCCAGCAGCAAACATACGTTGGGCGCCCCTTACTTAAGTGGCCGTGTCGTTTGTCGCCAGGCATGCCTTTTAACTTCCCATAATTTTTCCAACCACCGCTTGTTGATGGTCCGTGACGTTCAAGATCTCGGATCAACAAAAGCAAGGAAGCCCGTGCCACTTGAGGGAGCTGTTTAATTTTTTTCAACTTTGGTTGGTGTTTTTATTTTACAGTTCATATTGACATAATATATCATTAAAAGACATATATCAAATAATGAAAATAATCCCTGATCGGAGCAGAGCAAATCAGGAGTCAAGTATTTATATATGCTTATAATCCAACCTAAATTTACTGCATCTGGCGTGGCAACAACTTTAGGCGTAAAATAACCTATAACGTGCTTATTACCGCTGGCTATGCTCTTCCAGAGCAACCAGGTAAATGCAAAACCTATACATTACATGGTCATGAATGAATGATAAAATAATTTTAGAGTGAAAATATGCCAACTGTTTTAAGGATTAAAGGTTACCGTTTTTTCTTCTTTAGTATGGAGGGAGATGAACCGCCTCATATTCATATTGAGCATGGAGATAAAGTTGGTGAATTTTTGGAGAAATGGCATGAGCACTTTAGCAATTAAATTTGATGACCATGCAGTAGACGTTAATTTTACCAAAACATCTGTGCATTTTGTGTTAGCGGATGGTCGGGAGATATCAGCCCCTCTAGAATGGTTTCCGCGACTGCGTGATGCAACGGATGCTGAGCGACAAGATTGGCGTGTTATTGGTAATGGAATTGGCGTACATTGGCCTAAGGTTGATGAGGATATTTCAGTTAAAACGCTCATGTGTGGGGTCGATTAAGACGGGCATCAAATTGATTGATCTATGCTTTTAAAAAGCGAAGAGGTCAAATCTCTTTGTAATATTTAGACAAGAAGTTCAACAAGAAGTTAAGGAAAGTCGCGCATTAATGAAAGAGCTTAGCTAATAGTATTTGAATTGAAAATTATATCAGCAATTGTACTTTCACCACGATCAAAAAAAACTAATCATGAATATAAATAGATTTGACCCCTTCAACCCTTATTGCATAACACCCTATTTAGGATTACTATTTAATAACATATACCACAAATAGTTTAATCATGTTTAAACGAGCATTAAAATTAGATCTCCCCCAAAAACAATCCATTTTCCTCTGGGGAGCTCGTCAGACCGGGAAATCATCTTATCTAAAAGAGCATTTTAAACGCTCGGTTTATTACGACTTACTCAACACACATGACATGCTACGCCTGACTAAAGCACCATTTTTGCTAAAAGAAGAAATACTCGCCTTAACCCCCAAAGAACGCAGTCGACCTATTATTATTGATGAAATTCAAAAAGTTCCGGCTTTACTCAATGAAATACATGCGCTCATCGAAAATGAAGCAATTCAATTTATTTTATGTGGATCTAGCGCTCGTAAACTCAAAACACAAGCCGTGAACTTGTTAGGAGGACGTGCATGGCCTTTCCATTTTTACCCGCTAACCTTCACAGAAATACCTGAACTTGATCTTTTGCGTGCGCTACAACAAGGCTTACTTCCATCGCATTACCTGGCAGACAAGCAATACATCGATCATTACTTACAAGCTTATGTTGATGTTTATCTAACAGATGAAATTCGAAACGAAGGTTTAGTTAGAAATCTGGCTGGATTTGCCCGCTTTCTCGATATAGCAGGATTAACCAATACTCACATGATCAACCTTAATAATATTGCTCGTGATTGCGGTATCGATCGACTCACCGTACAAAATTATTATCAAATTTTGATTGATACGCTGTTGGGCTATTTTATTCATCCTTATCAAAAGAAAAAAAAACGTGATCTTATTCTATCTAAGCCAAAATTTTATTTATTCGATGTCGGTGTTGCCAATTATCTTGCTAAGCAACCCGTTGTAACACTGCAAGGTGAAATCGCTGGCAAAAGTTTCGAACATTATATTTTTATGGAGCTTATCGCTTGGCTAAATATGAAACAGAAACGACTTGATATCACCTATTGGCGAACAAAGACAGGACTCGAAGTTAATTTTATTCTTGGTGATGCCGTTGCCGCCATTGAGGTCAAAATATCAAAACAAGTACACCAACAAGATCTCAAAGGCTTGATGGCTTTCTGTGAAGAGCACCCCAAAACAAAAGCTATTGTGGTATCACGTGATCCTCGCCCACGAGATTTAGTCATTAACCCAGATACAACCATTCATATCTTGCCCTGGCATATCTTTTTAACACGCTTATGGGATGGATCGCTCATCTCATAAGGCTTTCTTGTCGTTCTAAGCTCGTTAATATATAAATAGATTTGACCCCCTGTATACATTTGAAAAACGCCCGTGCAGCAGGCTCATCACGCTTTTCAGACAGCATGAAATCAACCGTTTAGCCTTCTTTGTCGACTGCACGATACAGATAAACCCATTTCCCTTTGACCTTAATATAGGTCTCGTCCATGGCCATGATACGCCAACTGGACGCTTACGCCGCCTACGAAAAGCTTCTTCCAGTTGAGGGGCGT
>JAACPN010000008.1 GCA_009995425.1 Legionella sp. | reverse complement strand
CTGCTCTAAAAAAATGAGCGTTAGGTCAAGGGATTTCTATTGCTAAAAAACCATAAATTAAGGAGTATTTTCATGGTAAAAGAGCTGAATGCCATATTGAGTATGACTTGAAAAAGGTGTTGTAAGAGGTCTAAAAACACCAGCACCTACCAGTATATTAGAATCATTTTTTTTTGTAGGTACGTATTCATTACCGAGTACAGTATCAATATTGATATGTTGTTGCATACCGACACGTGTACCATAAAAACCACTGTATAAAAGCCATGTGGTTTGATGTTCACAAGCATGATGTTCAATAGGTTTTGTTGCATGAAGCAAGGTTGAGTATAATAAAGTACTGATTAACGCAGTATGTTTTTTCATGTTAAATCTAATAACTTGAAAGATGATGCATTCTAACATCGTAAACTTCTAGTTGTCATCAAAGGCATATTTTGTTAGCGTACAATTTATTTTATTTTTAACAAGGTAGATTATTTTTTGATGAATGATATCTTGAAAGCGTTATTAATATTACTCTGTGTTTTCAAACCTCTTTGTGGTTATGGCGAATATGCCAATAGTTTAACACAGCCAATTTATGATGTGAATGGTCTATTTGGAACCATTTCATATGCTTTAGCCAAGCCTCTCAACGCAACGTCTTATAGCGCAGCCAATATTATTAGATTGGTGATCGATTTTAAGGAACATAAAGAGAATCCTGATCAGACGCCCATAGGTATGCCAATCATGGCAGTATTAATAGCTGCGGGGTTAATATACTTTCCGCCAGATTTTTTAATCAACGCGCATAACTGTGCATTTAAATCGAGCGGCATTGTTTGTAATTTTAATGTGGATCGAACTTCAGGTGTATCGATGCCATTTCCATTATGTCATGTGTTGGACCCCCCGTTTTTTTGCCATCTGAATAGGCCTGAAGTAAGCACATCAAATTATAGCCCTGTTATTTTCAAATGGTCTGGAGGCCCTGCTCATGTTTGTGCAACGCTTTGTCTAGGACGACGCTCAACGTGTGAAAGGCATTGTACTGATGTGGCTCCACGATTAATAACGACAGAACCGATGCAATCGAGTACTGTAAGTTATCATCAACAGCTGGATGGAGCGCTAACAGAGCGAAAAACGACAGCGATGATGACAACACCTTTTGCCCTTGCTTATAACCTCACTGACACACGCTCTTTTGTGATTGATGCTTCTTCAAATAATATTTTGGGCTGTGCTTCGGATCCTGAAACAGGCTTACCTCAAAATTGCCAAGATACAGGTGCTGTTTTTACAAATCCAACAGATATTGCGATTCCAACTTTATTTAATACGGCTTATGTTGCGGATCAGGGGGAATTAAAGAGTTGTTTGATTAATGAAAAGGCTCTGTTTTCAGGTTGTGCGGTGACGCCAATCACAGGATTTCCATTAAAATCGGTTGAATTTATTACAACAAACATGACAAATAAAATTTTATATGCCGTAATGCCTTCAACCGGTACGATTGCACGTTGTTTTATTACACCTAATTCACCTGACTTGTCTTGTGTTAATTTAATTAACACAGGAACCGCTTCACTTCATAACCCAGGAAAACCAAGTCTTGACCAGGCAGGAGCCAGCTTGATGGCCGTTCCTAATCATCACGCACTTGCGATGTGTACATTTTCAGATACCTCGACGATGTACTGCATTGACGCAGGCATTGATTTTGGCGCAAACGTGAATGGCGTTACATTCCTTCTAGGAAACCCTAGGCAAATGTATGTTACCTTGGATACCGTGGGTACTTATACAAGTACGTTGCTTACGTGTACGTTTGACCGAAAAACACGAAAAATTAACAGTTGCCATAATGCAACGACTACACCGATTACAGCTCAAACTAGAAGTCCTGTGATGATTTAAACGCGATTTCGACGTTCGCAAGAAGCCCCCACCAGAGCGGCTTAGCCGTTTGGTGGGGGGGTATGTCACCTTCATGGTTTAACGCTCCTCCGAAATATCAATGGTTTTAATCAATACATCACGAGTTTTACCAAAACGGTTAATTTTTAATGCAATTTTTTCACCGATAGGGATATCAGCGAGTGTATTGTACAAATCATTGTAGTTTTTAATAGGGTGATGATTGATAGCAACAATTGCATCCCCAAGAATCAATCGGCCAAATCCATCGAGCCGAACCCCGGTTAAGCCAAGCTCTGAAGCAGGGGTGTTGGGCAGAATTTCGGATATAAAAACACCTTGCCCATCACCAAAGCGATTGGCAATACGATCTTGCAGAGGAATAATGCCTATCCCAGCCATTTTTACACGACCGTACTTGATAAGCTGAGGCACGATACGTGCCAAGGCTTCGGCAGGAACAGCAAAGCCAACCCCTGATGAAGCACCTGAGTTCGAGTAAATCATGGTATTTAAGCCAATTAAACGGCCTTGGCTGTCGAGTAAAGGCCCACCTGAGTTACCCGGATTAATCGAGGCATCGGTTTGAATCATATCGCGAATATTCACGCCTGATACACCCGGTACCTCACGACCTAATGCCGAGATGACGCCCGTCGTTAAGCTGTGATCGAGACCAAACGGGTTACCAATCGCAATGGTTTTTTGTCCAACCACCAACGATTGTGTGTCAGCTATTTCAAAAGGCGTGATATGCTGCATGGCCGAAAAATTTTTGGGTTTAACCAGGGCGAGAACAGCCAAATCTTTTCGAGGCTCAACGCCGATGACTTTGGCGGGCGTTGTTTGGTTGCCAAAGCTTACCATGAGATTATCGGCGCCATGGATCACGTGATAATTGGTCACCACGTGGCCTTGTTTGTCCCAAATAACACCTGATCCTGCACCAGATGAGGCTTCAAATTGTTCAGCGAACGGTGTTTGAAAACGGTTGATACGGTGCACATAAACAACCTTAGGGGAGGCTTGTTTAAAAACCGATACGGTATCTTGTTCGTCTTTGGATAAATGCGTAGGACTTGAGCCAGCTTCTGCGTTGAAAGCTAAGAACATTGCAAGCAAAATAATTTTCTTTTTCATGAAAAAGCCTCCATTTTTAAGGTAAATAAATATAAATTATTTGGAAAGCTTAGGTGCCACCAATTCGTTTTTAAGGCGAACATAGTCCGGCAGACCTGAAGCATGATACGGCGGGTAAGCCTCGCCTTGAATTAACGGTGCTAGATACCGTCGGCACGCATCGGTAATACCCATGCCGTCCTCTCGAATATAGTTTGCTGGCATGGCCCGCTCCTGGTTGGCAACATCAGCAAGCGGTACATGGCTAATCGACCATTGGTAGGGTGCGTCGTTCTCACGAACAATGATGGGCATGATGGCATTATGTCCATCTAAAGCGAGTTCAACTGCGGCTTTACCGAGGGCATAGGCTTGCTCAACATCCACGCTCGAGGCAATATGTCGTGCGGCACGTTGCAAATAATCCGCCAAAGCCCAATGATATTTTAAACCAAGTTTTTGTTTGACTAAGTTTGCAAGAACAGGAGCCACACCACCGAGTTGCGCGTGACCAAATGCATCACGAAGGCCGGCGTCACTTAAGAACTTACCTTCTTGATTTTGAATACCTTCGGATGCGACGACGACACAATAACCGTGTTGTTTAACGCAGGCGTCCACGCGCTCTATAAAGACATCGGGATCAAACGTTATTTCTGGAAATAAAATAAGATGGGGTGGTTGCTCAGCCGATTCGCTGGCTAAACCACTTGCAGCAGCAATCCAACCCGCATGGCGTCCCATGACTTCTAAAATAAACACCTTGGTCGAGGTTTTTGACATGGAGGCAACATCAAATCCTGCTTCAAGTGTGGAAACAGCCACGTACTTAGCAACCGAGCCAAAACCTGGACAGGTATCGGTGAAAGGCAGATCGTTATCCACCGTTTTAGGAATGCCGATGCACGTTACAGGGTAGCCTGCCGCCTGACTCATGGTGGCTACTTTGTGTGCGGTATCTTGTGAATCACCGCCACCGTTATAAAAAAAGTAGCCAATATTGTGGGCTTTAAATACGTCGATAAGACGTTCAAACTCTTCGCCTTGGTCTTTAAGCTTATGGCGGCATGAGCCAAAAGCACCTGAAGGGGTATGCATGAGTTTAGCAATATCTTCATCGGTTTCGCATGAAGTATCGATGAGTCTTTCGTTCAGGGCTCCAACAATGCCGGATTCTGCAGCAAAGACTTTGCCGATTTTATCGGGATGAGCACGTGCCGTTTGAATCACGCCACATGCGGAAGCATTAATCACGGCGGTGACACCGCCGGATTGTGCATAAATTGCATTTTTTATAGACATCGATGTTCCCTTATCGTGTAATTAATCGGTTATAAGCTCTAATTCTTGTTCCAGTTGTGTGTGTGCCTGAATCACGGCATCAATATGTCGAATACTATCATTAAGCGCCTGATTGAGGTTTTGATACGCATCATCTGCATCGATATGTTGAGCCAGATACTCAAGTTTGGCAAGTGATCGTTCTAATTTAGGCACACCGCAAAATCCGCAAGCCCCTCGCAAGCTATGCGCGGTTTGCTCGAGCGATTCATAACAACTTGTTTTCATCGCATGGAGCATGACTTCACGGTGTTTGGGCAGCTCATGAATAAATTGATCGAGAAACTCTTTGGCAAGTGCACTGTTTCCAGACATTTTTTGAACGCATACTGACCAGTTGATGGGTTTGATTTTAGCGTCTTGCAGCACGGCAAGTAAATGATGCAGCAGCAGTTTTTCGTCGATAGGTTTTGGAAGTTTACGATCGATGCCTTGGGCATCTAAATAAGCACGGTCTAAATCATGGCTATCGGCACTGATCAGAATAACCGGCGTTTGTTTATTTAATGCAGTATGTTTTCGAATGAGCCGTGTTGCGTCGAGGCCGTTTAAGTTTGGCATATGCAAGTCGATTAGAATAGCATCAAATGGCTTTTGATGACAAATAGCCAAGGCTTGTTCACCATCATCGACGATGTCGATGGAACCGCTGGTGCCAAGCCAAGCGTTTAACAGCATGCGGTTCACGGCATTATCTTCGGCGATGAGAATGCTTGGACGTAGCTCACGTAAATTCGCTCTTAAATGATTCAGCTCAGGTTGGTTTGTTGCAGGCGAGGCGGTTTGAAGTAGAAGCGATTCGACTGTATCTTGTAATTTTTGAATGTTCGGTGGTTTGACCAAAAAGCTGGTTGCACCCAGTGTTTGATAATCTTGAATAAACCAGGTCGATGTCAGTACGGTAGGAATGCTTTGCTGATTTAATAGTGCGCTGATTTTGTCTTCATGATTTGGATTGACGTTAACAAAAGCCAGCTGGCAATCAGCATGGGTATGAAAAGCTGTCTCAAGCTGGTCAAAATTTTCTACACGAATGCAGGTGATACCAAAATGCCCGAGGCCATGACAAAGTGCTTCAAGATGTAAAAGATTATCATCAAAACATAAAGCTTTGATATGAGCAAAACGTTCGGGTTTAGATTTTTCAACTTCGTAAGCAGGTAATTTTGCAAACGTTAAATAGACCGAGAACTTTGTGCCTTGGTTGGTGTCGCTTTCTAACGTAATATGACCTTGCATATGCTCTGCAAGTTGCTTGCAAATCACAAGACCTAAGCCTGAACCTCCTGAGCGGCGTGATAGGCTATCGCCTGCTTGATGAAACGCATGAAACAGGTTTGATTGATCATCAAGTGATATGCCAATCCCGGTATCGGTCACAGAAAGACAAATCGTGTAATTTTTTTCCGTGATTTTATGTATTTGCGTTCGAATAAGCACATGGCCTTGTTCAGTAAATTTAATCGCGTTATTAATTAAATTGCTAATAATTTGTTTGACGCGAAGTGGATCCCCCACCATAATTTTAGGAACGTCAAGCGCGGTTGACGGAATCAGATCTAAGCCTTTTTTATGGGCATTGGGTGCTGCCAGGGCTAAAACATCGTCGATACAATTTCGAATGTCCAACGGAATGGCATCAAGATGTAATTTTCCAGCATCAATTTTAGAATAATCAAGAATATTATTAAGAATTGATAGCAAATCTCTCGCCGAGCTTTTGATGGTTTTTACGTGATCACGCGCAAGAGGATTAAGTGGCGTTTCTAATAATAAATTAGCAAAACCAATAATGCCGTTCATCGGTGTTCGAATTTCGTGACTTAGGCTTGTGATGAGTTCTGATTTATGTTTGAGTTTTTCTTCTGCTTTACGTTTATCGAGTAATAACTGAACATTTTTTTCTTCGAGATGCTCTAAGCCTTGCTGCAAGTCATGGGTTGCGGTATCGACATGTTGATTAAAATCGTTTAACGCTTCGAGATAGTGTTGCTGCAAGTCAAAACAGCCCTGTTCAATCATACCGAGCGCGCCGGGGCTGTTATGTTTGATAGGGGTTTCAAAAGCACCATGGGATATTTGTGTCATGGTGTGCCGTAAACGTGAAATAGGATGATAGATTTTATTGATGAGAAAAAGATGAAAGAACGAGCTTAAAAACACGCCTGCAAGCGCTATCAGTAAACTTATCACCAGCATCGAAGCATCGACCAAGCTTTGCAGTGTTTGGTAATGTTCATGCAGCATCAAAGAAGGGGCTGTGGGTACAAATTGATAAAGGTAGGTTTCACAGCAATGAAAAATATAGGCTTCCAGCACAAGATGAAGCTTTGTATTATACAAACCAATAAATAAAATCATGATAAATAATACGGGCGTTAAGGTTGCCATACGAAGTTGTTGCTTGATTCCAAATACTTTCATTAGATCTCTACGGCTATTCGTCCCGATGAATTTCGGCTATTATACCTGTAACTTTAAGTAGCGCAAAATGGAGTAATTGTTATGACTATTATGACACATATTCCGTTGTGGTCTTGACTAAAGCGGAATATGTGTCATAATAGTCAGATGAAACGAACAATACAAACCTTTATTAAGCACGATCTGTTGAGTAAAATTGTTTTGCTCACGGGGCCTCGTCAGTGTGGAAAAACCACGCTATCCAAACAATTGTATGATTCATACGATTATTTTAATTACGATGCAGCGGCCAGTCGCCTCGCACTAAGTGAACAAAGTTGGGATAGAACAAAACGTTTGGTCATTTTTGACGAAATTCACAAGATGAAACATTGGAAGCAATGGCTGAAAGGAATTTATGATACCGAAGGTATACCCCCTGAAATCTTGGTGACAGGTAGTGCTCGCCTGAATACCCATAAAAAAGTGGGTGACTCTTTAGCCGGACGTTATTTTCAATTTCGGTTACATCCGTTGGATCTAAAAGAAGCCATGGCATGCTATGGTGATGATGCAGACACATTATTTGAACAGTTATGGCGTTGTGGGGGATTTCCTGAGCCATTTTTAAAAAATGATGCGAGGTATTATAAACGTTGGCGTAAGACGCATTCGGATATTATTCTTCGGGAAGATTTAATTAACCTCTATACAGGGCGCGATATCCAAGCGATTGAAGCGTTGATTTTATTATTGAAAGATCGCGTCGGCTCTACAGTTTCATATGCGAATCTTGCACGTGATTTAGACAGGGATCCTAACACAATCAAACGCTGGTTATTGTTACTGGAAAATCTTTACCTTATTTTTCGTGTCAAGCCTTACCATAAAAATATTGCCCGATCTTTATTGAAAGAACCTAAATTTTATTTTTATGATCATGCCGTTCTTGATACGCATGAAGGTGCGCATATGGAAAATATTGTTGCATCTGCCTTGTTAAAAGAGTTGGATTATATGGAAGATACACAAGGTATAACCGCGAATCTTCATTTTTTACGGACAAAAGAAGGTAAGGAAATCGATTTTCTCGTGTGTGTTGATCAAAAGCCTACTTTTATGATTGAAGTTAAATGTTCCGATGATGCCCCTGCAGCAGCGTTTCATCATTTTAGCCGCTTTTTGCCAGAGATTAAAAAAATTCAATTAGTAAAAAATATAGCACGTGAAAAAACATATCCTGATGGGCTTGAAATTCGCGCATTGGTGCCTTGGTTAGCTCATATTCCCATCTGGCCTAAGGGCAGATAAATCATGAAATGGGATCGCCCTGCATCATACGCCTCTACGACTGTTCGGTCCCATAAATTTCAGCTATTATACCTGTAACTTTAAGTAGCGCAAAATGGAGTAATTGTTCATGATGGTTAAAACACGTTTCGCCCCAAGCCCAACGGGATTTTTACATGTGGGTGGGGTACGTACCGCTTTATTTTCTTGGCTGTATGCTAAAGCACATCAAGGGCAGTTTGTTTTACGTATCGAAGATACGGATGAAGCGCGTTCAACGCCTGAATCTGTGCAAGCTATTTTAGACGGCATGGCTTGGCTCGGATTAGAATCAGATGAAGAACCGGTGTACCAAACCTCACGTTATGCGCGTTACAAAGAAATCAGCGATGCGTGGCTTGCATCAGATCAGGCGTATTGTTGTACGTGCAGTAAAGAACGTCTTGAAACATTGCGCACAACGCAAATGGAAAATAAAGAAAAGCCACGTTATGACGGGCATTGCCGTGATCGTGATGTATCACCTGCGGCAGGTGAGTCGTATGTGATACGTTTTAAAAACCCCCAAGAAGGCGTGGTCTCGTTTGAGGACCGTGTGTATGGTCCCATTCATGTGGCCAATCAAGAATTAGATGATGTTATTATTGTGCGTTCAGACGGGAACCCAACCTACAATTTTGCCGTGGTGGTTGATGATTCGGATATGGGTATTACGCATGTCATTCGTGGTGATGATCATATTAATAATACGCCTCGCCAAATTAATATGTACCAAGCTTTAGGGGTGGATGTTCCCGTGTTTGCCCATTTGCCGATGATTTTGGGTGAGGATGGAAAACGTTTGTCAAAGCGTCATGGCGCGGTGAGTGTGCTTGAATTTAAAAACATGGGGATTTTACCGCATGCACTTTTAAATTATTTGGTACGTTTGGGTTGGTCGCATGGCGACCAAGAAATTTTTAGCCTAACCGAAATGCAGCAATTGTTTGATTTAGAGCATGTTGGCCGAGGTGCTTCGAGCTTTAGTTACGAAAAATTATTCTGGTTAAATCAGCATTATCAAAAAAGTGATGATCCAGCTGATGTTGCCAAAGCGTTGAAATTCCATTTTGATGAACAAGGCTTAGATATTACAGATGGACCGGCACTCTCTGATCTGGTACGTGTTCAGGCTGAGCGTTGCAAGACACTGGCTGAAATGTGTGATAAAAGTATTTATTTTTACCAGGATGTGATTGATTATGATGACGCTGCGGTGAAAAAGCATCTTCGTCCCGTTGTATTGGAGCCTCTGGAAGCTTTGTTTAAGCGTTTTGAAGCGGTGACTTCGTGGGAAGCGGATGTTGTGCAAGCATGCATTAATGATGTATCGGCTGAATTTGATATGAATATGGCGAAAATTGCGCAACCCCTTCGTGTCGCGATTACCGGCGGCAGTCATTCACCGGCGATTGATACAACGTTAACCATGATTGGAAAGCGCCGTGTTTTAAACCGGTTGGCCGATGGTTTGGAGCGTATTCGTGTGCGCGCTGCAGGTTAATTTTTTAAAAAGGCTTATTTGATATGATGCTTTGTTTAGACGTAGGAAATTCACATATCTATGGGGGAGTGTTTCAAGACGAAGAGATTAAACTTCGTTTCCGGCATGCCTCAAAAGAAAGCACGTCAGATGAAATTGGCCTTTTTTTAAAGCAAGTGTTACGTGAAAATGCCTGCGATCCAGAAACCATCACACATATTGCTATAGGCTCTGTGGTTCCTCAGCTTGATTATTCGTTGCGTTCAGCGTGTATTAAGTATTTTTCGATTGAGCCCTTTTTTCTTCAAGCGGGCGTAAAGACAGGGCTTAATATTAAATATCGTAATCCTGTTGATGTCGGGGCTGATCGTATTGCTGACGCGATTGCGGCAACGCATCATTATCCTCAAACACCGCTTGTCATATTTGATTTTGGAACAGCTACGACGATGTGTGTGGTGGATGCTCATAAAGGTTATTTAGGGGGGGCAATTCTTCCCGGCCTTCGCTTGTCGATGGATGCACTCTCCAATAATACGGCAAAACTTCCTTCGGTTGATATTGTCCGTGTGCATGAGGTGGTTGGACGTTCAACCGTTGAAAGCATTCAGTCGGGTGTGTATTTTGGGGCGGTCGGTACGGTTCGTGAATTGGTTCGTCAAGTTAAAATTCAACACTTTTCAGATCAAACGCTTTTAGTGCTCGCAACCGGTGGTTTTGCGGGTTTATTTGAGCAAGAAAATGTCTTTGATCATGTGCTTCCTGATTTAGTCCTCGAAGGTCTGCGCTTAGCTGCACTCATGAATTAATTCTTATTTAAACGTTATGCTGCTACGGTGATGCTATAATAAACTACATGACGACGTTATGACTTGAGGTTACATCATGCAAGCATGGATAGTTGTGATAGCATTACTGGTGCAGATGAATCCTGCTTTTAGCCAACGCGAGGAAGCAATTTTTGCTGAGGCATCTTTTAGGTGTCTTGAAGCTGATTTTGAAAAGCTACCTGGCGTGCTTTCTGTCTCTACGGGTAAAACAGAGGATGCTAAAAAAAATCCCTGGCGGTATAAGTACTATCGTTATACCTGTGGACGTGATCAGCGGCTAAAAGAGGTAAATCATATGATGGGAAAGTCTGATAAACAAAAACAGTTAGATAAGCTCACGCCGTTGCAATATAAAGTAACGCAAGAAGACGGCACAGAGCGACCGTTTGATAACGAATATTGGGACAATAAGCGAGAAGGTATTTATGTGGATGTGGTCTCTGGTGAGCCGTTGTTTAGTTCAACCGATAAATATACTTCAGGCACAGGTTGGCCAAGTTTTACCAAGCCGCTGGATGAGCAAGCCATTGTTCTCAAAAAAGATCGCAGTTACTTTGTGATTGTGCGAACCGAAGTTCGATCAAAAGAAGCGGACTCGCATTTGGGACATGTGTTCAGTGATGGTCCTGAACCCACAGGATTACGCTATTGCATGAATTCAGCTGCGCTACGCTTTATTCCTAAAGAAGATTTAGAAAAAGAAGGGTATGCAAAATACTTGGAGTTATTTCCGTAACGATAGTTTATTAAGGTACTTGAGTATATTCTCCCGGTTTGAGTTGATTAAGTTGCCAAGGGCCAATTTTAGCGCGTATAAGCCTTAAGGTCGGAAAGCCCATGGCTGCGGTCATGCGCCTTACTTGACGATTCTTACCTTCACATATACTCAGTTCTAACCAACAGGTTGGAATGCTTTTACGTTCTCGAATCGGTGGTACGCGTTGCCATATTTTCGGCTCTTCAATGATTTTAACATCAGCAGGCAGACAAAGATGATCGTTGATTTGAATGCCTTGTCTTATTTTATTCAAATCGTTTTCCGTTGGAATATTTTCAACTTGAACCCAGTAGGTTTTGTGCATTTTATTTTTAGGATCGCTGATCTTATGCTGTGTTTTACCACAATTGGTGAAGATCATGAGGCCTTCACTGTCATAATCTAATCGGCCGGCAGGGTAGATGTGTTTGATTGGAATATAGTTTTTTAACGTCTGACGATTTTCTGAATCTTCAAACTGGCTGAGTACTTGAAAAGGCTTATTAAATAAAATAATTTTTTTTTGCATCATAAATTCAAATCATTAAAATGCTTCGGAGGATAAACATGCTTTCAAATGCAAAATTAAAGCATTAGGTGCAATATAAGGCTGTTCATCGAGCGATGCTTGCCAAACGCTTTGTGGCCATAGAGGATCGGTTTTAAAACGTGCAATTATATGCATATGAAATTGTGGCACCAAATTACCTAAGGCCCCGATGTTGATTTTATCAGGTTGAAATATATCTTGCATAACAGCGCTTGCTCGATGCATTTCATTCATGAGTTGATGGCTGTTTTTTTGAGATAGCTGTGTTATTTCAGTTAAATGATCTTGCCGAGGAACCAAAATAAGCCAGGGATAATGCGCATGATTCTTAAATAACACTTTTGACAGAGGCCAGTCAATCACCTCGAAGCTACTGGATGCCAATCGTTCATCTAATTTAAAGTTATTCATACCTGTACTTCATAATTTTTTTCGTTCAATATATTATAATACAACGTATACATAGCATGTACAAATAAGGACGATCTTATGATGACATCAGCCGGTAATCGAAGTATTGCGCAAAGAAAAGAAACAATATACAACCTTGAGCAAACATTAAGGCAGGAAAGTGTGCGTATTGTGCGTGCGGGAGAAAGAGTGTTGTCAGATAAATATACAAATACAGATAAAGAGTTAAAGCAAGAGAAGGCTGAGTATGAGCTGAGCGTAGGTCGACCGTACACGCCACCTGAACCCAAGCCAAGCCAAGTGGATAGTACGCTATTTATAAAGCGTAGAGCGCGAACAACATCTGATGATTCACTAAGCTCCACATTTGAAGCAAAACTTCCCTAAACCACACCCATGCTCATGGTCATGATGAGTTGCTCAAGCAGGCGCCAAAGTTGGGCATGGGATCCTGATTTGATGTGTACATCGAGCGCCTGGCTTTGGCGCAAAAGTTGGTAAATATCTGCACGTGATAAGCGTTTGCTTGCTTGTTGATATTGCCGAGTTCGAAACGAACGAATGTTGAGAGCCTGGTGCGATACACCCGAGGCGATTTGTTCAAGTAGCCTGAGTTCTTGTGTAATAAACCATAAAATCAACGTAGGCTCGGTCTGGTCTTGTTGTGCGCGATGCACAAGATCGAGTGCTTTGTTCGCATTGCCTTCAAGGCAGGCACCCGATAGTTCATAGAGCTTATAATCGCGTTCATCTAAAAGCTGCTCACGTACATCATCAAGTTTAAGGCAGGTACCCGGTTCGTGAATGAGTGTTAAGCGCTCGATGGTTTGAGCTGCTGCACGCATGTTACCTTGTGTGTATTCTTGGATTAAATTCGGTACGCCATGAGCGTAGGTGAATTTTTCTTGTTTAAGTTGCTTTTCAATCCAGTGGAGCAGGGTACCTGCATTGGGTGACGTGATCGTGATGAGGGCAATGTCTTGATGTTTACTAAAATCAGGCCATTGTCGAATGGGCACAAGCGGGGCTTGTAATATGAGCATGCAATTTGAATTAATATTCTCAGCATAGGATTTAAGCGCCGCTTTGCCTTTGGCGTCCAGCGTTTTTTTATCCCACGAGGCATTGATTAAGCGTTGCTCTGAAAAAAGGGAATACGTGTTTGCTTCCGCAATCAGGTCAGCCCAATCGTTGGCATGACCTAAGTGCATGCGTTTTTCTTCACCTTCACCTTCACCTTCACCTTCACCTTCATGCGCTTGATGCCAGGCTTGTTTGAGTGTATCAACACAGCTATTCAATAAAAACGGATCGGTGCCGGTGATGAGATAAACGGGCAGCAGGTTGCTCTTAAGGTGGGACTCCAGCGCTTCGGGATACTTAATTATCATCGTAGTTGCGCATGCGATGCTTCACGCTACACTGGCTTCGCGTGCTACCATGGAGGTATTGCCATTGTTGACACAAGTACATGGCTGTTCGACATGCATCTTGGCCTGTGGTATTCCATGTTCGACCAAACTCATCACTCACCAGGCAGCGTTGTTCGATGATAGAAACAGGACCTTGTTCACACAGTGATTGAGCGGTTTTACAGCTGCGGCGATTTTTTGAGCGCTTACGGCATTCAACAAGTGCAGCGTGGCGCGCTTGTTGAATGCTTTTACCGTAACCGCCAAAATTGCTATCTAAATTATCCATGGCCATACATTGCCATTGGCCGGGTGGAATATCGATGGCAATGGCCCAAGACGCCATGGGAAAGCACAACAGTAAAGGGAGTAATCGTAAAAAAAGAGGTCTCATCGTGTTTTTTCCTATTATATAATTATATATCATTTAATTGTAGCGATTAAGGCCATAAATAATTTGAATTGCGGCATCATGCTTCATGGCGAGTTTTAATTTTTCACTTTCATTACGCGAGCCTAAGATACGTTCATTATTGATCGTGAGTGGGCGATTGACAACAACTGAACGTGATGGAATAAGCGTTTTTCCTTGATTATTTTCCAATCGAAACGTAACGGTGTAGCGTAATTGATATTGCCTGGGTGTGCTGCTTGAACTGACACTTGAGATATTTTGAACAAGATTTTCATCTTCGATAATAAGCCAAAAACGAGCTTGTTTTGTATCGGAGGTGACTTGAATATCACCGGCCGATAACAGCGGTTTAAGGTACGCTGGCCAATCCCGCACATCATTTTCTTGTACGATAGCGACGCTTGGCCTGAGCCACGTAGGAAAATCCCTGAAGCCTCGAAGATGAAAGCCGCAGGCACTCAGGAGGGCAAGCATGCCCAACATCATAAGACAACGTTGGGCTCTTTTCACGTTAGGCTACGACCAGATTGATGAGTTGACGATGGGCGACAACAATCGATTTTTTGATTGATTTGCCTTCAAGAAACGATGCAACAGCGGTTGTTGCATGTTCAAGTAAAACATCTTCTGGAGTATCACTGGCTAAAGTAAATTGTCCACGTAGCTTTCCGTTGATTTGAACCACAAAATCGACTTCATCCATTTTGAGTGCGTTTTTGTCATACTTGGGCCAAGAAGCATCAATAATCGGTTTAGAAAAACCGATGATTTTCCAAAGCACATGCGTGATATGTGGCGTAATAGGAGCAAGTAATCGCAACAAAGCTGTGGTGCTTTTATATAAAAAGTAGTGGTCTTCACCGTTCTCAGGTGTATAAGCTGAGATAGTATTGAGTAATTTCATGCATGCAGAAACCACGGTGTTATATTGCTGACGCTCATAATCTGCTGAGGCTTGTGCAATGCATTGATGAACGATAGAACGCGCTTTTTTCAAGCGATTTTCGGCATTTGACCAATCAATACGTGGTCTATTTTCTACATAAAGAATATTAAGCTCATGGAACAGTGGTTGATGTTGGTGTACAAAAGCCCATAAACGTTTAAGAAAACGATGTGCACCTTCAACCCCTGAGTCAGACCATTCTAAATCTTGTTCAGGAGGGGCTGCAAACATGATAAAAAGTCGAGCGGTATCCACACCATAGGTTTCAATCAACGATGTTGGATCAACGGTATTGCCAACTGACTTGGACATTTTTTGTCCGTCTTTGAGCACCATGCCTTGGGTAAGTAATGCTTTAAACGGTTCGTCGGAATTAAGCAGTCCTTCATCACGCATGAGTTTATGGAAAAATCGTGCGTAGAGCAGATGCATCACGGCGTGTTCAACACCTCCGATGTATTGATCGACAGGGGTCCAATATTTGGCGCGGTCGTCTAGCATGACATCTTCTTGGCCTTTGCAGGCAAAGCGCGCGTAGTACCAAGATGATTCAAAAAAAGTATCAAACGTATCGGTTTCACGACGTGCGTCTTCGCCACATTTAGGGCAGGCAACATGTGTGAATTCGTCGCAGTGAGCTAGCGGAGAACCTTGCCCCGAAAATTTGACATCTTCAGGAAGTTTAACCGGTAATTCATCCTCGGGAACGGGGACGGTGCCGCAGTGCTCACACAAAATCATCGGAATGGGGGTGCCCCAGTAACGTTGGCGTGAAACGCCCCAGTCACGTAAACGATAATGCACCGATGTTCGTCCCAAATCTAATGACTCAATATGCTCGCTGATGGCTTTTTTAGCTGCATCACAGGTTTGATGGTCAAATTCTTGAGAATTGACGAGTATGCCATCATCACGTGTGAATGCAGATTGCGTAAAGTCATGCGTTGAGCCGTCGTTGGGTGCAATCACGTCGCGTATGGGTAAATTGTATTTTTTTGCAAATTCAAAATCACGTTGATCATGTGCCGGAACCGACATCACCGCACCGGTACCGTATTGCATGAGCACAAAATTAGCAATCCAAATCGGTAGTTTTTCTTGGGTTAGGGGATGGGTTGCGAATAATCCTGTATCTATACCACGCTTTTCGAGTGTTGCGATATCGGCCTCGGCAGTTCCCATGCCGGCGCAGCTGTCGAGAAAAGCTTGAATTTCAGGATTATTTTCAGCCGCTTCTTTCGCTAAGGTATGTTCAGGAGAGATTGCGACATACGTGACACCCATCAACGTATCGGCGCGTGTGGTATAAATTTTTAATGGTTTTACACGGTCTTCGATAGGAAAGTAAACATCAAGACCTTCAGAACGTCCAATCCAATTGCGTTGCATTTGTTTAACTTTGGTGGGCCATTCATCCAAAGTATCGAGTCCAAGCAAGAGCTCATCGGCATAGGCTGTTATTTTAATAAACCACTGGGATATGGCTTTGCGTTCAACCAACGCGCCGGAGCGCCAACCACGGCCATTCACCACTTGTTCGTTGGCAAGCACGGTTTGATCGACCGGGTCCCAATTGACCATCGCATTTTTTTTGTAGGCGAGGCCTTTTTCGAATAATTTAATAAAAAACCATTGCTCCCATTGATAATAAACGGGATCACAGGTGGTGATTTCACGCCGCCAATCATACGCGTTACCCAGCGATAAAAACTGCTCTTTCATAGCTGCAATATTCTTTTTGGTCCAGTCGGCTGGATGAACGCCGTGTTTTATCGCTGCATTTTCAGCTGGAAGTCCAAAAGCATCCCATCCTAGCGGTTGTAAAACATTTTTACCTAGCGCACGCTGATACCTCGCAATCGCATCGGCAAGTGTATAGTTACGTACATGCCCCATATGCAGCGAGCCACTCGGGTAGGGAAACATGGCAAGACAATAAAATTTTTCTTTATTCAGATCTTCAGAAACCTGAAAGCATTTTTTTTTCTCCCAATACGCTTGGGCTTCTTGTTCAACGTCTTGCGGGCTGTAGCGATTATCCATGATTGACTGACAAAAATTAACGGAGTTGGTTAGGATAACGCCTCTTCTTGCTCGCGGCAAGCTTAAGTCGAAATCCAAGTGAAATTAATAGTATAAAACTGCTGAATAGCATAACCGGCGTGTCGCCTATACGTACCCAGGGCGTGCTTCCTGTGGCGGAATGAATCACACCTTCTAGAATGCCTGTATCAAAAGCCGAAAGCTTATTTAAAATAGCGCCTTGGGCATTAATGATTGAAGAAAGCCCGCTATTATTGGAGACAACTTGAAAACGTCCCGTTTGCTTGGATAGCACTTGAGCCATTTGCAGATGTTGATAAATCGCAAAGGAGTGACCAAACCATCCATCATCACTGATCGATACAATCCATTCAGCTTGGGGAAGCTGAGTACGCAAAAGTTCAGGGTAGGCCAGTTCATAACAAATCAATGTTGCGATAGGGTGTTGGTGAATGTTGATAAGCTTTTGGTGCGTTTGTCCTGTGACCATATTAGGCGCAGGAAGGCCGAGCCATTGATTGATAGTTGCAAACGCATGCGGGATAAATTCACCAAACGGCACCAGGCGTTGTTTTAAATATACACCCTCTGCATGACCCAAGCCAAGCAAAGCATTATGGTAACGGGGCTCGTTAACGGTATTGGCTTCTGCGTGCGAGATGCCCAGTAAAACAGCGCTGTTGTTTGCTTGAGCTTCTTGATTGAGCGTGTCTAAAAAGTCACGGACATAGCTGCTAGGGAGTGGGATCGCAGACTCAGGCATGACAATGAATTGTAATTGCTTTGTTTTAATTAGTTTTGAGGCAGCCCCTTGATAATAATCCAAGATATTCCAAAACAGGGATTCATCCCATTTGTCGCGCATCGATAAATTCGCTTGAATCACGCCCACGGATAAAGGCTTTTGATTGACTTGGGTCCAGTGCACGTGTTTGATTGCTTCAGGGCTTAGGATAAGCAGTACGAAAGCAAGCAAACCCAGGCGTTTTTTAGTGCCTGAGGTAAGAAACACCAAGCCTAAAACACCGCCAGCAAGTGCGGTAAGCCAACCCACACCTAAAACGCCCACCAGGGGAAGCAGGTGCTGCAAAGGCGAATCCATTTGTCCAAAACCGAGTGCAAGCCAAGGAAAGCCACCTAAGCATGTTGAGCGTAAATACTCGGAGAGCAACCATAGTGAGCTAAACAATAAAACACGGGCGTAATCAGGCATGTTTTTCGCCAGTCGCTGATACAGCATGGCCATAAGCCCTGTGTAGAGCGCCAAATAAGCCACAAACAGCAAGGTAAGTAGTGCAGATATAAATAAATTAAGATGGCCATAGTTATGAATGCTTGCGTATATCCAAGAAACACCTAAGCCAAAAAACCCCATGGCAAAAGCAAAGCCGATGATGCCTGCATGTTTGGCTGTTGCTGTGCGCGCATGTAATTGTATAAAAAATAATGCTAAGCCTAAAATAGCGAGGCCAGGCAGGTGAAACGGAGCAAAACCGATCGGGAGCAAAAGGCCAGAGCAAAAGGCACGTAGCGTGCTTCTCCAGATGCTTGATGGATGTGAAGCGACGGTATCTTCAAGCCTATGTATGTTTTCTGGCATGCACGTTTGAGTCATAAGGCTCCGCGTTATTTTGTTATCGGCGTTTATAAAAAAACACGATGGTACATCAATATGAAAAAAATATTCACCGTTTTTGCGTTTTGAGGTATATTGGTGTAATATATTTATACAGTATTGGTTTTGATACGTAATATTTTTGGGGAGAAATGTATGCCATATTTATATCGTGCTGAGCGGTTGGAAGCTCTTAATGGAGCGCATCGTTCCCTATTGGCGCGTAGTGAAGGTACTGTTTTTTGGTTGTTCGATGATTGCGAATTTCATTGCTTACAGGCGATGCTTTATGACCCTAACAAGCTACATAAACTGGATGACGAACTGGATGAGATAGCGCAAGGTTTATTAAAGAAAATAGAGAGTACATCACTTAGAACACCATACCTAAAAGGCGCTCTTCGTGCTCAAGTCACAGGCAGTGTTTTTTCTCCTTTTTGGAAGGCTGCACAGGATTTTTTAATACAGACTTATTCTGTGAGGAATGCATCTTTGCGTACACAAAAGCAGTCGGTATTAGAACTTTTGGCTATTTTGCCATTACTTAATGATATTTATCAAGTAAATTCGGGCGGGAGGAGACCACAGCTTAAACAAAATATTTTTTCTAACCTTATTTTAACTTTATTAAATCCCATAAAAATGCTTCATTCATTATTAACCTTTGTCGAGAGAGCAGCGTATCGAATATTAGAAGTGGGTTTAACCCGAGGATCAGCAACTCCTCCAATCCAAACTTTTCTGAAAGGCGTGGTTGGCGTAGCGGCTACTATTATACGAGTTCCTCTTACAATACTTCAACCCTTCAGTGATATTTTACCAGTGGTGGTGAATAATCTTGTGATACAACCTGTGAAATATGTTAAGAATAGAGTCTTTTTGCCCACAAGGCATGAGGTTGATCTAGATGATGCGACGACCCTGGATGAACACCTAGGTCATTCACCCCGTAGTACATCTAATCATAAGGCAGCATTGCATAAGAATTCGCCGGTTAACGACTCAAGCAGAAATCAATTCAAACGTCAGGGGTTTTTTGAACATTCTACCGATGATGACAATCCTCAAGAAAATCCTTTTGATAATAAAAAAGGCTCAGGTCCTAGCAACTGGCGCGTTTGATTAATTTAGTGCAAGCATGGAGGCTTGCAAGTTTTCCCGTTGTTTTACTATCTCGTCTTGTTTTAAGCTATAGTTGAGTAGGGAGTGATAAATAATAACTCTAAAATTATAGTTGATAAAATAACAGGAGGTTTTTCATGCGAATAATCACAAGCTGCATCGCGGGAAGTGTGATGCTATGTGCCAGTCTTTCACCTGTTTATGCTCAAGCAGTAATGGGTGCGTCTGAACAAATTCAAGCGTTGAATAAGCAACTTCAGTCACAAATGAAAACGATACAAGAAACACAACAAAAACAAATGCAAATGCTCAATAAACAACTTCAAAAGCAGATGAAAGACATGCAAACTGGATTTCAAACTCAAATGCAAGAGATGAATAAAGACATGAACAAGCGCATGGAGCTCATGCAAAAGCAACTTCAAGAGCAAATCAAGCAGGTGTATAAAACAACGCAAAAAATCCAATAAATAAAAATATGGTTATCACTCTCGAGCTCTTGGCTATATTGCAGCTCGAGAATTAATCAAATCTAATCTAAATTATTTTTTAATGGTTTGTTTTTTTGCACAATCGCAGTGTTTGCAACCATGGCCATGATGCTGGCACGAGGCTTTGGCCTCAGGCTTGGATTCGGCGTAACTTGTTGGTGCAACAAACGCAAATGATAAGGTCGCGACGAGGGCTACTACGGTCAATAATGTTCTTTTCATACACAATCTCCTGATTTATTTTAGGGTTTATTTTTATATTAGCAGATTTGAAGCTATAATCTACGCGTATTATCAGTACGCACAGGACAGATGACGAGCGTAGGAGCGCATGCATGCCAAAATATAAATTAGATTTCCAAGGCCATTATTTACCTTTTCCTGGATACACGGTGATTTGTAAGCTGAATTTAAACGAAGACTTTGATGTCTGGTGTAATATTATTAATACATTAGTTCGAGATAAAAACGTGACGGATTATTATTCTATCTTGCCTTTATCCAGTTGGCATGTCACGGCGATTAATTTATTTACAAAAGATGAAATCGAAAATCGTTACTTATCTTTATCTTGGAATGATTATGTTGCAGCCCAACAAAGTTTTTTTAATGAGTTAAATCAAATACTTCAACAAAACCCAATTTCACCTACGCTGACTTACGCTGATTTATACACAAACGGTGCGCTTCAAATCGATGTTAGGCTTGATGCAGATAGCTGTGGTCAAATTGAAGCTTTAGCTAAAAAATACCATTATGAGCATCATATCCCGAGTCATTTTCATGTGACGCTGGGGTATCAGTATCAAGCATTAGAGCCTAAGCATTTAATAGAGCTTAAAGCGGCGCTAGCACCATGTATTCGCGATTATGTAGCTCATGCAGCTCCAGAATCACGGCAATTAAAGCCGGCTCAATTATGTTATTTTGAAAATATGCTGGCCTATACGCCGTTCGAACCTCACGCATGTTTGCATGTGAACTCGACTTTGATTTCGATGTTTCCTCGCCAAGCTCATGTTGCAGAGGCTGATGCTAAGCCTCATGAAGATGCTGTTGTTGCTGTTAAATTATCTAAATCAACTTAAAATACAAACTGTCAGTAGAGTCAGGTATACTACCTACTTAATTAAGGCAAGAGGATCTGCTAACCATGAGTCAATTTTTTGCGATTCATCCGGATAATCCCCAGGCACGCTTACTGCGAGAGGCTGCAAATGTTCTTTCGAGAGGCGGTTTAATTGTGTATCCGACGGATTCGGGCTATGCCTTGGGGTGTAGTTTAGGTAATAAATCGGGATTAGAACGCATACGAAAGCTTCGTGAGCTGAATAAAGATCACAACATGACGTTGGTGTGTCGAGATTTATCTGAACTTGGTACGTATGCACAGGTAAGTCGTCCTATTTTTAGGTTGCTGAAAGCGTTTACACCCGGGCCGTATACGTTTATTTTGAATTCAACGCGTGAGGTGCCGCGCTTAATGCTGCATCCCAAACGTAAAACCTTAGGTTTGCGTGTGCCAGAGCATGTGATTGCTTTGGCTTTACTGGAGTGCTTAGATGCGCCGCTGGTCAGTAGTTCGTTAATTTTGCCTGGTTCTGACACACCGCTCAGTGAACCTGAAGCGATTCGTGATGTGCTCGGTCATCAGACGGATTTAATTATTGATGGTGGCTTTTGTGGTGCTGAACCTACGACTGTGGTCGATTTAACAGGAGATTATCCTGTGATTATACGAGAAGGACAAGGCGATCCAACGCCTTTTCAATAAGAGCAAGCAGTGAGGAAATAGATGTCTGTATTACTGGGTAATAATAAGCGTGTGGTGTCGGGTATGCGTGCCACAGGTCATTTGCACTTAGGGCATTATCATGGTGTTTTGAGTAATTGGGTGCAGTTGCAGCATCAATATGATTGTTATTTTTTTGTCGCCGATTGGCATGGTTTAACCACGCACTATGAAGAACCGGGTGCCATTAAGCAGCATGTGTGGAACTTATTGGTTGATTGGTTAGCCTGTGGTGTAAACCCAAGTCTTTCACGTGTGTTTATTCAGTCATGGGTGCCTGAGCATGCCGAGTTATATTTATTATTATCGATGATTTCGCCCTTGGGTTGGTTAGAGCGCGTTCCTACGTATAAAGACCAACAAGAAAAGCTGCATGAAAAAGAGCTGTCGACACACGGATTTTTAGGTTATCCTGTATTACAAAGTGCCGATGTGCTTATTTATAAAGGCGATTGGGTGCCTGTGGGTGAGGATCAAGTTGCACATATTGAACTAACGCGCGAACTTGCTCGGCGGTTTAATTATTTGTATGGACGAGGGGCTAATTTTGAGGCTTTGGCATCACAGTCCATTCAAAAAATGGGTAAGAAAAATGCCAAGCTTTATAAAAAGCTTTTGACCTCGTTTCAACAAGACGGATGTCATGAGGCATTAAACACCGCGCGTGCATTAATCGAAGATCAAGGTAATTTGGCTTTAGGCGATAAAGAACGTTTGTTGGGTTATTTAGAGGGTATTGGTAAATTAATATTATCTGAGCCACAGGCTTTGTTAACGCAACATGCAAAAATTCCAGGGCTTGATGGCCAAAAAATGTCAAAATCTTACGGCAATACGATTAGTTTACGTGAAGAGCCTGCGATGGTTGAGAAAAAAGTGTTGACCATGCCGACCGATCCTGCTCGTGTTAGGCGTACCGATCCAGGTAATCCTGAACTGTGCCCTGTGTGGAAATTTCATGCAATTTATTCTGATGATACCGTCAAAGATTGGGTACAAACCGGGTGTCGTTCAGCGGGCATAGGGTGTGTGGAATGCAAACGCCCCGTGATTGACGCCATCCATAAAGAACTTAAACCAATACAAGATAATATACGTGATTATGAAGCGGACATGGGCTCGGTTAAGCGCATTGCCGCAGAAGGCAGTGAGCGAGCACGTGCTGATGCACAAAAAACACTTTGCGATGTACGCGAAGCTATGGGGTTGGATTATTAATGAGTGGTGAACGATTACAAAAAGTACTCAGTCAGGCAGGACTTGGGTCGCGACGTGAAATGGAAGTATGGATTAAAAACGGTGTGGTGCAACTCAACGGAAAACAAGCGCAGCTTGGAGATGTTGTGGCGCCTCACGATAAAATTAAAGTCAAAGGTAAGTTAATTAAAAACCCTTTGAATTTACCGTTAAGAACGCGGATCTTGATTTATCATAAGCCTGTGGGTGAAATTAGCAGTCGAGATGATCCGAAGCACAAAAAAACGGTGTTTGATAATTTACCGATGCTCAAACGCGGACGCTGGATTCAAGTGGGCCGTTTGGATATTAATACGTCGGGATTATTAATTTTTACCAATGATGGGGCATTGGCGAATGAGCTGATGCATCCACGCTATGCGATTGAGCGAGAATATGCCGTACGTGTTCATGGCCGGGTTAAGCCTGAAGTAGAGATAGCGCTTAAAAACGGGGTTCAGTTAGAAGATGGCATGGCATCGTTTAAAAGCTTGGTATTTCAGGGCGGTGAAGCAGCGAATACTTGGTATCATGTGGTGTTGACTGAAGGACGTAATCGAGAAGTTCGACGATTGTGGGAATCACAAGGTCTTGAAGTAAGTCGTTTGACTCGCATTCGGTATGGCTCACTGACCATGCCACGCTTTTTAAGCCGAGGTAAGCATATGGAGTTATCTTCGGATGAAGTTCGTACGTTTGTGCGTTCGTTATCGGTGGATCCAAATGCAATTGTTTTAGATAAGCAAGATAAAAAAGATAAAAAGTAAATGGTTAGGATAGGTGTAGATATTTATGAGTTCTCGACGTAAGCCCCGTGTTTCAAAAGTCCCGGTGACAGCACGCGTAGAAAAATTAAGTCATGATGGGCGTGGATTAGCACGCATCGATGGTAAAGCCACGTTTATTGATGGAGCACTTGCCGGAGAGTTGGTGACGTTCGAACGGTTACGTACAAAACGTGATTTTGATGAAGGGCGTGTGTTGTCGATTGAAGAACCTTCGCCTGATCGCGTCGAGCCGCAATGCCCCCATCATGGCGTGTGTGGTGGATGTTCGTTACAGCACCTGAATCCAGCAATTCAACTTCATGAGAAAGAAAAATTAGTCTTAGAGCTGTTGATGCGTATTGGCCATCTCGAGCCTCAGTGTATTGCACCTGCATTATCGGGATCCAGTATTTGGCATTATCGTAGTCGCGCGCGGTTGAGCGTGAGTTATGTTGAAAAAAAAGGCCGTGTTCTGATTGGTTTTCGTGAAAAACATCAGGGGCGTTATGTGGCTGATGTTCAGCATTGCTCAATTTTACATGAAAAAGTTGGGACGTCGCTGGAAGCCTTAAGCAAGCTTTTAGGGGCTATGGACGATCCTCATAGTTTTCCACAAATCGAAGTAGCTGCTGGCGATGATGTTGTTGCACTCGTGTTTCGACATCTGGCGGACTTGAGTAAAGCTGATCAAGCGAAGTTTCGCGCGTTTTCTGATGCGACCGGTTTTCGTATTTATTTTCAACCTGCAGGGGTAAACAGCGTAAGCTTATTTTATCCTGAAGGGAATGATATGTTGAGTTATGAGCTGCCCGACCAAAAGATTAAATTTTCGTTTTATCCCACCGATTTTACGCAAGTGAATCCTGCGCTTAATCGTCGTATGGTGACGCAAGCGCTTGATTGGTTAGAACTCTCCTCAGATGATGTGGTTTTAGATCTATTTTGTGGTTTAGGTAACTTTTCTTTGCCGCTGGCGACACGTTGTGCACGTGTTGTTGGAGTGGAAGGCAGTGATACGATGGTTGAACGTGCACGTACGAATGCTTTAAAAAATAACTTAACCAACACACAGTTTTCATGCGCTAATCTGGACGATGAAGAAGCGTTGTTGCCCCTAAAGCAACACGGCTGTAACAAGCTTTTAGTGGATCCACCACGTACGGGTGCATTTGCTATTGTTAAAAAAATTCAGCATATTAATCCAGCAAACATACTTTATGTTTCATGTAATCCAGCAACATTTGCACGCGATGCTGAAATGCTTCATGAGCAAGGCTATCGCTTAGAAAAACTTGGGGTCATGGATATGTTTCCTCATACAACGCACGTCGAAGTGATGGGGTTATTTAAAAAAAGATAGGGAGCGATATGGTTAAAGTCAGGGAAGGCATTGCTTTATTATCAGATGGAAGCATTGATGTTCAAAAATGGCTTCAACATCTTGGTCATCGCGGTTATCTTCAAAACATGGAGAAGGTTCGTAGCGCGTGTGGTTTAGCGCAGCTTGCGGGGCAGGATCATGTGACTGAGGCCGGCATTTCCTGCTTGCAACAAGGCTTGGCCATGGCTGATGTTTTGGCTGACTTAGAGGTCGGTCAAGATACACTTGCGGCAGCCATTTTGTTTGAAAGCGTGCATTACGCCGAATTGTCTGTGGAGGACATCGAAGAGCAGTTAGGGAAGGATGTTGCGCGCCTCGTGCGAGGTGTGGATCGAATGAATGCCCTGTCAAGCTTTCAGGCGTTAACGGAAAAATCGTCTCAAAATAAACAACAATTAGATAACATCAGAAAAATGCTGCTCGCCATGGTGGATGATGTGCGTGTGGTGCTTATTAAGCTCGCAGAACGTTTATGCGTCATACGTGCTGCAAACCATATGCCAGAAAAACAACGCACGCACTTGGCCATGGAAATCATGGAAGTTTATGCGCCTTTGGCGAATCGTTTAGGTATTGGTGCTATCAAATGGGAAATGGAAGACTTAGCATTTCGTTACTTACATCCGAAAGAGTATAAGGCCATTGCAGGGGGTTTAAAAACCAAACGACTTGAGCGTGATCGTTATGTGGATTGGTTGGTTAAAGAATTAAACATTCAACTTGCTAGCATGAACATTGAGCACTCAGCGGTGTATGGTCGCTCGAAGCATATTCATAGTATTTATCGTAAAATGATGCGAAAAAATGTATCGCTTCAAGAGATTTATGATGCGACAGCTATCCGTGTGTTGGTTGAAACGACGGAACAATGCTATGAAGTTTTAGCTTGTGTTCATGCGTTATGGAAGCAAATTCCTGGTGAGTTTGATGATTATATTGCGAATACAAAACCTAACGGTTATCAATCCTTGCATACGGCTGTGGAAGGACCCGAAGGGCAAGTTTTTGAAGTTCAAATTCGTACGTTTCACATGCACGAACAAGCCGAAATGGGGGTTGCTGCGCATTGGAAATATAAAGAAGCGCCAGGTCAATTGGTGCAAGAATCACATGAACGTAAAATAGAATGGCTTCGCGAAGTTTTGGCATGGCACCGTGAAATGGCCGTAAGTCAGGGTATATCAGAATCGATTGATGCCGAGTTTTTAGATGAGCGTGTGTACGTGTTTACGCCCGACGGAGATATTTTAGATTTACCTCAAGGCGTCACACCGCTCGATTTTGCTTATCAAGTGCACAGTGATATTGGGCACCGATGCCGAGGTGCCAAAGTCAACGGGCATATTGTACCGCTCACGTACTTATTAAAAACCGGGGATAAAGTTGAAATATTAACCGGCAAAGCATTGCGGCCTTCACGAGACTGGATTAATCCGCATTTAGGCTATTTAAAAACACCGAGAGCAAAAGCCAAGGTGCTGCATTGGTTTAAAATGCAGGATTATGAAGAGCATCGACTTGCAGGGCAAGAGATGCTTGCTAAAGAGCTGAAAGCCCTGGGCATACGTTCAGAGCGTTTAAGTGAAGTGTTGCCAGCGTTTAACTTAAAGCATCTTGATGATTTACGTGCGGCATTGGGTCGTGGTGATTTAAAAATTTCTCAAATCATATCTCGTTTAAAACCATCTACAGAGATGCTACCAGAACCATCCATGGAGCGTATGATTAAGCTGCCACCGAAGCGTAGCGACTTAGCGAGTGATGATTTACAGGTTGAAGGGGTGGATAATTTACTGACGCATATGGCGCGCTGTTGCCAGCCGGTGCCCGGCGATCCGGTGTTAGGCTATGTAACGCTTGGCCGCGGCGTTTCAGTGCATCGACAAGATTGCGTTAATGTATTAAATGCAGGTGAAAAACAAAAACAGCGCTTTTTAGACGTGACTTGGGGTAGCACAACCTCAGAACGTTACGCCGTCGATTTGTTGATTCGTGCGTTTGATAGACAAGGGCTTCATCGGGATATTACGGCGCTCTTAGCGAACGAAAAAGCTTACCTTTTTGCATTGCAAACGCAATTGCATAAAAAAGAAAACATGACGCATCTGACCCTAACCGTTGAAGTCGCGAGTTTGAGTGATTTATCTCGTCTATTGGGCAAGTTGGAGCTAATACCCAATGTACTTGAGGCAAGGCGTCAGGTGTCGTAACAGCATGGCCAGGATGATGGAAGCAATAAAAATAATAAGCTAAGATAGATTTAAAATAAATTACGGATTATAAATCATGTTGCAACGTTATCGTTTATTTACGGCTGTGTTACTACCACTGCTGTGTTCAAGCCTGTCTTCTTATGCGGCGTCATCTCAGAATGATGTTTATCGGGATTTTTGGTACCCGCTCGAGCATGGTATGCGCCTCAACTATTGTTCAGAAGATCATAAAGTTTGCGGATTAGAATTGGCATCTCAATATTGTCGCTCAATGGGGTATGAGAAGGCTTCGAAAGCGCGTATTGAGCATAATGTGGGGTTGACACGCTATCCCGCTTCAACAAACCAGTGCAAAGGCTGGCGTTGTGATGGTTTTATGTTTATTTCATGTGAGGAAAGTGTAAAAAAAGCAGAGCCACCGGTTTATGCGTACCGTTCACATGATTTTGTGTTGCCTCGATTTAAAAATTATCGTGTGGATTGGTGTTACAAAAATCATAGCGGTTGTGGAAAGGGAGCGGCCGATGCATTTTGTCGCCAGCACGGTTACCGACGTGCGACGTCTTACGACAAACAAGCAAATCTTCCGGCAACTCAAACTTTAGGTGATCAGGAGCTATGTTTTGGAAAAACATGCGATGGGTTTAGCCACATCACATGTTTCCGATAACGTACTTATTTGTCTTCTTTCTTTTTGGCTGCAGTTTTAGGGGCTTCCGCTTTAGCCTTAGGTGCTGCAGATTTTTTGTGTTTAGCTTTATAATCTTCGGCAATTTCACAAACACTTTTTTTAACATCTTTAAAAAGTTTGCCTGCCATGTTGCCAATTTCGCTTAGATCAGGAATCTTTGATTTTAAGTCGCTCATCGTGTGCTCCAGTTAGTGGTCCGTAATTACTGAGTACTATAATGTTAGTATAGCGTATTAAATTATGTTTGCTTCATATGTTAGAATGCCTTATTTTTTCAAAAGGATCCATCCATGAATAATCAAAATGGGGGTTATGGTGAATTAGGGCAAGCAACATCTTATGACGCTGAGTATAATCCCGGACGCTTGTTTCCGATTGCACGTGGCCCTAAATGGCAGGAGCTTGGCTTAGATCCTGATGCGTTGCCTTTTGTTGGGTTTGATACCTGGAATCATTATGAAGTGTCGTGGCTTAATCCCAAAGGTAAACCGTGCGTTGCAACGGCAAGCATCACCTATGATTGCTGTTCTCCAAATTTGATCGAATCTAAATCGCTTAAGCTGTATTTTAATTCACTGAATCAAACCGTATTTGCATCCGTTGCTGCTGTAGAGGCGCTGATTACAGAAGATTTAGCGGCATGCTTACAAAGCCAAGTGGTTGTGAAAATTCTGCTATCACAGGGCTGGCATGTTTATGAGATCCAACCGCGATTTGATGGTACGTGTGTGGATGATTTAGATATTGCTTGTTCGGTTTATGAAGTGGAACCAACGTTATTGCAAGTCAGTCATGAGATCATCGAAGAGCGTTTATGTTCTGATTTACTCCGTTCTAACTGCCCTGTTACCAATCAGCCTGATTGGGGGAGCGTACAGATATCTTATCGCGGGCCGCGTATTTCTCCTGAAAGTTTTTTAAAATATATTGTTTCGTTCAGAAATCATCAAGGTTTTCATGAGCAGTGCATTGAACGGATTTTTGTTGATATTATGGCACAATGCAAACCTGATTATTTAACGGTATATGGGCGTTATACCAGGCGTGGTGGACTTGATATTAATCCGTATCGTACCTCGGGGCCTTGGGTTGAACATGCTTTGGATTTGAATTTTAATTTAATGCGGCAGTGATAAATAATCGTAGGAGGTAATGGCCTCAATCGATTTTTTCCAACCTGAAAATCCTTTTTCGCTGATTAAATTCCATTGTGGGGAGGGGGATTTTAACGTTTTATTTAAAATATAATAAGCATGATCGCAACGATTTAACATGGAAAAATCATTAAAAGAGTCGCCAATTGCAAACGTCGTGAATTTTATATCTGCATATATTGTGGAGAGTATAAACTTCAGGGCGGCCCCTTTGTTGTTGTTTCGAGAGGTATATGTTTGAAGAAAAGAATCACTGGAGTCATAATAAATATTATGTTTGTGGAGTTGTTTCTTCAAGCGTTTTAGTTCGAATTTTGATAAATTTTTGATATAAATAGGTTCCGTAAAAAATCTAATTTTAGATAATTTTTCATTTTCTGCAGATAAATTAATATCATGAGGCAGTTGAATCATTTGGGTCAATATTGAACTAATAGGGCTAAACGTTTTTAATAAGGCAAGATCGGGCTTTATGTTGCCTGACTTTAGTAAATAATAATCATCCATGCATATCACGTCGTGAGATGGATAAAGCGTCGCCAAAGGATGTCGAAAAAGTATGCCTCCGCCATTTTCGATGATAAATGGTCCGGGTAAATTTAAGTGATGATTGAGCGAGATGATTTCATGTGCCGTTTTAGCGGTTGCTAAAATAAGCACAATGCCGGCATCATCTAATTGATTGATAATGGATTGAATGAGCGAAAAATTAGGATTCAGTTCATTTATAATGCATCCATCAACGTCGGAAAATAATATTCTCTGCATCATATTATGCTATCGAATGGCTTAAAATTTCAGATATTATCAGTGCTATCAATTGCTCTTCATTTTTTTTTGAAAAAAACAAGTTATTAAATAGAGCCAGTTTTTCATATTTATTCACAAAACATTGCCCAGAAAGCTCGTAATTTTTTGCTAAGAGCTCGGTATCTACCGGGAATGTATTCAGCAAGTAGGCAATAATGTCACGTGCGACTTCCATTAAACCAAAGTCCGAAGCGTGATTTAAATCGCGGTGAGGATGCTGATAGTTTTGTGTGATCTCTGTTTGAAATAAATTAAGACAGGATTTGTTTTTATGGACCGAAACCAGTAAGGATAGATCGTACGACCAATTACTAGCCAAGTCGAGTTGTGGAATAAGATGACTTTTAAAAGCCACATCGCCAGATAGAGGGTATCTAAACTCTGTTAAAAATAACAATAATTCATCATTTTTTTTCTGTAATAAAAGCGCTTGTAGTAAGGGGAAAATCAGCAGTCGAGTCAATCTTCCGTCTAATTTTTTATCGGAGTAGCGCGTATAGTAACCTTTATTGAAATCCGCTTTTAGTGTTTGCATTGGATAAATTAATTTCAGTAAAAGTGTTGGCGTAAAATTTTTTAAATCAGCATCTAGGGTAGCCACAATAGCTTTATTTTTATATTTTTTATAAAGATAAGAAAAGCCAAGGCAAAGAGCTAATCCTTTTCCGGGTTTATTCCCAGAAGATTCATACAAAATAGTGCATTTTTTATCGAGTGACTTCAAGACGTACGTGACGTCGTCGCTCGGATGTACCTGACCATTAACGACAACAATGATTTCTGTAATATAATTAATAGGTTTTAATTCGTTTAATAAATTAAAAACAGCCTTATTTTCAAGATGTCTAAAATGACAAGGTATAACAATAACAACAGGTTGTGTAAAAAAGTGTGAAAATACTTTATTTTCATCAAAGCAAATATTACTTAATGTAAATAATGTGGGTGTTTGATAAAAATCAGCCATTAGATAACGTCCTCTTGAGCCGTATAAATTTTCTCCGGAGCATCAATCTTGGTATGAGATAATTGATTGAGGGCAAAAACAGATTGAGCATATACATTTGGAAAAAGTTCGTCTTGCATGCTCTCTAATTCTTGAAGGTTAAACCATCCGAACTGATTGGACTCATTTTTATTGTAAGTGACGTTGTCGGTGCATGATTTCATTAAGTAAGCAAAATCAACGTGTCGATGATGGGGATTGTTACCTACAAAATAAACCGTTATATCAAATGGCATAGGTAATATTTTTGCATATGTATTTTTTTGCTGAGGTCTTTCATGTTTTTGCGTGGGTTCGATTAATTGCAATTCACTTTGTTTTAGACCTGTTTCTTCTAAAACTTCACGCCAAAGTGCCATCTCTAGGTCTTCATTAGCCTCTATATGACCACCTACATTAATCCATGTGTTCAGTTTTTTGTGAGAAAGTAAAAGCAATCGCTCTTTATGGGTAATAAATGCGCTTACTGCAAAATCGTAGTTCGAATCATTGTCTTTCATCAACATCCTGTTGTTAAAAAAATTTAGACTTGAAAAAAAAAATATAATACAGTTTAATGGTTATTTACTAGAATATGCAACGTTTCACCCCTTTGTTTGGGATACGTGATGTGGAATAGAAAAATAACGGGCCTTATCGCTTGTGATCCAACCGGCATCATTGGAGAAAAGCGTCGTCTTCCTTGGACCTTCCCAGAGGAGGTAGCCTTTTTTCGTCAAACAACAGCACAGCAAATTATGATCACCGGCGCTACAACGTATGAAGAAATGCCGAGGTCATTTTTTCATGAGCGCTATTGTGTTGTTTTTTCAAAATCTTTGTATAAGTCAAGCCAAGACCATCCTCGCACAGTTATTTTTGTTTCCAGCCTCAATGAGTTTTTAAACCTGAAAAATTTACCGGAAAATAAGTCGTGTTACATGATTGGTGGTGCTGAAATAGCCAAATTATTTCTTGTTTACCACTTAATCGATGATTTCCTATTATCTATTATGACTAAAAGCTATAGTGGCGATACTGTTTTTCCCTTAGACCTTATTGAGCATTGGCCACGAACACAGCTCAAAAAAACAGCTGATTTTTCCACGTATCATTACAAAAATCCATTAAGTCAGTACGTATGATTAAACTATTTTCTGTTGTTAACTTGTCAAAAGAATCACCGCAAGTGGACGCAGTTGTTCGTTCACCGCAATTGGCTTTATTAAAAATAAAGCAATTACTGAACAATGGGGCGGATTATATTGACATCGGCGGGCGTTCGTCTGGTTCTAAAACAAGTATCCTTTCTGATATAGATGAACAGAATAGACTGAAATTACCTCTAATATTATCGCAGCAGCAAAATATTTCATCTTTATCTCTTGATACGTGGTCGATCGAAACAGCATTAATGTATTTGGAACATGTTCAGGTTATTAATTATACTTCAACATACTTCCCTGATTCTTTTTTAAGTGAGCTTGCAAATGCGCGTAGAAAAGTGGTTGTGAACTACTTGCCAGCAAAAAATCCTTATGATTTAAGAAATAAACCATACTCAAAATTCAATATCCATGACGCGTTGACTTTTTTCGAAGAAACGTTGTCGCTTCTGTACAAACGAAATGTTGAAGTTTTAGCTATTGATCCAAATTTAGGTATGTGGCATCCGAATACACCAGAACAGGAGAAGCCGCGCATCCAAGAAGAAATTATTGCGCATATCCCTCTGTTTCAAACAATGGCTCCCGTGTTCATTGTGGCGCCACGTACCGCCGGTGTATTAAACACCGAATTAACAAAACAAATTATTTCACAGGGTGTCGATTATATCAGAACACATGATGTCATCGAGGTAAAAAAAATGGTAACTCAGAGCAGGTTAAAAACTACAGCCTCCGTCTAAGTTATCGTAAATTTACGCAATGCTGTACATTAGACCAAACATAATAGAATCAAGTGTTGGGTTTTGATTGTTCTGTGTGTTAGACATGGTCAACGTCGTATTTGTACCTATCATGGTTTTATTTGTTTTCATCGACGAACCAAATACATGCATGTAAGCAAGAGACATCCCCCAATTTTCATTGACGTTGTAAATTCCACCTACTTTGATTTCAGGCAAAATTTGCGTGACACTTTGTTTTACATCCGTCAGTTTACTTAATGTTCCACCAGGAATAACAGCACTGAGTGTGGCTGTTGTATGTGCACGTAGGTTTTGCGCCATAAATCCAAACTTCCCAAATATATCAATTTTGTTGTATTGGTACATGGCGCCCATCAATACATCATACCCATCAATATTGAAGTTGGTGTGGCCAAGGACACCCGCATCTACGCCTTCAGGTTGAACGGTAGGTGAGGCATCTAAATTGCCCGCCACGTTACCATAATACCCACCACCAACCTCACTGGTAAAGCTCAGCCGCTCAGAGTACGAAAGACGCATACCTAAAGACAAACGACCACCCCAGCCCTTCGTTGAATTATCCGTAACAAATTGATTAAACGATAGTTGCTGTATTTGATTCCAAGTATATGCTGCTTCTCCACCAACGAAGGG
The DNA here is from genome assembly GCA_009995425.1 of Legionella sp. GTDB lineage: Bacteria > Pseudomonadota > Gammaproteobacteria > Legionellales > Legionellaceae > JAALKW01. Next base: position 21,726 of record JAACPN010000008.1, on the reverse strand, counting down.
AATAAAACTACGTGTTGAGCCAGGGCCCATCGTGCCTGCATGGGCAAGAGATAGAGAAAGCAATGCTGCAGTTGAAATACCGAAGCCCGTACTTTTTACTATATTCATTTAAATTATCCTTAATTTATTTTTTATTTTTTTTTTACAGATAGAAGAGCAGTAAAACATTATCATATAGATTTTTTTTTTGAAAGCGTCAATTAACAAAGTTGTTTGCAGCTTGTAGTCAACTCTAGAGGTACCATTTGATTGAAAAACCTGTGTGATCTTCATAAGATAGATAAGACCTTATAAAATAGGGGGGATTTCTTTGGAAGACTCTACAGATGGATCATTAAATACTTCAGGTGTTTTTACCTATATCAGCACACTCTTTCATTATCAAAAACACTATCCTATGCTTTTGATCGGTGTAATTGTATCGATTGTATTATGGGTTGTATATCAGGGGACACAACCTATCATTTTTGAATGGTTATTTAATGATGTTATATACAAAAAAAATACATCGTTATTGATCATGGCAATAGGTATTATTGCGCTTAATTTTTTTCTTATATTTATTTCTCAGGCCATGACGATTGTCATAGGTTCAAAGTTGAATGTAAAAGTATTTTCTAAAATAAAGTATAAACTATTTTCTTTAGCACAAAATCTAAACCATTCCGACGGTATCGATCCTAGTGATGTCATGACTCATTTTGGTGAGCATCTTGCCAGCGTCGAAAGTACATCATTGTTTATTATATGGTATGTTCTGGGTAATATTTTGACGGTATTTTTGAGCGCTGTTTTAATGTTTTATTTTAATTGGGTTATGGCCTTAATTAGTTTATTTTCTATGATGGCCCTCATGTTTTTACCTCATTTTTTAGCAAAAAAAACAACGAGTCTAGCCATCTCAAAAGAGGGTATTGAAAAAAAATTACGTCATGATCTTCACGAAAGTGTCATGATGCATGATGAAATTCGTTTGAATTTACTAAAAAAATACAAACGGAATTTATTTAAAATAAAATTAATACATGCTAGAACAGCGACCTATCGACACAATATTAGCTCAGGTTTCACAGGTGGTTCCTTTGTGATAGGGGCTCAATTTATCTTGATGATTGTCATGATTGTCGGTAGCGTGCTGATTTTTTATGGTAATTTAAATTCAGGGGGATTTGTTGGGTTTGTGGTGTTGCTTCAAAATTTTGTTACGGCTGTTAATGGGCTGAGCACACGCATTCCTTTGCTTATGCAAAGTGCTAGAAGTCTTTCGAACATTGAAAGCCTATTCAAAAAGAAGCAACCAAGAATAAAAAAAACACAGCCTCTGTCTGGGTTAAAAAATAAAATTTGTTTTGATCAGGTCATCTTTGGCTATAGTAATAGAAGTCAATTTAATGAAATTAATTTGACCATAGATGCGGGGAAAATGGTTGCAATTGTGGGTCCAAATGGTTCTGGAAAAAGCACCTTTTTAAAACTGTTATTGAAAGAAATAACCCCTCATTCTGGTCAAATTTTATTTGATGGGATTAATTATAAGCATGTTTCAGAACAGTCATTGCTATCGAATATTGGCGTTGTCATGCAGGAACCTAAATTGTTTGAATGCAGTATTCAGGACAATATAAGAATGGGGAAACTGGATGCAACAGATGAAGAAGTTATTGCGGTAGCAAAAAAAGTAGGTATTCATGATGATATTATGTTATTTCCAAAGCAATATGAAACGATTTTTGGGCATAAATCAGGACTTTCTGGTGGGCAGTGTCAGCGAGTTTGTATCGCACGTGCCTTGATTAGTAATCCTGCCATCGTGTGTTTGGATGAAGCGACATCAGCACTTGATTCATTGAGTGCTGGGATGATTGAAGAAACGTTGGAGAGTATGAGAGAACAGCACACGCTTATTGTTATTACGCATCGGTTACAATCAATTATGAATGCAGATTTAATCGTTGTTATGAATAACGGAGCAATTCAAGAAATGGGAACTCATCAAGCATTACTTGATAAACAAGGCTTATATTTGCATTTATGGGAAAAACAGCGAAATAGCCATGTACACTATGCATTTTAATTATATAGATTAAATAATGTGTCAAACTAGTGTTCGTCACGAGCAACGGCTTCGCTTCAATAAGTAATCTGCAAGCCTTAACGCAAGAGCTGTAATCGTAAGGTAAGGACTGGCAGCGCCTTGTGTTGGCCAAATACTAGTATCCATAATCGATACATTTCCTATAGTCCCGGTCAAATGACTTGAGATTACATGTCAAAACGTATATTATAATCAAGCCTGCATTTATCAATAGGAGTACCTAAGCTTGAATCAACAAGGACGTGCCATTTCAGCGGATATCAAAAAAGCAATTGTACGCATCAAGGACTATTTTGATCATACCAAAACAAATCTTGTAGAGCAAGGACGCCCAAGCATGGAGAGAACGGCACATGCGCTAGGAATAGGGCTAGTGACAGTCAGGCGTGTGATGGCTGATTTTAATAAAGATCCGAAATTACTTGAGCAACCACCGAAAATTAAGGGACGACCAAATCACGTAATGCCAGATTCGTTGCAAAGCATCATCAGGGAATATATTCGGTCTGCCAACAAAGAAGGTGAGTTTATTACATTGGATCTGCTGCGCCAACAGCTTATAGAGTCTATCCCATTAGATGATCTTAATATTAGAACGCTCGGACGGGCATTAGATCGCTGGGGCTTTGCGTTTGGGAAAGGTATCCGTTCGCAGCATCTCAAAGAAAAAGATCATGTTATTGCAGCAAGGCAACGATACATAAGGCGAAAACGTGAAAACCGAAAAGGATCAGGTACTATTCGTCCAGAGGTTTACTTTGATGAGTCCTACATAAATAAGAATCACAGCAATGATTTTACATGGTATTTTGAGGAAGATGGACCTCTCGTACAAAAGCCAACTGGGCAAGGTGAGCGACTGATTATTATTAATGCCATCACAAAAGATGGCTGGGTACCCAACGCGAAACTAACTTATAAGAGCACAAAAAAAACGGGTGACTATCACGGACAGGTGAATTATGAATTATTCAGTAAATGGTTTCAGGAGAAACTTCTGCCGAATATTCCGAAGAATTCTTTAATTATTATGGACAATGCGCCCTATCATAATGTGTTAAGCCCCTGTTCTGCGCCGATCTCTAGCAGCAAAAAAGAATATATGCGGCTTTGGTTGGCAAACAATAATGTACCGGTCTCAGATGACTGCCTAAAGCCGGAGATGATTGAAATTTTGAGAAAAATAGCACCTTCGCCTACCTATGCAATCGACTTAATTGCAGAGCAGGCGGGACATGAAGTGTTGCGTACCCCGCCGTATCACCCTGAACTACAGCCGATAGAAACATGCTGGGGCATTGTGAAAAATCAAGTGGCACAAAATTGTGATTTCACCATGGCTAACTTATTACTACAACTTGATACGGCATTTTCCAGTGTAACAGAACAAACGTGCACAGGATTAATTAAGAAAATAAGACAGGTAGAGGATGATTTCTGGACATCTGACTTGGAATTAGACAAATAAAGACGCAGGCTTGATTATATTACACGTTTTTACATGTAATCTCAAGTCATTTGACCGGGACTATAATCCGTATCGTACCTCGGGGCCTTGGGTTGAACATGCTTTGGATTTGAATGTGAGTTTAATGCGGCAGTAATGAAAAGATAGCGCTATGCTATGCTATGAAGATTGAAGAGGGGGCTGCTATGTATGATCAAGCTATTTTAGCTATTTTCTTAAATAATTGGTCTGAAGCAATTAGAACCGCAGAACGATTACAGATTTCATTACGGCGACTTAAAGCTAACTTTCCTTTAGATGGGAAAGAACTGAAAGATCCGAGTGATGATTTAATCGATGGTTTGGATGCGTTTCGTGTAAGATATTCAGATTTACAAGACTGTATTGGTAACAAAATATTTAGAGGTATTTTATTACTTGAAGAAGAAACGCCAGCGAGTACATTGGATGTTTTGAATAAAATGGAAAAGAGAAAGATTATTCATACCGTTGATGCCTGGAGAAAACAACGAGAAATTCGTAATGCATTTGCACATGATTATCCAAACAAAGAATCAGATAAAGCAGAAGCTTTGAATGCAGCGTGGGAAACAGCGCCTGCAATGATAGCTTTGCTCAAGAGCATCGTAAAATATTTCAAGCCTCATCTGATACTTGAACTTGGGGCTTTATAAATTATGAGACTCAGCAAACACCATCAGCATGAAATCGTGAAGCTCGTGAAAAAAAACATTTCGAGCCAGGCGGAAGTATGGTTATTTGGTTCACGTTGTGATGATAAAGCTCGAGGCGGAGACATTGATCTTTATATTGAGACACCTTGTGTTGATAATTTGTTTGAAAAAAAAATTAACTTGCTACTTCAACTAAAAGATCTCTTGGGTGAGCAAAAAATAGACTTGATAGTCAGGCGGACGAATGAAGCTTTGTTGCCGATTCATGTTTTGGCAAAGGAACGTGGTTTAGTTCTAAATAAGAGTAAATAGATCGCTTAAATGTACAAGTGAAAAACAAAGTCTAGAATTATAAGACATTATGTTATAAAAATACATGAGAGGATGAAATGAATGATTCAAAAGCACCCGAACTTAGGTGGAGCCGCAAGTTGCGGCCCAGATAAATAGCAGGCTATATCATTATTAAATAATCAATATATATAACGCACCAGAGCCACGTAAGACTTGAACCAGCAGTTGCTTTTGCTTTTCAGCAGCAATGGCTTGCAGGGTTTTGCTTTGTTGCGTTGGTTTATGGTTCGCGCTGATGATGACATCACCGGGGCGAAGGCCTGCACGCCATCCCGCACTGTTCTCCGAAGCTCCTACGATTTGAACACCCACAATGTGGCCGTGCAGTGGTGAATCTTGCTCAAAATCACGTAACGACAAGCCATACAAGAACGGATTAGCCGTTTGCATTTGTTGCTCTTGTTTTTTCATGTCGGTGACCGTTGCCGTGACCGTCATCGTTTCGCCGTTGCGTTTAATTTTAATTTTGGCATTACTGCCTGCACGCAATAAGCTAATGGTCGTTTTAACTTGGGTTGCTTGTGTAATGTCCGTTTCGTTAATCGATAAAATAATATCACCTGATTTTAAACCGGCTTTTTCGGCAGGTGAGCCGTTGTTCACTTGTGCAATTAAGGCGCCTTGTAAGGTTTCTGAATAGCCCATGGCCTGAGCTAGCTCAGGGGTCAAGTGCTGAACAAAAATCCCCATCAATCCACGTTGAATTGAGCCGTATTTTGTAATTTGTTGTGCGACATCACGCGCCATATTAATCGGAATGGCAAAACCAATGCCGACGTTGCCGCCATGAAGCGAAATAATAGCCGTATTAATACCGATTAATTCACCGCGGGTATTGACCAAAGCACCGCCGGAACTACCGGGGTTAATGGCCGCATCGGTTTGAATAAAGTTTTCAATTCCTTCGATATTTAAATCACTGCGCTGCTTAGCGCTTACAATTCCGAACGTCGCGGTTTGGCTATTTCCAAAACTATTTAAGCCAAACGGGTTACCAATCGCCATCACAAAATCACCGACTTCGGTTTTGTCGGAATCACCGATGGGTAAGCTTTTTAAATTTTTTGCGTCGATTTTAATCACAGCAACGTCGGTTGCGCTATCGCTGCCAATGATTTTAGCCTTAAGGCGTCGACCGTCGTTGAGTGTGACGGTGACCATGGTGGCATTTCGAATGACATGATCGTTGGTTAAAATCACACCGTGCTCGGGGTCAACAATTACACCTGATCCAATGCTTTGGAACTTTCGCGGACCGGTATCTTGGTCTTCACGTTGTTGCTCGGGAGAGTTGGGCCTGTCTTCACCGGGTTGAGGTGGCATTTCGTTAGGAATATAGCCTTGAACAGAAACGTTCACAATCGCAGGCATAACTTTTTTAAGTACAGGAGCCAGTGTCGCCGGGGCGGTGGGCGTGGTTTCAGCGAGCGTCATCGACGAAAAGAAAAGTGATACTACGGCCAAGCAAGATAAAGCATGTTTACGTTTCATGTGAATCATCTTAAGTCATCCATTGTCTGATTGAACCAAATGAGAGTAGCCATTCTACCGGTTTGTGGCGCTCTCCGATAGGAATAAAAGCGATTTTCTTGTTCGAATGTGCATGCGTTCGCATGATACACAGCATCAACCCCATGTTGATTTAAAATCAGTTCGGCAATTTTTGGAAGATTACCGAGGCTTTTTTTGTTATGGGGGCGAAAAGCTGGTGCTGAAAAAGCATAGCGCTTGATAAACATATCAGGTACTTCTTGGCCGACTTCAAAGCAATCTTTGCAAATAGCCGGGCCCGTCCACGCCATGAGGGTGCTTGGAGGTGAATGCATTTTATCTAATGTATGTTCAATAATACCGTTTAATAATCCACGCCATCCAGCATGAATGGCTGCAATCTCGGTGCCGGCTTGATTACATAACACAATTGGCAAGCAGTCAGCCGTCATGATGGCAAGCGGGTGGATAGCGCTGCTTGTTACGGCGGCATCGGCATCGCGTGATATTTCTTCTTCAACCCGGACACATGTGTTCGTATGCGTTTGGTTAAGCCACTGGGGTTCGGCTGGAAGGTTTAGATGTGTGCGTAAATCTGCGCGGTTTGCTTGTACATGTTGTTCTAAGTCATCTACGTGCAAGGCGAGATTATTACGGGCATAAGGCCCAAGGCTTGCCCCGGCATCACGCGTGGTTGTGAGTGCACGAATATGTTTTGGGGCAGGCCAGTTGGCATGTAGGTATCTCATGGTTTGCATCCAATGCTGTGTTACTTATCCTAAAAATAATCCAGTATAAAAATAGATTAAACAAGCGTAAAGGCTGTTTTATGTATTGCTCTCTCGTTTGCTAGTGACGTCGTGTCGCTATTATAGCCGCCCATCGAGGCAAGCGTACGGGTCGCAAACGAGATCATGGAGCATGCAATGTTTATAATTTCAACAACCGAAGCAAGCACAATATTAACCATATTACCGAGTGCAGAGGCAGCACCGCGACCATTGAAACTTACTAACGCACCGGTTAAAACGACGGCACTATAGGTTAAGCGAAGTGCATTGCGTGCGAGTTGAAAAATAGAATAGACTGGATGAGCCAATGATTTGAGATGTAAATCAAAGTTGTAGTAGGGTTCGAATCCATTGTCAACCGTCTTTTCTAGCGTATTGAGCGCTCTATCAAGACTTTCTTTTGCATTATTTCGTAATCGACTTGATTCATCGCCTCGAATGTCTTCAAAAAAACTCATTTATATCTCCTGCTTAGCAAATTAAAAAAAGCATTGTATTATTTATGTAATTTTTAGATAAAATTCAATGCTTGTCTGTGTAGGGCAACATCTTTTTGTTCGGGCGTGAGGGAGTAAGCTTGTCCTAGCTCAGACACGTTTAAGACCTCGGGTGTTTCTGGGGTATAACCCTAAAACGCATGTATATCTCTATTAATCTTTATGGGTAAATATTATACATGATATGTATTGCATGTCAATTTATTATCGTAATTCGCTCACCATGTGTATAATTCATTCTTTTGAGTTGAATCAAGTGACAAGGGCTGCACGTTATGTTTGAGGTAATAAAAACAAGTTTAATAAAACGACAGAGTGGATGGCAGCAGAAACTATATCCATGGATTGTATGGCTTTTAGGGGCTGGTTTCTTTTTTTATAAGTACTTGGTGCAAGTCTCCCCAAGCGTGATGACGAATGATTTGATGAGCACGTTTCACATTAATGCGGCAGGGCTTGGTAATTTATCGGCGTTTTATTTTTATGCTTATTTAATCATGCAAGTGCCGGTCGGTATTTTACTGGATAAATATAGCCCGAGATTATTAACGACGGGCGCTATATTGCTGTGTGGTTTGAGCACGCTTATCTTTGCACACACTCACACGCTTTGGCTTGCCTGTATCGCGCGCGCTTTAATAGGCACCGGGGCCGCTTTTGCCGCCGTGTCATGCTTTAAGCTGGTGACCTTGTGGTTTAAACCTAAGCGCTTTGCCTTGGTTTCGGGGTTATGCATGACTGCGGCCATGCTGGGCGGGGTAGGTGGGCAAATGCCCTTATCGTATTTAACCGAAGCGGTTGGCTGGCGAATGGCCTTGCAGCTGGTGGGCGTGCTCGGTCTTATTTTAGGCGCTGTTTATGCTTTAATTATACGAGACAAGACTACACCTACACCTACTCCCCAAAAAATACATGATCATCACGTGTCCTTTTGGGGTAATGCTTGGGTTGTGTTACGTAATAAGCAAGCCTGGTTACTGTCGTTTTACAGTGGGCTCGCTTTTGCGCCTGTTTCAGTGTTTGGTGGTTTATGGGGTGTGCCGTTTTTAGAAACCTCGTATCACTTGTCTCGAAACAATGCCGCTTTTTCGGTGTCGTGGATTTTTATTGGTTTTGCCGTGGGTGCGCCATTTTTTGGTTGGTTATCGGATTATCTTGGTCAGCGAAAACCTATTTTATTTGCAGGCACCTGCCTTGCCTTGATGTCTATTTTTATGGTGATTTACAGCCCAACAAGTCAGGTGAGTGTGCTCAGTGTGCTTTTGTTTTTCTTTGGTTTTGGCACCAGTGGTTTTTTTACCAGTTTTGCGATGATACGCGAGCTTTTTCCGTTAGGGCTTGCGGGTACAGTGTTGGGTATTATGAATACGTTTGATGCGGTGTGTGAAGCGTTGTTTGAACCTGCGGTGGGTGCTGTTCTAGATTTAACCTGGGATGGTCAAATAGCTCATGGCATTCATCAGTTTTCGATTGATAATTACCATACATCTTTATTACTACTGCCACTCTCGTTGCTGGTTGCGTTTGTGTTATTGTTTTTTATTCAAGAAACGTGGTGCGTACCGGTTGATTCAGCTTCTGATTAAGTAAGATTGGATTAAAAAAGGATTTCTGTGAGTATATTAAGGGTTATTTTAGGCGATCAGCTCTCGCTGGATATTTCGAGCTTAAAAACATGTGATGCAGCTAACGATACGATTTTGATGTGCGAAGTGTGGGACGAAGCCACGTACGTTCAACATCATAAGAAAAAAATTGCGTTTATTTTTTCGGCGATGCGTCATTTTGCTTTATTGCTTGAGGCCCAAAAATTTACGGTTGAATATATTAAACTTGATGATGATAAAAATACCGGGTCGTTTACAGGTGAAGTACGCCGTGCACTCGCGCGCAAGCGCTACACAGGCATAGCCTTAACGCATCCAGGCGAATACCGTGTGTTGTGTGACATTCAGCAATGGCAAGAGATGTTTGGCGTGCCTGTTCGAATCGAAGAAGATAACCGTTTTTTATCGACGATGGAAGATTTTTCAGCGTGGGCCAAGCAGCGTAAGCAGTTGCGTATGGAATATTTTTATCGGGAGATGCGAAAAAAACATCAAATTCTGATGGATGGAGAGGATCCCATAGGAGGTGCTTGGAATTATGACGCACAGAACCGTAAGCCACCCAAGTCAGGCTTAAATGCACCCAAACCGTATACTCAGCCGAAGGATAAAATAACCCAAGACGTTATGGAGCTTGTTGGGCGTCGGTTTGCTTCACATTTTGGCGATCTGGAGCCGTTTTATTTTGCGGTGACGCGCGAACAGGCGCTTGACGCTTTAAAGCTATTTATTGAAGAGCGACTGCCAACATTTGGTGATTTTCAAGATGCCATGATGGAAGGCGAGGCCTGGATGTATCACGCGCATATCAGTTTTTATTTGAACTGCGGGTTGTTAATGCCAGAAGAGTGTATACATGCAGCCGAAAATGCTTATCATCAAGGTGCATCTCCGTTGAATGCGGTCGAAGGCTTTATTCGACAAATTCTGGGATGGCGGGAATATGTGCGAGGGATTTATTGGCTTAAAATGCCGGAGTATAAGCAATATAATTATTTTCATGCCGAGCGAAAACTGCCTGAATTTTATTGGACCGGTCAAACCAAGATGAATTGCATCAAGCAGTGCGTGAATGAAACCAAGCAACATGCCTATGCACATCATATTCAGCGACTGATGGTTTTAGGGAATTTTGCGTTATTAGCCGGTATCCATCCCGATGAAGTGAACACGTGGTTTCTTGTGGTTTACGCCGATGCTTATGAATGGGTCGAATTACCGAATGTAACCGGCATGGCATTATTTGCGGATGGCGGCTTGCTGGCAAGCAAGCCTTACGCTTCGGGCGGAAATTATATTCATAAAATGTCAGATTATTGTAAAAACTGCGTATACAAGGTATCTAAAAAGCAGGGACCTGATGCGTGTCCGTTTAATTATTTATACTGGGATTTTTTAGTGCGTCATCGAGACAGACTCAAATCAAATCATCGTCTCGGTATGCTATACAAAACGTATGATAAAATGACAGAGGATAGAAAGAAAGCGATCCAACAGGATAGTGCGGAATTTTTGGTCGAAATAAGCTCAAACTAATTTTACTTGACACTTGAAGGCTAAAATTATAGCATGCTCATCACATGCTATTTTTAAAAGGATTTAAGTGCTGAAATAATTTTAGGTGAGCGCCATGATTAATCAATACATTCCATTATATGATCTGCTTACAGGTGAAGAAAAAACGGAATTTGAGCGCACGGATGACGGCCAAGAACTGTTAGTTTATCTGCAGCGAGGCAACCAGCGCCATCAACCTTTTAGAGTGAATGATACTTTTGCTGCCAGAGCAAATATAAACGTGCAGCGTGCCCAAGCAATACAACAATACATCACCGAGAAAGCACCAACAAGCGAGGCGTTTAAGCGCTTACAGGCTCAAATCATTGCAAAATTTTTTCCTGAACTTGAGTTGACTGATGGTGAGTTGAGCTTTTTGGTTTCGCGTGATTATTCGGCTGGATTATTAAGCTCTGCTGATTATCAAAATCGTCAAGAGATATGGGTACAGGCATTTTGTGCTGATGCAAGTCCCGAAGCACAAGCCATTCAGCGCGAGATATTTGAATATTACGATGGCATTTTTGGTTTTTTATTTAAAAATAGATGCAATTTACAAAAATTATTAGAGATGATACATACGTTGTCGTTTAAAAGCCTACAAGAAGTCATTCACAATCAGTGGCCAGACCCTGCTTCATGTACCGAGCGATTTTTAACTGGCGTTGAAGATAGTTTAGGCTTTTTGTTAAAAAATCCCGCCAATATAACACAAAAGTATGCCAATGATATTTGTAATGCACATATGGTTTACCGTTTTTTGGGATTAAGCTCAGAGAACATGGTTTTGGGTTTAGGTTATGAAGGGGTACCTATTCCTTACGTCAATTTACTTGATCTTTATAATTATCATCAAAATAGAATCGCCATTGGCGAGGCGCTCGGCATTTTACAAACCTTGGGTATACCGTTTAGAGTTTTTTTTAATGAATATGCCGATATTGCACGCTTTGAAGATAATCCGCTTGTGATTTGTTTAAGAGCTTTTCTTCCTTTTTTGGTGATGGGGGTGATTTTATCCTTTGCATATACCTTACTCTTGCCTTTAGCGGCGCATGCATTTCTTGAATACTTGCTTTTTATTCCAACGTTATACTTTTCCATTGCAGCAGCTGGCGTATACATACAATACAAGAACAGTACTTACACAGCGATGCTTGAATGGTGGTACGGTAGTTTGTATATGGCACCTCAATTTCATGCCAACCAACGCATTGAATCTGCCTTTTTAAATGATGAAGCCCTGAGCACACAGGTTGCTCGATATTATGCAAACAGTCTCGAAGCATGTGATCGTATCGAGCAATATTATGCAACCTGTTTATCAGAAACGGGGCTCAATGATGAACAAATGTTGAAGCGTAACAATAATCGAAAATTAAAGTTTGATTTATACATGGAGTGGTATGATTTACATGATCGTCAAGATTTAGGCACGAATCGCATTCCAGGTATCGTGCTGGCGCGCTTAAGCAGCGATGAAAGACATTTACGAAAAAAACTAAAAGAGTACAGTGATACCTGGTGCGACGTGCTTGATAAAAAGCAGTCCTTTTTTGATAAGCCAACGTTTCGTGAGAAATTTAATGGATTAAAACAAAGCTTATCTGATATTAAGGCGCTTGAGTCTGCTATCAACGATCATCTTGAGCATGCAGAGCGCAGTGCAGCCTATCAAGAGCGTACATTAGATGATTTATGTTAAGCATCTAATGCATCCAGTAAATTTTGAAAATCCTGAGGCAAAGGGGCTTCAAACGTTAGGTGTTCATCACGCATGGGGTGAGCAAAGTTTAATGTTTTTGCATGCAAGGCTTGACGTTTAAAGCCCAAAAAAACATCACGGGCTTCATCACTTAAACCTACAGGGTGTCGTGGTCGTCCGCCATAAAGCGGATCGCCGATGATGGGGTGATGAATATGCGCCATATGGACCCGAATTTGGTGGGTTCGGCCGGTCATGAGCTTAACATCTAAAAACGTAGCGCCAGCTTTGGGATAATGTTTTTTTACGGTGTATGACGTGATGGCCTCTTTTCCTGTTTCACATACGGCCATTTTTAAGCGTTGACGTGGGTGACGGCCATACAACGTTTTTAACGTCTGGCCGGAAATAATATGGCCTTGGACCAGGGTGACATAATGGCGGTCGATTTCACGCGCTTGCATTTGCCGTACTAAAGCGGTGTAGGATTCCAGTGTTTTACCTACGAGCAATAAACCCGTGGTTTCTTTGTCGAGTCGATGAATAATACCAGCGCGTGGGAGTTGATTCAGTGATGCGTTATGATGCACAAGGGCATTCACGAGGGTATGAGCGCGGTTGCCAGCACCTGGGTGTACAACGAGGCCGGCGGGTTTATTAATCACCATGAGATCGTCATCTTCGTACGCAATATCAAGAGGAATCGCTTCGGGTATAAACTGGCTCGTGGCCGGTACAGCAATGTCAATTGGGCGTGTGAGAATAATGCATTCACCGCCTTCAAGCTTGGTTTTAGGTTTTAGTTGCTGATTGTTGACGGTCACAAACCCAGCTTTGAGCCAATTTGTAAGTTGTGAACGTGAAAACATCGGGCAAAGCTGCGCCAAAATACGGTCAACACGCTCGCCAGCGAGCTCGACTGGAACCATCCATTGTTCAGATAAGTTTTTTTCATGCATGAGCGGGTTCTTCAATGAGGCGTCCACGTAACGAGTTGGGCAGTGATTCGGTGATGTGGATATCAACAAACGTACCTTGCAAGCCACGGGGGCCATCAAAATTAATCACGCGGTTGCATTCTGTGCGTCCTGCCCATTGCTCAGGATTTTTCTTCGATGGGCCTATAACAAGTACACGTTGCGTGCTGCCAACCATCGCTGCACTGTAGCGAGAAGATTGAAGCAGTAAGCGATTTTGCAAAAGCTTGAGACGTTGTTTTTTGACGTCCATGGGGGTGTCGTCAGGAAGATTGGCCGCAGGTGTACCAGGACGAGCACTGTAAATAAAGCTGAACGATATATCGAAGCCCATCTCATGAACGAGGTTTAAGGTATCTTCAAAATCTTGATCGGTTTCACCCGGAAAGCCGACGATAATATCGGTCGATAGACGAATATCAGGACGAACTTTGCGAAGTTTGCGGATTTTTGATTTAAATTCTAGTGCGGTGTAGCCCCGTTTCATCATCGCGAGAATACGATCAGATCCACTTTGCACTGGGAGGTGCAAGTGATTCGCAAGCTCAGGCACTTCGGCATAGGCATTAATTAAATTATCTGAAAATGCAATGGGGTGGGACGTGGTGAAGCGAATTCGACCAATGCTTTCGATGGCGGCTATGTAGTGAATCAGCAAGGCTAAATCAGCGGTTTCACCGTCATGCATTACGCCTTGGTAATCGTTGACGTTTTGACCTAATAAATTAATTTCGCGCACACCTTGTTCGGCGAGTTGGTAGCATTCGGCAAGCACGTCATCAAACGGCCGGCTAATTTCTTCACCGCGCGTATAAGGTACCACGCAATAGCTACAGTATTTACTGCATCCCTCCATGATGGAAACAAACGCAACAGGGCCTTCCGCGCGAGGCGCAGGCAGGTGATCAAATTTTTCAATTTCAGGGAACGTAATATCCACCACAGGTTTTTTTGTTTTCCAGTGCTCTTCAAGCATTTGAGGCAAACGGTGGAGGGTTTGTGGGCCAAAAACCAAGTCAACAAGCGGTTCACGTTTGATAATATCCCCACCTTCTTGACTGGCTACGCAACCGCCCACACCAATCACCACATGAGGATTTTTTTTCTTATATTCGCGCCATTGCCCTAATTGAGAGAATACTTTTTCTTGAGCTTTTTCACGAATGGAACACGTATTCAGTAAAATAACATCGGCTTCTTCAACGTTTTGGGTGAGTGCAAGACCATGAGAGGCATGCAGCACATCGATCATTTTAGATGAATCATATTCATTCATCTGGCAGCCGTTGGTCTTGATAAATATTTTTTTAGACATAATTTCAAATTTATTCATAAGCGATACAAGGAGGCACAATGCTATCAGCTTGATAACTGCTTGTCTATTATCTGAGCGAGTTATACGGATGATACATGATAACTCATCAGTAAGAATAAAATACAGTTGCAGATAAAAGTAACGAATGCCATGATTACAGTAAAGCAGCTTGTTATATTACATGTCTCCATAAGAGTTCAACATGTTTCCATCAACAAAACCATCGAAATTAACTGAAATTCATACGCTTGATGATGTAAAAGAAGAATTGTATTACCAGGCTTGTTATGCGATGGTTTGTCATGACTTTCCGATGGATTGTCCATTCATTCAAGCGTTGTTTGATCGGTTGATGGAGCATGGTATTTATTCCGATACGTTTATTGATATTCTTTACCCTGATAATCATACATCCAATACATCAGAACTGCTTCTCCAGGCTTTAGAATCGATTGGTTATCCCATGCCAGATGATAAGCAACAAGCCATCAATTATATGATTCAATATCATCTGCAACGCATTGTTGAGAAAAAAGCATGTATTTATGATGAGATTGGGGAGTTGAGTGCTATTAATTATCATGATTTTACTGAGCATGAATTTGAAATTTTTGGTCGAGCTCAGCCTCTTTGTGAAGAATACGTGCGCTGTATTAATCAATATCCATTTAATGTAGAGCGCGAGACGGCAAAGGAAAATACGGCACTTACTGAACACTTATATAACATTGCTAGATGTTGTTATTTAACATGACGAAGAGAGTCTGCTGTATGAATCGTTGTCCTTGGGTAGGTCAAAATAAACTCTTTAAAGAGATCGTATTAACAAGACGAGACACTCGTTAGATCACGCTTGAAAATTAAAATCTATCTATCCTGGTATTATATTGACCTTAGTGCGGAAAAAATTAATTGACAGGGCTTTTGGTGAAAAACTAAAATTCAACAACATCAAAATTTAGGCGCATAATCATCATGTTTAGAAGCCCCAAACTCAATCGCACTATTTATAATCAGTTCTCTCAAACGCTCATGCAGCAGAGAGGTATATTACGAGCGCAAGAAACGATTCTTGATGCATTCAACCGTGTGATTGATGCAATATCAGCAGTCGATGCAAAATTATATGGGAAAAATAATAGCTTAGTATTTAAGCAAAGCCTAACTGACATGGTATACAATGGCACCATCATTTTGGGTACTCCCATTTTGACCAATGCGGGCCGTCCAGCTCAAGTAACGGCTGCATGTACTGTTTTGCCTATTCACGTCCGTAAGGGTGAGGCAGATTTTAAGCGGTTTGAGCTAGACTCATTTCAAATGTTAGGCCAAGCACTTGGTACCGGATATGACTTATCTGATGTGCATGATCCAGTCCCTGCACTTAATACATTGAATGATATTCTCAATAAAATGAATGCTCAGTTTATTGCAGATAAAAAAAGACCTGTTGCAAGTATGGCAACACTTCGTGCAAATCACCCAAAAATTATTGATTTTGTTCGAGCCAAAAAAGATGCAGACTTTTCACAGTGGCGCTTTAATATTTCTGTCTTCATTAACGATTCACTCATGAATGCCGCAGCACAACAAGCCCCATGGGATCTAAAAGATGCTCATGGACATGTTGTAAGTCAAATTAAAGCCGATCAGTTATTACAAGAGATAGCTAAATCCGCGCATTATTGTGGTGAGCCAGGTATATTATTTCAAGATCGTCTGGAAGAGGATAATCCAACACCGAATTGGCGTTATCAAAGCACCGCACCATGTGCTGAGCTCGCGATGGCACCTGGGGATGCCTGCCAGTTCAGTTATTTAAATCTTTCGCATTTTGCAGATCGCGGTTCATTTGATCATGCGGGCTTTGCCAAGGCTGTACATGTTTTAACGAGGTTATTAGACAACTCTGTTGAGTATACATTAACCCAACAAGCGGATGCCCACGTTCATTTACCTTTAGTCCGAGAAAAGCGTCGTATTGGTGTGAGTATCACAGGATTTGCTGATTTACTGATTAAACTTAACATACCCTATGATGCACCCTATGCTGTTGCATTAGCTCACCAAATTTCAGAGCTACTTGACTATCACTCAAAAAAGGCATCTGTTGCATTAGCAAAAATAAGTGGTGCTTTCCCATGCTTTCATGAAAGTCGATACCAAGAACCCGCATGGGTTTGCAGAAAATCACCCAGAACATCCGGTGTTGTTTCGGCCAATGATTGGCACGATTTGTATCTGGCTATAGAGCAACATGGGATTAGAAATGCGACAACCACCTCGATACCTCCATCGGGTACAAGTAGTACCATTGCACATGTCTCAAAAAGCTTAGAGCCTCACTTTTCATTTAAAAGCTTTAACGGTCAGGTCATTTCATTAATTGAAGAGATCATTGGTACTCATTTTTTAGCTTCTGAGCAAGAGGGCCTCATAGCACATATTCAAGAGCATGGCAGCTTTCCTGAACGTGTCTGTGCATCTAAACCGTTTCTTAAAACTTCATGCCAAATTGATCCATCAGCCCACCTTGATATTCAGCAAGGATTCCAATGTTTTTTGGATGACGCAGTGTCCAAAACGATTAATATGGATAATAAAACTCAAGTTGATGATGTGACCAGTATTATTTGGAATTCCTATCAAAAGGGGCTCAAAGGCGTGACTATCTTCAGAGATGGCTGCTTAAGTGAACGCCAAGAGCCACAAAAAAAACATCGATTCTTTCGTGATGCATCCGCAGCTACGAGTGATGCTCAAAAGAACGCGACTGAAAATAACCACGGAGAGAGCTTTAATCTATGAAAATTATACTGATAGGCGGTGCTTCTGCCTCTGGAAAAACAGCGCTTGCAGCACGGCTTGAAAATAAGTTGCTCGACTTAGGCCATCGTGCTTTGAAAATCAGTATGGACGATTACTTTAAGGAAATTCCATCAGATTATCATTTACAAGTAGACGTTGAAGATCATCATGAAATTCCTGAGGGTTACCCATATCCAGAAGACCCTAATGCAACAGTGATTAATCATTTTCGTCATCATACAAACTTTTATCAGACGAGTATGTATGACTACGATTTACTCGCGCATGACCTTGCAAAGTTAAATCTAGGAAGTTCGATTGAAAAGCCTATCTTCGATTTTTCAACGAACTTACGTTTGCGGCATGAAACTGTCAATACGCCTGAATATCTGATTATTGAAGGGCTTTTTGCAGTTCACTTTGCACAAACCAGATGTGAATCTTTTGATAATTTAAAAGTCTTTGTGTCAAACAGCTCTTATATTGAGACAAAAAAAAGACGTATTGAACGAGATGGTCGAGAACGAGGTTTGACGCCTCAACAAGTGATAGCACATGAAATCCATTTCGGTGGACCGGCATTTTTTGGTGATGCACCTTTAAGACATTATGCGTCCGCAGTTATCCCCCCGGCTGAAAATTGTATTGCTAAAAGCAAGTTATATGCTGATATTGAAGTCAACAATGACGCGACTTTTAGCTATCAAGGTGAAGGCAGCAAAATGCCAGAGGATTACAACCCACATCATGATATTTCGTATGTTCATCCATTAGATGCGGGCATTAAAGACATTATTGAAGCTCTAGCCTTGGAGGTCAGTCGTACAGAGGCAGCCAGCATGGAGTATTGATATGGTCTAAATCATGGCTAAAACATGAAAACATTCATAAAATTTGAAAGGTGATCTGAATCATGGTATAAATACGCCGATTTTAACGATACACACGTCTCGTCACGTAAAGCGGGGTCCCTCTAAACCGGGTGCTTTATGGGAGGCGTGGAAGCCTAACCCTGGAGATAATCTAATGGCTGTAAACATGCGAGAACTGCTTCAAGCAGGTGCCCATTTTGGACACAGAACGCGTTTCTGGAATCCAAAAATGGCTGAATATATTTTCGGTTCACGAAATAAAATTCATATTATTGATCTTGAAAAAACCGTCCCTATGCTACAAGACGCTATAAATTACGTTGGTTATTTGGCATCAAACAAAGCTAAAATTTTGTTTGTGGGTACCAAGCGTGCGGCACAAGATGCAATTAAAGAACAGGCTCAACGTTGTGGCATGCCCTACGTTGATCATCGTTGGTTAGGCGGTATGTTAACCAATTACAAAACGGTTCGTCAGTCTATTTTTCGTTTGAAAGAATTGAAAAAAATGCAGGCTGAAGGCAAGTTTGAAGACATGATCAAGAAAGAAGCCTTAATGCTAACACGTGAGCTTGAAAAATTAGAGCGCAGTCTTGGTGGTATCGAAGACATGGGTGGCTTACCTGATGCCTTGTTTGTTGTTGATGTTGGTTTTGAGCACATCGCTGTTGAAGAAGCCCGTCGTTTAAAAATTCCTGTGATTGCTGTGGTTGATACCAACCATGATCCCGATCATATTGATTACGTGATTCCTGCAAACGATGACTCCATGCGTGCCGTCGAAATTTATGTGCGTGCTATTGCTGACGCTATTTTAGATGCAAAAGCGAGTAACACCACAGGTGGTGTTGTTGCTGAATCAGAGTTTGTTGAAGTTTCTGATGAGCCAGCGGCTTCTAAAAAAGAAGAAGCTAAATAAGCCGCTTCTAAAAAAGCTGCTTCTGAGTAAGTTATTGAAACTACATAAGGGGCGGATTATACCGCCCTTTTTACAATCCCTGGATTGTTGCTATACATAACAGGGACGATCGGTTTGGAGAATAATCATGAATATTACTGCTGCGATGGTGAAGGAACTGCGTCAAAGAACGGATGCGCCTATGATGGAATGTAAAAAGTTTTTAGTTGCGACCAACGGGGATATTGAACTTGCTATTGTAGAAATGAGAAAGTCTGGTCAAGCAAAAGCCGATAAAAAAGCTGATCGCGTGGCTGCTGAAGGTGTCGTTGTTACAAATATATCTGATGATGGCAAACGTGCTGTTCTTGTTGAAGTGAACAGTGAAACTGATTTTGTTGCACGGGATTCTAATTTTACAGAATTTGCAAACAGTGTTGCACAAACTGCATTGACCTCTGGTTTAACCGATATCGCGGCGCTTAGCCAAGAAAAACTTGCGGGTAGTGATTTAACCATTGAAGAAGCTCGACAAAGTTTGGTTGCTAAGTTGGGCGAAAACATTCAATTACGACGCGTGGAATACGTTGAGTCTGATGAAGCGATTGGTGGTTATTTACATGGCACGCGTATTGGTGTGTTGGTTAATATGAAACAGGGTGCTCAGGCGTTAGCAAAAGACTTAGCGATGCAAGTTGCAGCTGGTCGTCCATTGGTTGTTCGCCCAGACCAAGTGCCAGCTGAAGCAATTGAGCGTGAACGTGACATTTTTATGGCGCAAGCGCGAGAAAGCGGCAAACCAAAAGCGATTATTGAAAAAATGGTCGAAGGCCGCATTCAAAAATTCTTAGCTGAAAAAAGCTTATTAGGCCAAGATTTTGTAAAAAATCCAAGCCAAACCATCAGTCAACTTTTGAAAGAAAAAAATGCAGAAGTGATTTCATTTACGTGTTTTGAGGTGGGTGAAGGCATTGAAAAGAAAGTTGATAATTTTGTAGAAGAAGTGATGGCACAGGTTCGTGAATCATGAGTTGGTTCCCAAAATCAAAATTAAAATACAAACGTGTTCTTCTTAAATACAGTGGTGAAGCCCTGATGGGAAGTGCCTCGTTTGGGATTGACCCCAAAGTACTAGACCGCCTGGCAAGTGAGCTACGTGAGCTCATTGATATGGGGGTGGAAGTCGGGGTTGTGATTGGTGGCGGGAATCTTTTTCGTGGAAAAGTGCTATCTGATGCAGGTCTTGGCCGTGTAACCGGTGATCACATGGGCATGCTTGCCACCGTGATGAACGCGCTTGCTTTGCGTGATGCGCTCGAACGTGCAGACTTACGTGCCCGGGTCATGTCAGCCATACCCATGTTGGGTGTGGTTGATCCGTATCATAACCGTAAAGCTAAACAGCATTTGAGAGATAAGCAAATTGTTATTTTTGCTGCTGGCACGGGCAATCCGTTTTTTACAACGGATTCTGCTGCATGTTTACGTGGTATCGAGATGGAAGCGGATGTTGTTTTAAAAGCAACAAAAGTTGATGGAATTTACTCGGAAGATCCAGTTAAAAATCCTCATGCTAAACGCTATGATTTCTTGACCTATCATGATGTCTTGACTCAAGGATTAGAAGTGATGGATCTAACGGCCATATGCTTGTGTCAGGATCATAACATGCCTTTACAAGTATTTAATATGACAGCACCGGGTGTGTTAAAACGTATTATTCAAGGTGAGCAAATTGGCACCGTTGTAGGAGAAAAGCATGAGCAATGATATTAAGCAAGACGCTGAAGCGCGAATGAACAAAGCGGTTGATTCGCTTCGTCATGAGATGTCAAAAATAAGAACAGGGCGAGCAACGCCGGCAATTCTTGATCATGTACGTGTGGATTATTATGGAAACATGACCCCACTGAATCAGGTGGCTAATATTTCTGTTGCTGATGCACGTATGCTATCGGTTGTTCCATTTGAAAAATCGATGATGCCAGCCGTTGAAAAAGCCATCATGACGTCTGATTTGGGTCTTAACCCATCACCTTCAGGTAATATGATTCGTGTGCCTATGCCGCCACTGAGCGAAGAGCGTCGTAAAGACTTGATTCGTGTGGTGCGTGCAGAAGCCGAGCAAGGTCGTGTTTCTATTCGTAATATTCGTCGTGATAGTAATCAACAACTTAAAGAGTATGTTAAAGAGAAATTGATATCAGAAGATGAAGAACGTCGTGCGGGTGATGTAATCCAAAAATTAACCGATAAGCACATTGCTGAGATTGATGCTTTGTTGGTTGTTAAAGAAAAAGACTTGCTTGAAATTTAAAGCATTTAGGTGACGTATGCACGCTTAGGTTAGCAAGCATACGTCAAAATCCTGTTTTATAACTTAGCAGAAACTTGACTTAGTTTTTCAAGAAGCAGTGTATCAATATCATGGACTAATTCTGGTTTATTAGAAAAGAATCCATAACTGTACATCGAAAATTTTCCTTTGATGTGGCAGCTAAATAAATAGGCCCATTCAACCACGAAGTGCAACACTGTTTAAAAGGTAGTCATTAGGCAGAGCGAGCCATGTAAAGGTGCTAATCTTAAGGTAGCCTACAAGCAACCAGGAGATTAA
>JAACPN010000068.1 GCA_009995425.1 Legionella sp. | reverse complement strand
AATAACCGCAGGTGGTAACGGGGTAAACAAGACTGCATTGCCGTGACGCTTAAAAAAAGGCGCTAACGTTCGCTCATCCCCATAACTGACCGGATTACCTGCAAACACAACTTTATGGTGTTCATCTAACGTATGAAGTACACCATTCACTAAGAGGCTCGGTGGTTGATTAAATAACCCTTCAAACTCACTCCACTGGCGGGGGCTTAAATTCGCTTCATCAAGAAAAAGAATTTTTTGTTTATCCGATTGATCTTGAGCCCAAGCCTGAATACTATTTTCGGTAAGATACAATGCCGCGTTATCGTGTTGGCATAGTTCGGTTTCCACAAATGTCGATTTTCCGACGCCTGACAATCCCGTCAAAAAAACATACGGTGACGACGCAAGCACCTCATGAACATCATGCATGCGTGCTTCAGTGAACGCCGCACTTATCGCTTCACTTTGTGTTCTGTCTAATGCACCCGTTTCGGCGTGGGTATGACCGGATAAATGCTCCATACCCAACCATGCATCATCACTGTTTGTTGCATCAGGATGTGTTCTAAAATAAGTGCACCGTGCTTTTAATTGACTTAATGATTCTTTTTCAAAATAAGGTGCAAGCTTATCTTTTATCTTTTGATCATCTACTGCTAAAGCAGCTAGCTTCTCTTCTATACTGACTGCATGCGCGTAGATTTGTGAAAGATAGCCTGCCACGGCTTTATTATCTGTCACAAGAATCAATTGTTCATTTTGAGGTGCTTTTTGACGCTCAAGCAACACCGGAGCCAAAGCATCACATAATTCAGGTGAAAAATAGCCTTTTAAAATAATATTTTTATTGCAAGCTAAGCCCGTTATTAACGCACGTTCCGATTGACTGAATTCAAAACGGAGGGTTTCTTGGTTAAGCTTACCATCCAAGCGAAGCAATAAATCAGCCGACGTACATTCAGAGACATCTATCACGTCATAAATCGTATTTGCTTGTTTCGTCATCATCGAAACGGTGGTATCAATATCGGTGCTTATGATAAGTGCATCATCTGTAACAGGGAAGCTTATTTCAGGCATCACTTCAGGTTTTAGGCACCCATGATTGAATGCCACTGGAAGTGCGACACCAGAGGCGACATAAAGTTGTAACGGAACATTCCGCTGTTTGCATTCATCCAGTAACATAGCCCAAGCATCGTCCGTCAGCGTACGGGTAACATGGATAACACATGGTTGGTTCAGCAATGCATGTGTTTCAATCCATCCCTTTTGTTGCATGAGCTTATTACCTTGAATTTCATAGCGTCCAAAAAAATCACCCAAGCTGGTTGGATTTAACATCAAAGTGTTTGATTCAATACCATTTATCGTGTTGTTAATGTTAATGATTAAATCCATGTTCCAGACGTAACGCTCAGTTTCGGGCCGTATGATTGAAATTCCTTCAGGAATTTCAATCCGAACTCCAGCATATCGAACACCTCCTGACAACGCTTGCTGCCAAAATCGTTCGAATGCTTTATCACCCCACAAGCCATTTTGAATTTCAATGGGTTTTCCCGCGGCGATTGCTTTAACCAACTCGCCTTCGTTAAAACTCAATGTATCTCCATCCAACACCCAGCGACCCAAGAGGCGCTCCTCCCAATCAGGGGCATGATAAAGGTTAATAATCGTCGTGTTCTCTTCAGTGTTTTGTCTGTCATCGACTTGAACAGCTCGTCGAGATGTAAGCGCATCCAACACCTCATCCTCTAATGGACAATGTTCTGCTCGATTGAATCGCGAATAAAAATCTGAACCCTGATAACAATCGGGTTTATTTCGATTCATCAGACCAATGATCATCGTATTTTTAGGTAAGGCTGTTCCATCCGCATGAGGGTCTTTATCCAGTAACCCATTAAACCGAACAATGTCATCGGCACTAAATTGTTCATAATTCACAAGAATAAGTGGATTGTCATCTTGATGTGTTTGTAAAAAATCATACAACGGCCCACCTGGCCCCTTACATAGCTCACCGGTACCATCTGCATTTTTTTTCATCCAGGGTGCTGAACAAATAAGATCATCCGGTTTGTCAATATAATATACTGGACGATGTATGCTCGCGGCCTGTTTTTCTAGGTACAATCGTAACGTATCGAGGTGATGCGTTGAATTCAATTCAATCAAACGTTTAGCATGATTTTGTGTCAAACACTCATAACCATAAGATAAGGGAGTCGTCTGATATTTAGCCGTTTTATCCCAGGTCTTTAATGCGTTGTTATAATGTTCTTTATTTGCTGATGCTCGAATGGCTTCAATGAGTGCCGTGTTTGGTTCTGAAGTTGTTTGAACTATTTTTACTATACACTCAGCCTTTTTCATGGGTGTTAACGCATCCAGACTTTGTGTCAATCTCGTTGATGAATCGACATGCATCGCTTCAAACTGTTCTTTTAATGTTATCGCTAGTTTACGTATGGTCGGATGATGACTTTCCAGCGCAATCACCCACGCAGGCGTTCCTGATGTGCCCCTCAAAAGAAGTCCGTCTAAAGCGGCTTTAGAATACACATGACTTTGTGGTAATTGTGAAAGCATGATTTCCACGTTATCAGAATTGCACAACGCCAACAGACCGCCGTGCTCCATAAATGCATTTGGATCATGAATAGCTGGTGTATGCGTGGCTGTATCTACTTCCACAGATACAATTGTACCTATGGCCGTATGAAGGGTTGTAAGCAGTGCGCCATCACTTATTTCCTGATAACCGGTGACATAATTTGGATCATAAACCTGCCATCTTCCTTGTACTATGGGTTTAATAGCAATTACATGCCATGGATTGGTTAAAACACATGCCGTTCTGGTATTTAAATATGATTGCAATTCATCTCCGATGTATTGCTTTTTAGGTTGTTGATGAATTTGATACGTTTCAATGGCTATATAGAGGTTGTCAAAATAGCCACGTAATGATTGCGCTATACCTTTTTTGCCATCCCATGCCAAACATAAGTTCAAAAATTCATCCCATCTTTCTTGATCAAGGTCCAAAAAATAATGTGACAACGCATCACAAATACCGTCTTGAAATTTAGGAATAACATCCAGATGTTGATGTGTTTGCGTCAAATATTGAGACAGTTTTTCTATGATCATGCCCTGATTTTTCGTGTTATTTTGTCCTTTAAATTTAAATGGTTCATCCAGTGGTTTAGGTTTAAGATCTTTATTTTTTTTTGAATCATGTGTTGGATTGACGGGCCCGAAACGAGTGCCTGTCGATGAAGATATATGGTGCATCGGTGTCGTATTTGTATACATATCACGAATACGACGTTCTATATCTCTTTTAGATTCTTCATCAAGATTAGGCGAGGCAGCCAGAATTTGATTCAAGTTGTCAACTGATATATAACATGAAGGCAACTTAAGTGATTCAAGATGACGAAGACTACCCTCTCTAAAATGAAGTTTCTTGTAACCAAAATCGTAATAGTGTAAGTTCAGTATACGAAGCTCGGGGGCTGCCGCCAGAATTTTATTCAGATTATTAAGTGAAATATTACTGCTTTCTAAATCAAGTGATTCAAGATGAGGAAGACTATCCTCATGAAGTTCAAGATCATTGGATAATCTACAATTACTTAAGTTCAGCATACGAAGCTCGGAGGATACCGACAAAATTTTACTCAGATTATTAGCTGAAATATTGCTTCCAGATACATCAAGTGACTCAATATGACGAAAATCAGCCTCTCTAAGATCGCCGTTGAGGCGGTTACAATAGCTTAAATTCAGTATACGCAACTCGGGATTTACCGCCAGAATTTTATTCAGATTATCAAGTGAAATATTGTTATGCGCTAAATTAAGTGATTCAAGATGAGGTAGACTATCCTCATTGAGTTCAAGATCATTGGAGAATCTACAATAACTTAACCCATCTTTGGCCGTCTGTAAAAATTAACACTTAAAAATCAATTGGTTGCTTAAAATAAAAATGTGTTTGGGGCACTACATTTGAATGTTCAAT
>JAACPN010000030.1 GCA_009995425.1 Legionella sp. | reverse complement strand
TGCTAAAAAACCATAAATTAAGGAGTATTTTCATGGTAAAGAGAGCAGTGGTACAGCCTCCCAAATAGACTACTTCGTCATTCAACGACCCTAACTTTCGTGCAACAATCTCCAGCATTCTTAAATTTGAGGTTGCTCTTTGATGTTTATTGTTCATTACTGATTCTTTCCTTTAATAATTTAGTGGCTATATTCCGCTCTCTTACTCGCCCGGAACGAATAGCATCAATTAATACCAATAATTCATAAAACGATGGATCCGGATACTGGGTAATTGATTGAGGAACCGAACGATAAAGAGGTTCCAAAGCAAGACCACGTTGATCACCCTCTGCATAGGGCCACACGGGAACAGGGTCATCACCTAAAAAGATGTGTTTTTTAAATAAGGGGGCTGCATAACTCGTAGCGATACCGCGAGTATAGGTACCAATTTGAACTGGGAAAAAATATTTTACAGCGGAAATTAAACATTCCTCACAAGCCGATTTGATTGGCATAAATACTATTTTATGTGGCGTGGTTGTTTCTTTGATCACTGTTCCCAGCAATCCTGATAAAACCAGTCGTTTAATCCCTGCGTGGACTTCAGAAGCACTCATACATAAATGAGTTGCCAGTTTACTTTGGGTCATTTCATCAGGAGTATCTTTTATGAGCATCATGGTTGATAATATTTTTAATAGAATTACTATGTCTTGTGGTTTTAACATTAAGCGCCCCTAATAAGTTCTTTTAATTTAAGTATATCTCATATATTTGCAATTCGCGAATTGCGAATTGCAAATATTAATTTATGATATTCAATGAGCTACCAACCCCACTACATCCTGCTATAATGACACCGACGAGTAAGACCTATAGCGCACCTGCGGGGTCCTTTCATCGACTGGGCTTAAATTACGGAGTAATTAGGCGTGGGGGAAATTTTCTTGACAGATCGTGGCTCTATAATACATGCTTCAGACCTGATTCAATGGAATTTTAATGTACTGAATACCTGCAGAAGAAGGCGCACCAAACTGCCCCGCACGTAAATTAACCTGAATCGAAGGCAATAATAGCCGAGGCAGCGGCTTATTCTCATCTTTACTATTTCTAGCTAAAATATAATCATCTCGACTTACCGCATCATGAATCATTTGATTTTTTTTCTTATGTTCACCCACAGTTGCTACACATGCCGGAGCTTCCCCCTCCGGTGGATAATCATGACATGTATAAACTTTAGTCTCATCAGGTAACGCCAGAATTTTTTGTATTGAATCATAAAGTTGAGCAGCACTTCCGCCAGGGAAATCTGCCCGAGCAGTGCCCACATAAGGCATCAGCAAAACATCTCCCACAAATACAGCATCTTCAATACAGTAACAAATACACGATGGCGTATGTCCGGGGGTCGACATCACGTGAACGGGAAGCTTTCCGATATAAAATACTTCACCCTCCGTGAATAAATGATCAAATTGACGACCATCCGCAGGCGTATCTTCTGCACTATCAAAAATAGGCACCCAATGATCGAGCACCTGCTTAATATGCTCTCCAATCGCAAATTTTCCACCTAAGCGTTGCTTCAAATAAGATGATGCTGTTAAATGATCGGCATGAACATGCGTTTCTAAAATCCATTCAACCGTTAAATTGTTTTGTTTAATATACTGAATTAATTCATCGGCTGAATACGTACCTGATCTTCCTGTGTTCATATCATAATTCAAAACCGAATCGATGATGGCACACTGGTTGGTATCTTTATCAATCACAAGATAAGTAAACGTCGCTGTCTCTTCATCAAAAAAATGCTGTATTTGCATAAACATCTCCCGTACCGTGCATTAAATAATTTTTATTTTTTATTCCAAGGCATTTTAGCGATTAATTTTGCCATGCCACAGGTGCCGGTTAATCCCGCAAACGTTAAGCCACACCCTAAAAACCCCGTAAATAAAGTAAACAAAGGATGAAAGTAATAAGCCAAAACACTACCCAATATCAATAAAACACCTATCGTGAGTTGCACTTGTTGATCGAGCGGCAAAAACCATTTTTTTGATTGATTAATCTCAAAACCTGCGATTTCCCATGCCTCAATACCTCCTTCTAAATTATAAATATCAAGCTCGGGATAGATTTCTAATAATTTTTGACAAGCTAAACCACCGCGCTTTCCGGATTTACAATGCATCACAATTTTTTTATTCTGAGGTAATTCAGGCTGTTTTTTATCTAACCCGCCAAGCGGACATAATCGTGCTTCAGGTATATTTTTAGCCGCATGTTCAGCGGGCTCACGGACATCAATCACAATCGCCTCGCCATCACTCAACCATTGCTTTAACGTTGTTGCATCCACATGTTTCATTATGATTTCCTTAATTCACCCAATTAAACTAAGTCCAGTTTAGCTGATCAAGCGTGTTTTAACAGCGAAAGTTGCATCAATACATCATCCATGTGATGATTTGTTTAATTTGCTTTTATTTTTATAGGCTCATAATCAAGGATATCATGTATGAAAAACGCCGCAAAAGACACCACCCTCGATCGCGCAGAACTGAATGCACGTTTACTCAATACCCCGCTAGCACACGAAACAAAATTAAACATTATCAAAGAAGCCCTCGAAACAAATACCTATTACATCAACAGCAACCGAATTGCTGAAGGCCTTTTAGAATACGCGAAAGAGCCATCCAAAATAGAAGAAATCGAGTTTGCTTGATATCATTTTTAACTAAAACCAATACTTTGGCACCCTCATGGCCTCATGACGACGGTATTACAGTGCTGTCAACGAGGATATAAGCAATTGCAGCCGTTCGCGATTTCGAAACACATTAATATCTAATTTATAGGCTATATGCACACGACGCACACGTTGATTCGGCCAAGTCGCCAAATCAATATTAAACGCAATCGCGTCCAAGGCCTCACCACCATCTGCATGAAGAAGCTGAAGTTTCAAATGATTTTTACCCACTAACCGTTGATCTAGAATCTCAAACACATCATCAAATATAGGTTCTGGGAACAGTTGGCCCCACGGCCCACCTTGTTGTAATTCTTTTGCAAAACTCAAACCAAAGGTATCTTTATCCAACGATCCATCACTGAGCACCGAACCTTCGAGGGAAATACCCGCCAGCTGCTTTTCCATCTCTTCTATTAGACAATTTCGAAATAACTCAAAATTTGACGGCGGCATGCTCAAACCCGCCGCCATCGCGTGCCCACCAAACTTGGTGATTATGCCTGGGTTGGCTCTGTCGATTGAAGCCAGTACATCGCGAATATTCACGCTGGGAATCGATCGCGCTGAACCTTTGATTTCGTCATCACTCACACACGCAAACGTAATCACCGGACGATGATACCGCTCTTTAAGACGCCCCGCTAAAATACCAATCACGCCTTGGTGCCATGACTCGTCCATTAAACATAACGCCGCGGGCAATACCCCTCCACGCCCTTGATCTAAATTCGATAATTTATCGAGTGCTGCCAACGCTTGAGCTTGCATCTCACCTTCAATTTTTCGACGCTCAACATTAAGTTCATCTAATTCTTGAGCAAATGCACGTGCTTCTTCATCTGTTTCGGCTAACAAACATTCAATACCACGTGACATATCATCTAGCCGCCCCGCAGCATTGAGCCTAGGTGCCACAGCAAAACCCAAATCACTTTCACGTAGATAACTAATATCTCGTTTGGCAACTTCAGCTAAAGCACGAATACCAGGACGACATGCACCCCCTCGAATACGCCGCAAGCCCTGCTCCACCATAATCCGATTATTATGATCGAGCCCCACTACATCCGCTACGGTGCCGAGCGCAACCAAATCCAGAAATTGCGCCATGTTGGGCTCAGCTGCACCACGTTCTTCAAACCATCCGGTACTTCGTAAGTGCTGGCGTAAGGCAAGCATTACGTAAAAAATGACACCGACCCCTGCAATCGATTTACTTGGAAAATTGTCGCCTGGCTGATTAGGATTCACAATGGCAACCGCCTCGGGCAGTGTTTCTGCAGCCAAGTGATGGTCGGTGACTAAAACATCGATGCCCGCTTCACGCGCAGCTAGCACACCATCAAAACTCGCAATGCCGTTATCTACCGTAATAATAAGCTTCGGTTTACTTTCTTCAGCAACGCCGACAAGCCCAGGCGTTAATCCGTACCCAAACGCAAAACGATTCGGCACCAAAAACGACACATGTTCAGCACCCATCGCACGCAAAGCAGATACAGCCAAAGCACTGGATGTGGCACCATCTGCATCAAAATCACCGACAATTAAAATACGTTCTTGATGACGCAAAGCGTGTTCTAAACGTATCACCGCTTTATCCATACCCAGCAGAGCATCAAACAGCAACAAGCCTTTCAGTTGTTTATCTAACTCAGATTTTTGTTTGATGCCACGTGACGCATAAATGCGCTGAAGTATAGGAGAGAATCCCGCTAAATCAGCAGGTATCTCCGGATTAGGCCGTCGTTTAATTTTCATGTTTTTTTCTTACTCCAAGGCCAGAAATTTCTCCATGTACGTTTAGGTTGTGCTGCAGGCCATACCCACACGCCGTTGACGGGATAATCCTCGCCCTCTTGCGCCTGCCCACTCAAAAACATTTGACTCTCGGTGATAAAACGCAACCAAAACGGCGTACTTTTTAAACCGTCTAATAAAACATGCATCGAGCGCTGCAACACCTGCTCTAACGCTTCCGTTTGAGGGGAATCTTGATTTTCACACAGCAACAACCACGTTCCCGGACTGCAATAATGCAGTTGCATGTTATCTTCTGCTAAAAATTTTGCAAACGCCGTATATAATTTTCTCGAGGCCTCTTCACTGAGATTAAGCGCATCGCCCCCAGCGACAATCGCCGCATTATTGTGCGTTGCTTCCCAATGCACAGGAGCCACCACAAGCCAGGCACCAGGAAAATCTTTGGGTAGATTTGTATGCTTTTGTAATACTTTTAAAACCGGATCCACATGCGCCACCTTTAATCAAAAAAATATTTTTTTATTCCAACTTCCCAAGGATAAATGCGGATATCATCAATATTTTTTATGTATTGATCTCTACTTAAACAAATAACCTCACAATCCCCAAAATCATGTGCAAGTGTTTTTAATGTTGATAAATGACGCCGCTCCACCATGGTCGTACTTTTTATTTCGATAAATAGAATTTTCTGCCCAGGGCGCTCAACGACCAGATCAATTTCTGCGTCATCCTTGGTGGCCAAATAAGTAAAACGATAATTGCGGTGGCGATAACTGGCTAATTGTATGCATTGATTAATAATAAAATGCTCAAAAGCATCACCAAAGGCTGATGTTCTTTCCATCAGAGGGATTTCGACCAACCCCATCAATGCCCTGACCACCCCCGTATCAAAAAAATAAAATTTTGGCTTTTTACTGAGCCGTTTACGAAATGAATGTTGAAATGGATGTAAATAATAGCCTATCAACGTATCTTCCAAAATCGAAAAATAATCTTGTACCGTATAAGAAGAAACGCCTACATCCTGTGCAATATTTGCAACATTCATCTTCTTGCCATTGCACTGCGCAGCTACTTCTAAAAAATGACGAAATGGAGCCAAGTCACGAACATATTTTTCTGCCCATACCTCTTCTTTTAAGTACAAATTAACATAGGCTTCGAGAAAAAGCTGTTTTTCAAGATCGTCGGTCAACTCAAAGAGTTTTGGAAGCATCCCATATTGCAGCGCATGAACAAGATTAAATTGCTCTCCAACCTCCAAGTAGGTGAATGGATAAAGATGATAAAGAAGCGCTCTTCCTGCCAATAAATTAGCGCCTCCATGTCTTAATTTTTTAGCACTGGAGCCTGTAAGAATAAATATTTTATGGGTTGTCTCTATTAAATCATGAACAATATCTAGCAGCTTCGGTAATTTTTGAATTTCATCAATGATCACATAAGGTTGGGTATCTGGGAGCGCTCTAACAATGTCACCTAATGCATCTGGATTCCGTGAAAAATGATTTTCATTCTTAGCTTCAAGTAAATTAATCATGAGCGCATGTTGAAGCCAAGGCAGTGATTTCAGTAATGTTGTCTTTCCCACGCCACGTGCACCAAATAAAAAGGCACTCTGTTTTTCGCTGAGTTGTATCAATCTTTCAAACATACATCACGCCATTTTTATTCATGATTTAATAAATTGTACGCCATTTTTTAAAAACATCAATAAAAATGTCGCCATATAGCGCAAATCAAAGATCTTATGTTAAGATCACACATCAAACATTTCGAATCATACAGGCAATCAAAGCCCCATGGAAATTCAATTAGAAGCACGTGAACCCCATACCATCCAATCGTACAGTGACACAGCCGTTACCGTGAATCATGAGCTCTATTCTGAAAGCATGATTCTTAGCCGTGAAACGCTCATCACGGACTGGCCTGTAACCCAAGCGTCTGAACTTAATTCAGCATCACTTGATCAACTGATTGCCTTAAAACCTGAGATTATTATTCTAGGTTCGCATAACCCAGACTCATTAAGACGCTCGGATGGTATTCGACAGCTTTGCGAGCAAAAAATTGGTGTGGAATGCATGGATATTGGCGCTGCTTGCCGTACATTCAATGTATTACTCAGTGAAGAACGTGATGTCGTTGTGGGTCTTATTTTATAACTCATGAGGACTGACAACAGGCAAATTATGTATTAAAATACGCTTCAAATATAACATATAAAATTTAACATTAACACAAAGGGAAATTTATGAACGGTCTCACCATCGGTATTGATTTAGGAACAACCAACTCAGTTGCTTGCATTAAAAAACTCACAGCAACAGCAATCCCCAATGCAGAGGGTGACATGTTAACACCTTCGTGCGTAACGGCCGTCCCACAACACGATCACACCTCCTTTGAGATCATTGTAGGACAAGCATCAAAAAACATTCTTAAACAATATCCAGAACAAACCGTAACTTCCGTCAAACGCCTTATCGGACGAGATTTTGATGAACCCGAAGTGCAAAGTATCCTTCTTGAAAACAAAGTTGCTTATCCTATTATCACCGATCCTTCAGAACCCTCTTCTATCCGCATACCTTTTGCTGGCGAAGATAGAACACCAGAAAACATTTCTGGCTTTATCTTAAGCAAAATTATTCATGATGTAGAAACGACCCTTCAAAACAAAGTGGAACATGTGGTCGTTACAGTTCCAGCTTATTTTTCTGATCGACAAAAATTTGCAACACGTGCCGCGTGTAATCATGCGGGCATCAACTTACTACGTTTGCTTCCTGAGCCTGCGGCAGCAGCTCTATCGTTTGGTATTCAGGAAGCAGGCATTGATGAAGCTCAGACCATCATGCTTTTCGATCTTGGCGGCGGTACTTTTGATATTTCTGTGTTAAGTTTTGCGGGTGGTCATTTTATGGAAATCACCAAAGGTGGTGATATGTGGCTTGGCGGTGATAATATTGATCAATTGATCATGAATCATGTGTTTGAATGTGCCGAAAAAGAGGCGCAATGCTCACCTATTCCAGAACTACTCGAACGACTTTCTAAAGCTGAGAAAGCAAGCTTTCTTGTTGAACTCAAAGAAAAAGCAGAAGCAGCTAAAATTGAACTTAGCACACAACCATCAGCAACTGTTGAGATGTTCGGCGTACTCAAAGATGAATCCAATCAATGCATTGATATTGATGTCACGATTACACGAGAAACATTTGACGGTTTATTAGAACCCATGGTTCAGAAAATATCCGAATTATCGATGCAATTATTGCACGAAATACGTTTTGAACCTGAGTTGATTGATAACGTTTTATTGGTGGGTGGAACATCCCTGATACCTGCCATTCAAGAAGCATTAAAACGCTTATTTGGTGAAAACAAAGTTATGCTTCACCCAAGACCTATGCTTGCTGTGGCAGAGGGTGCTGCACTGATGGCTGCAAACATGATAAGCCGACCCCATCAAGAAGATGAAACGGCTTCTTTTCAGATGCTTCATACGGCTTCACATGACTATTACTTGCAATTAGCCGGTGGAAAAAAGCATGTATTACTCAAAAGAAACGCGCCTTTACCCGCAAAAATTGAACAAAAGCTCACGTTCTCACATCATGAGCAACAACTTGCTCGTTTAAGGGTTTTTAATGAAGCCGAAGGTATTTTAGATACGGTTGGCGAAATTTGGTTTCATCGTGAACAAAAGAGATTCGATTCTGAACCTAAAAAGCCCACTGAAATCGTGCTTCAATTTGCGGTAGATGAAGATAACATTATTACGATGAAAGCGTGGAACCTAAAGAATGAACACGATTGTGTGGAGTCACACATCGCACGCGGTGGGCTTTCAGCAAAACTGTTTCAAGATCTCGAAAAAACACTCTCATCTGTTGTAGCAGACAGCCAAGATCTCAATACAGAACTGGACGCCATTCAATTAAGCCGACATGTTGTGTCCACTATTTTATCTGCAAGCGACCCACGCACAGGCGAGACAAATCTTGCACTCAAACACAAGGCACAACGTCAAATCGAAACGTTAAAGGCTTTTCCAGAAAAAGATCTGCAACCCTTCAGTCATTATCGTTTTGCAAAACTTGCTCAAAAGGAAGCCGAACCCTACATAGACGAAACACTATCCGCCCAGCTCAAGACTATCCTCGAGCGTTATCAAGACGCATTAACGGCGTTAGATAATGTCGATGTATTCGTTGAAATAGAAAATGAACTAGACGAACTGTATGAGGAACATCCTGTACTTATGGATCTTGCACGCGCATCCCATGCGGCAGATGCTATCGATAAGTTTGATAAAAAAACAGCTCAGCAACTTCGAGAACAAGCAAAAACTGTGGCAAAATTACAAATTTATCCTGATGAAAATACCGATTTAATCGATCATGCACGCGATATCATGTACGATATGATTTATGATAATCTCACATTTTCATCAAGACCCAGTGGTCGCTTTGATCGAGATGTTCAGTTGTGATTTGTCCTGTTTGTAAAAAACACTATAATCTCGAGCAACGCGTTCAAACGTGTGTGCAGTGTGGTGCCGATCTTGAAGTGCACCATATGCTGAACTGCGTTGCTCAAAACATAAAACATGGTGAACACCCGATGACAGAAAATACCCATGCCGTACCCAAAGTTAAACCTTCTATCTACCCACGTTTTCTTGAACTGTTTCAAATCATGCCCGCAATTTTACTCTTAGGTTGCGCCGCATTTGGCATCTATGTTGGTTTACGTTTCTTAAACATTGTTGAGCGTGTTGAGTTACCTCATACAAAAACAACGACACAATGGTCTGATGCTGGTTTTGAACAACTTCGTCAAATGACAGCAACCATCAAACAAGAACTCGATTTAATCATGGCGCAACGTGATGAGAATTTAACATTACAAAACCAGGTGAAGCAATTATCTGAACACGTACGCGCACTAGAAAAAGATCATGAACAACGGATGGTTTTAAGCCCTTCTGCGATCACTGAAGAGGTCAGACATGAAGAAGATAATTAAACACAAATCCAAAGGGCAAACCAAGCGTCATACGCCTTCTGCTCAACCCATAAAAGAAAACAACCATCACTTAGGTATGACACTGTATAAAAACAAACAGTATCTTGAGGCTTTGCTTACGTGGTGGCCTAGTATAAAAAAACAACCGGACGATATTTACCAAAAATGCCTTGAAATAGCGCAACTTCTTGAGAAAAATATCCCCTCTGTATTAAAACACGATAAACTTCAGTCATCGGAGCACTTAAACACATGTTATCTTGTCTTCAAATACTTGATGCCATCGAGCTCTCTATGCATTCATATCGAGAGAGCGTTATTAAAAACATGGTGGCAAGAAAAGAATTTCAATGCGCTAGAACATCACGTTAAAACCGAACTTAAAAACGAGCATGACACAAACGTTCATCGCCATATAGAAAACTTAGGTAAGCTTGCATTTTCAGAGGCCAATAAAAAGTATAAAAACAGTATTCCAGCATTCATCGGATCTGTTTTAACAGGCGCTTCAAGTTTAATTTTAAATACCCGAGCTTACCAACCTGAACTTGAAGCAAGTTTACAAGCACTCGGGCAAGAACTTCATCATGTTATCATTCAACATCAACACCGTCTTAAACAAAAATATGTTTGGGATGCTGACATGCTATCGTACTGGATTGATTATGAAGTTGCTATTTTAACGCTTGTTTTAAAGCAAGCCATTGCGGATCCTGCTCATGCACCGGAAATCATGCCAACACCCAGTTATTTTACTCAGTCGTCCCGGGCTCAAACATCCTCAGGAAAACACTTTTTAACCTGGCTAGAGGCCCAAAATAATGCACTTGTAACCTTATACGACACCCAGGTTCAGGATGCTGTACTTTGGGTTCTTGGAGGAGAGAAAATCTCTGAAATTACCGATTGTTTAGCATCTGAAAATTATCCGTCGTGGGATCCCTATTTACAATTAGCCATAGCTCTGCGTGCCGAGGCCCTCAAACCAGGTTCCATGGATGAATTTTTCATCCACAGCCATGCGCCTCTTCCAGAAATAGAAACCCTACCGCCACTAAAAATGCTGGCATTGCGTGCAGCTCATGCGATCTTAGACGCCAATATTGCAAAACATGACTCACGTCAGCAAAGGATACTTGCGAAGCTCATTGAGCTTATGCCAAATATGCAAGATCCACGCCTGAAGCACATGAAGCACTGCGTTCAACGTCAACACGACTGCATCGTACTATTAGATCAATTAGCTGAAGATAAATCAAAAAAAATCATTGCCTCACTAAAAACACATGATCAATTACGGGATCATCTCACCTTGATTGCCGATACAGCTAAGCTCATCCCCTATAATGAAACGAATGCTGACGGCATTGATTTATATTGGCATGTCGAGAAACTTCTTAAGAGTAAGCGTATCCAATCTTTAATACCCTTCAAAGAGTATTTTACGAATCACGGCAGATGTTGTTGTGAATCGTGTATCGAGTTTATGCTTGAAGAAGAAATATCCACCATGACCTACCTCCTTAATTTACCCGTGGTTAATCTCAAATCTCGTCCTGTGCACCCTAGCTCCATACCTCCGGAAGAATCTAAACCCGTGTTTCAATCGATTTTATCTCAAGCGGATCCATTTAAAACATTAGGTGCTTCAGTTCATGATTCAAAACAAGCGATTATGAAAAAAGTGATGATCTGTATTCAGCAATCGCCTGAAAACATGGCTACGTTCAGACATGCACAACAAGCCTTATTTAATCTGCCTCAAAGATTTTTATATCATTATTTGTGCCATTTAAATCTCCCTAACGTGCCAGAATCAGAACAGGTAATTTATGACCGAGCCGACGTTGTCTGATAATACCACCCAAAACCTGCTTCAAGATGTTGCAACGCGAATCACGGATTTGCAAAAAGCACATGTCGCCCTGCAGGATACGGTAAAAACAAGCCAACAACAGCTCGATCGAACCATCGAGGAGGCGAGTTTAAAAATTATTGATATATTAGATCTTCTTGAGCATCAGAAAACCGATTCTTCAACTGATATGCTACCTCAGCATACCGCTCTGATCATAAAAAAAATAAATAAGCGGCTCATAGAGCTCTTAACGCGATGGCACATTGAAGAAATTAAGCTCGATGAAGGCTTGGTTAAACCCGGAAAAACAAGGGTTCTTGAAACACAGCCCCAAACTGAGTCTACGCCTTCAGGAACCGTCCTTAAAGTTTGCCGCAAAGGTTATCAACGCGAGAATAAAATTCTCCGCCCTGTGGATGTTATTTCTTCAGTCTGACTTCAACCAAATTACCCATCATTTTCTTTGGATGCTACGCATAATTACCCTGTATATTATTGACTTAATTGCTAATATGTCCCGTTATTCTAACAGCTTCATGTTAAAATGATGGGTAAACTAGGTTATTGGAGACCGTGAGACGGGGCGACACGTGCGCTCGACATGTTAACGATACAACCTCACCAACTGAATCGTATGATACGTATATTTTCCCTTAAATTTTGCATAAATAGGTCCTAATCGACCATCCTCTGATTGTTTAACTTCCGA
Source organism: Legionella sp. (assembly GCA_009995425.1). Classification (GTDB taxonomy): domain Bacteria; phylum Pseudomonadota; class Gammaproteobacteria; order Legionellales; family Legionellaceae; genus JAALKW01. The sequence goes on along the minus strand of JAACPN010000030.1, from coordinate 4,926 downwards.
TAAAATCACCTGAAAATCATCCGGCGATAGAGCATCTTTCAAATGTAAAATTGCCTCAGGTTTTATTTGACCGAGGCCTACAAGCTTTTCTACATGCGTCAAAATTGTACCGGTCGATAACGAACGTTTTTCTGCGATGGCTTCAAGCGACAGTTTTTCTTTTAAATACTCAAGCGTTACAAGATGTGTTGGTGTTTTATTTTGCTTGTGAGAATGAACCTTTGCTTTAGGATCGCCGGGTGTGATCGAGCCATTAAAACGCTGTATGAGCGTTTTTTTATAATCAGCAGCCTTTTGTTCATCGGTCAGCGTTTGGATATTTAAGGCTATCTCGGCTGAGCGGGTTTTAAAATACTGATCGTGCAATAATACTTTGGGATGCACTTTAAGCGCCATCTCATTCAAATTCATTAATTTCAAACCATATAGACTTCGCACTCTTGATAGCGCAACATAGCCCATGCCCGGTTCAAACGTATCCCCTAAATCAACCTCTACCGCATCAAGGGTCATGCCTTGGCTTTTATGCACGGTAATGGCCCAAGCCAATCGAAGGGGGATTTGTAGAATCGATGCGCGTACAAACCCACTATCGTCATAGTTCCAAGCCTCCGGAGCAACAAGCAATCGTTTATTATGATAGGTTTTGACAACAGGGTAGCCCTCGTTATTTGCATCAAAACCAATCACGACACCACGTGTTCCATTACAAAATCTACCTAAGGGATCATTCTTAATAAACATGACTTCGGCTGACACTTTCAAGGCTAGTCGCTCATGCGCAAGACATCCATTTTTTAATCCTTGCACAAGCATCGGAAAACCTGTTGAACTCATGGAGAATAATTTTTCTTCACCTGGAAGCTTTGCAAGTTCTTGTTCATTGATTGCATTCACATTCACATTACGTGCGTACAGTCGTGTGGCTTGAGCTGAACCTTCCGGTTCTTTTTTATAACGTGTGCGCAAAGGAACTTTTGTATGCTCGCCTGAAGTACCACTGCGAATGTCATTTAATACTGTCAATAAAGGATCATTCACTTGACGATGTTGTTCATCTAAATAACAAATATGAAAATCACCCGCGTCCCAGGCAGCTGATTCAAACGCAAAAAGTGTTTCATTCTGTTGACGAGCTCTCGAAGACACCGGCGGCAATTGAAAAAAGTCACCGCATAACACGAGTTGAATGCCCCCAAAAGGCTCATGATTCTCGAGCATATGACACGCAAGCGTGTTTAACATATCCAATTGAAATGGATGCAGCATAGACACTTCATCAATGATCAATACTTTCGTTTTTTTGTAATTTTTTTTGAGCCATTTTTTGCTAAGTATGGTATCTAGATCTTCTTGCTCTAAACGATCACGTACCCCCATCCCTGACCATGAATGAATGGTCACGCCATGTAAATGAGTTGCAGCAATTCCTGTGGATGCGGTCACCGCAACCGTAACTTGATGCTGCTTAAGATAATGAATGTATTGATTAAGCAAATACGTTTTTCCAGCGCCCGCAGCACCCGTGAGAAAAACATTTTTTCCCATTTTTAATACACTCAATGCTTCATGTTGTTTCACAAGCTCAAGATCTTTTATCGTTTCTATAGATGAGAAGTTTAGCATAAAAAATACAACGATGGAGCCAATGTGACTTCATCTTCGCTCCCAAGAATGTTATTATGCGCCGCACTTTGTGCTTTTTATATCTCAACCTAATGGAATAAATCTTATGAAAAAAATCCTCGCGGCAACACTCGTATCGATAGCCATCAGTGCGTTACCTTCTTGCGCTGTTGTTCAAGCAACCAAACAACCTGAAAAAAAAGACATGTCCGTCGTTCGAATAGGCGCACATCGCTCAACCCTGATTGCGGAACTTGGTAAACCCGTTCATACCGAAGTGCAAGCCGGTGAAACAATCGATGTGTTTAAATTCGTTCAAGGCTATTCTAAGCTTACAAAAGCCGCTCGAGCAGTCGGCCATGGCATTGCAGACGTCTCGACACTCTTTCTCTGGGAAGCGGTTGGCACCCCGATCGAAGGCATGGCGAATGGCGAAGAAAATCAGCTGGAAGTTCACTACAAAAATAACAGAGCAACTAAATTTATACCTCTTCGAGGAAAAGCTGTTCGAACAGTAGGATAAAAAATACCCAAGCCCACTTGAAAAAACGTGGGCTTGCTTTTATTATGCCCGCAGGAAAATATTTTTAATCAAATTTTTAAAACTTAACAAGGAAAATCCATGGACAGGAAAAAAACTGCTCTTGCTCACGCTCTCTCTTTATTGCTTTGCGCCTCAACCGCAACGCATGCACATGCACATGCACATGCACATGCACATGCAATCACGATAAATTCCGCTAAGCTCAATGCGCTCACAGCAAATCCTGAACAACACCGTACCCTTATCGGCTCAGGTTATCTCGCCAATGCACGCTATCCCATGCATCACTGCCTCAAAGATACGGATGTAATTTTATCCAACATGCAAGCTGAACTCTCCATTCAGCAAACAACGGACTTCGATGATCTGTCGAAACAACTCGATGTTGATATGTCGTCCAATATTGGCTGGGGAAAATTTTCGACAAGTGCTGCCGCAAAATACATTCGCGCACTCCAAAACAACACACACGCCCTTCACTTCACCTACCTCAACACCATCTCCACCGATGCGGAGTTTAATTTTGGTGAATTGTATGGCGAAGACGCACTCAATCCAACCGGCCTTGCCTTATTTCGTGAAGGTGTTGATGAGTTTATTGCAACCTGTGGTGATACCTACATCGATAAAGCCCGTCTCGGAGCGACACTGGCTGTCACCCTCCAGGTGAACTTTAAAACTCAGCTCCAAAAAAGCCAATTTGAAGCATCCTTCAAAGGTAAAATCGACAACCTTTCAGAAACCTACATCAGCCTTAATCGAGCACTTCAAGAAAGTGGCTCATCGGCTTCTATTGAGATCCTCGCGTTTCAAATGGGTGGACAACCCATGTACCTGAACTCCGTCCTCGGAGCAAACAAAGATGGACATCACGTGGTACACTGCACCACAAGCCAAAATGATCATTGCATTAATATCTTAGATGATATTACCGCTTACGCTCAAGCGTCTGGCGCATGGGAAAAAACGGGGTTTACAAAACAAATTCAACTCGATGAAAACACCTTACGCGCCGAAAGCCTTCACCCCATCCAATCTTCGTATGCACGATTATCGTCTTATCGTAACTTCGGCATTCCCATTCCGAAAAAAACCATTTCATCTGAAGCCATCGCAGCTCGAAAAAAATTAAATGATTTATACGATCAAAATGAAGCGGACGTTTCATTTTCAGACGCTATTTTACACGCGGCGCCTTTCGAAATGCTTGAGCATTCAACCCAACTTGAATTAAAAAAAATCTCATCGATGCTCAAATCTGATGCCAATATCATTCAGTCTTCTGAAGCAATCGAATGTTTTTTACCAGAAACCCAAGAAAATTGCCCTCACATTGTCGACAACATTGAAAAGCGCCTTCACGCTCCGGATATAACGAAGTTGAATAAATTAAGGGGCGCTTATTATGTGAATATTAATGGACAATGGCCTTTATTATTTGTGCCTGTAGAAACGGGTGAGATGAAGATTTATAACACGTTCATTACCCCCGCAGGCACTCAAACACATGATCTTAACCTTATCTATAATATCAATCCTCGCGCTCTGGCACCACGTGGTGGTTATTCAACCTATGACTTGAACCATATACAAACACGGTATTATATCGGTTATTACGGCAAGGAAGACTGGCTTTACCCAGATGCTTCTGGATTAAGTTATTTTGGTAGAATTCCTTGGAATACCTGCGTCAACGGGTTTTGTTCAAAAGTATATACCAGCATGCTGATTCTACCTTTTTAAAAAGCAATCAACATATCTTATTTAAACTCATAAGGAAAAATTCATGGACATAAAAAAATTTGCTTTGGCCGGTGCGCTCTCTTTTTTAATGGGGTGCCCACTGAGCCATGCACATTCAATCACGATCAACTCAGCTAAGCTCAATGCACTTGCAGCCAAATCTGAGCAACACAAAACGCTTATTGGCTCAGGTTATCTTGCCAATGCACGTTATCCGATGCAACACTGCCTCAAAGATACGGATGTCATCTTATCTAACATGCAAGCCGAACTCTCGATTCAACAAACAACCAACATGGATGATTTGGCACAACAGCTTGATGTCGATTTATCATCCAGTACCGGCTGGCGAAAATTATCCATGAGTGCTGCAGCAAAATACATTCGCGCACTGCAAAGCAATACACATTCCCTTCATTTCACTTACTTGAACACCATATCAGCCGATGCAGCATTCGATTTTGGTGATACGTATGGAGAAGATGCACTCAACTCAACCGGTCAAGCCTTATTTCGTCAAGGTGTTGATGAGTTTATTGGAACCTGCGGCGATACCTACGTTGATCAAGTCCGGCTTGGCGCAACCCTTGCCGTCACCCTTCAAGTGAACTTTAAATCGCAAATACAAAAAAGCCAATTTGAAGCATCGTTCAAAGGTAAAATCGATACGCTCTCCGAAACTTACATCAGCTTAAATCAAGCGCTTCAAGACAGTGGTTCTTCGGCATCCATCGAAATCCTCGCATTCCAAATGGGTGGACAACCGATGTACCTGAATTCAGTCCTCGGCGCAAGTAAAGACGGTCATCACGTAGTCCACTGCTCAGCAAGCCAGCAAGAAAACTGTGCCAACATCTTAGATGATGTCACAGCATACGCTCAAGCATCGGGTGCTTGGGAAAAAACCGGCTTTACTAAACAGATTCAGTTAGACGAATATTCTTTACGTGCAGAAACACTGCACCCTATCCAGTCTTCATATGCGCGCTTATCTTCTTATCGTAATTTTGGTA
>JAACPN010000007.1 GCA_009995425.1 Legionella sp. | reverse complement strand
TTTCATCGGGCGTTAATATGTGACGCCACACGGTACGAAGTTGTGCGTCGTTGAGTAACACCGGATGTGTGTCGTGGGGGTGTTGATGACAGAATCGCTTAAAAAGATGCTGTAAAAACGCCTGATAAGGCAGGCATATCGGTTTTTCGAGTGTGCGTCGCCCGTCTTCCGTGATGTAACGTGCTAAAAGCTGCTCGGCAAGGCGATTGTTCGGCGTGATAATCGCTGTACCCTCGCGCATGGCCTGGATGACGGCGCTTAGTTGGTGATGTTCAGGCGCGTTGCAGGGCATACAGCATAACCGGTAGGTCGTCGTCGTGATGTTTTCGAGCAACGAATGATTCTTGGTGGGCAACTTGAAAACCATGCTCTTCAGCTAGGGCTATCAGGTAGCGAGGATGATGCGCAAAACGTGCGGTTGTTTGTAATCTCCAGTGAGCTTGGTCACTGATTTCATGCGTTAAAATAAACAAGCCTTCGGGGGCTAAATACGTGTTTACGTGTTCAAATAATGGCGATAAATCACCGAAATAAGGCAAAACATCAGCGGCTGTGATGAGATTATATTGGATATTTTTTGAGTTTAATTGATTAAAGTAAGCCATAATTTCGGATTCAATCAGTTCATCGTAGAGCGCTTTATCACGTGCATGTGCGAGCATTTTGGACGAGAGATCGACACCGGTTAAATGCTGACTTAACTCACGGAGTATGACCCCAGAAAGCCCTGTACCGCAACCGAGATCGAGTGCACGCGCGACCTGCATGTTGGGGATGAGCTGATGTAAAATGTGTGCCATACGGTGAGGCACACTGTAGCCCAGGGTTTCGGTCATATGTTTTTCGTAGTATAGAGCATAATTATCAAACAAATTTTTTGCGTATTCAGGGCAGGCAGGACGTTGTTCTTGGTTGTTTTTAAAAGCATCGAGCATAAATTCACTGCTTTTATCGTCTGGATTAACCGCTCGAGCTTCAGTTAAGTAATCAATCGCTTGTTGTGTTTGACCCAGACGCTGGGCAATACTTGCCAAGTTGGTGAGGCAGGCATGATGCGTGGGGGTGTGTTTGAGTATAAATTTAAAATGCTCTGTGGCTTGATCGAGTTGACCGAGCGCCATGTCGGCCACACCCGCGTTATAATGATACTCGAGATTATTCGGGTGAGTTTCGAGTAATATTGCATAATGCGTGCGTGCATTTTCAAAACGATCGTAATGCATAAACGTTGCAGCTAAGTTGTTGCGTGCGTCTTCATGGGTTTCATCAAATGCAAGGGCCTGACTAAAATACGTGATGGCTTGCTGACCTTGCTCGCGCTTGAGGGCAATTACCCCTAAATTGGCCAGGGCATCAGGGTGTTCTTGATGCTGTGCAAGCACCGCTTGAAAAGCTTTTTCGGCGGCATCTAATTCATGACGCGTGAGGCTAATAATGCCTAGATAAAATTGCGCGTTCGTATGTTCTGGATTTAAAGCTAACACGTTATTAAATTGTGTTGAAGCCCCATCAAGCTTATGTTTTTTTAAAAAAAATAGGCCTAAATTATAATGCGCGACTAAAAAATCGGGGGCAGCATGTAGGGCTTTGGCGTAATGCTCTAAAGCTTGGTTTGGATTGCCCATACGTTCATACAGCGTTGCTAAATTATTATGATCGGCAGGCGACAGCACTGTTTTTTGTTGCAGTAGCGATTCATAAACTGCAATTGCCTCAGAAATACGGCCAGATTTTTGATGTTCATGTGCAAGTGCGTGGGTCATGAGGTCGATGTTATTTGTGATTTAATGTATTAATTTAGATACGATCGTGACATTGATCGTGTTTGAAGGCAATGCTTTTTAGCCAGGTTTGCTCACGCAGCAAGTTTTGTTTATATTTAGATTCACACGAATCTAAGGACGGAATGAGACCATGAGTTCAGATAGGGATAAGAATAAAATCACGAATTCACCACGCGGACAATGCCCTGTTATGCATGGCGGCGTAACCTCAAATCATACATCAAATATGGATTGGTGGCCGAATGCCTTAAATCTCGATATTTTGCATCAGCATGATACCAAAACGAATCCGATGGATAAAAACTTCAATTATAAAGAAGCCTTAAAAACATTGGATGTTGATGCGCTTAAACACGATTTACGTTCGCTCATGACCGATAGTCAGGCTTGGTGGCCTGCTGATTGGGGACACTATGGCGGCTTAATGATTCGTATGGCCTGGCATGCCGCAGGTTCATATCGTATAGCTGATGGGCGTGGTGGGGCAGGTACGGGAAATCAACGGTTCGCACCGCTTAATTCTTGGCCTGATAACGTCAATTTAGATAAAGCGCGTCGTTTACTTTGGCCAATCAAGAAAAAATACGGTAATAAACTCAGCTGGGCTGATCTTATTGTTCTTGCGGGCAACATGGCGTATGAGTCCATGGGACTCAACATGTTTGGTTTTGGTTTTGGTCGCGAAGATATTTGGCATCCAGAAACCGATGTGTATTGGGGTTCAGAAAAAACGTGGTTAGGAGCAAATCGCTATGATGGCAAACGCCGTGAGACGTTGGAGAATCCGTTGGCGGCCGTGCAAATGGGGTTAATTTATGTGAACCCAGAAGGTGTCGATGGTCACCCCGATCCCCTGAGAACGGCCGAAGATGTGCGAATCACGTTTGCCCGCATGGCCATGAACGATGAAGAAACGGTGGCGTTAACGGCGGGTGGCCATACCGTGGGTAAATGTCATGGCAATGGCGATGTGGCTTTACTTGGACCCAACCCAGAAGCTGCAAATCTTGACGATCAAGGCTTGGGTTGGATGAATAAAACAACACGAGGGATAGGTCGTGATACGGTGTCAAGTGGTTTAGAAGGCGCATGGACGACGCATCCGACCACATGGGACCATGGTTATTTTAAATTATTGCTGGAGTATGATTGGGAACTGAAGAAAAGCCCGGCAGGCGCACACCAATGGCAGCCGATTAATATAAAAGAAGAAGATAAACCGGTGGATGTTGAAGATCCGTCGATTCGTCTTTCTCCGATGATGACCGATGCTGATATGGCGATGAAGATGGATCCAATATATCGCAAAATATCCGAGCGTTTTTATCATGATCCCGCCTATTTTGAAGAGGTTTTTACGCGAGCTTGGTTTAAACTTACTCATCGAGATATGGGACCTAAAACACGTTACCAAGGACCGGATGTACCCGAAGAAGATCTGATTTGGCAAGATCCCGTACCGAAAGGTGCGACGGATTATGATATTGATGCCGTGAAACAGAAGATAAGTCAGAGTGCCTTAACGATGAGCGACATGGTGTCAACTGCATGGGACAGTGCGAGAACCTATCGAGGCTCGGATATGCGCGGTGGTGCCAATGGTGCACGGCTCCGTCTTGCGCCACAAAAAGATTGGCAAGGTAATGAGCCAGAACGGCTTGCTCACGTACTTGATGTATTGGAGCCGATTGCTGCTGAATCGGGCGCTAGTCTTGCTGATGTGATTGTTTTGGCTGGTCATGTGGGTATCGAGCAAGCGGCTCAGGCGGCTGGTATTGAGGTGTCTGTACCTTTTACACCAGGGCGTGGTGATGCAACCCAAGAGATGACGGATATTGATTCTTTTGAAGTATTAGAACCGATTCATGATGGGTTCAGAAATTGGCTTAAACTAGATTATTCTGTCAAACCAGAAGAACTCCTGCTGGATAGAGCTCAACTCATGGGACTTACGGCGCCTGAAATGACGGCATTGATAGGTGGCATGCGTGTTTTGGGAACGAATTATGGCGGTAGTCAACATGGTGTTTTGACAAATCAAGTCGGTAAATTAACAACCGATTTTTTTGTTAATTTAACGGATATGAATGTTTACTGGAAACCCGTGAGTGATAATCTATATGAAATTCGGTGCCGTAAGACGGATGCGCTTAAATGGACAGCAACGCGTGTGGACTTGGTTTTTGGATCGAACTCGATTCTTAGGGCTTATGCTGAAGTTTATGCTCAGGATGACAATCAAGCCAAATTTGTTCATGATTTTATTGCCGCATGGGTTAAGGTTATGAACGCGGATAGATTTGATTTATAAATTTTGTAAATTTTCTTTAGCAAAATACGCACAATCAAGGCCAACATGATTTTTATAACCGAGCGCATGATAAAAAGCATGTGTTCCGGTTTTGATGCGATGGTTGGCTGAAATAAGTTCGATGGTATGGGCACCATATTTGAGAGCGTATGCTTCGGCCTCGGCTACGAGTTTTTTGCCAAGGCCTTGGTTGCGATGATCTTGATCAATAATTAAAGCATCAATATGACAGCAGCAGCCAGGGAGCCTGAGCTGCTCGTAGCATCCAAAGGCAATCACGGCGATAATGAGATCATTTTTTTCGATCACGAGTAAATGGTGACGATCTTTTTGAAACGCTTCAATCCGTGCACGCATGGCGGTTGAATCCATGCTGTAATTCAGCTGTTCAAGTAGCTGGCAAAGCTGTACGGTATCGTTTTCATGGGCAGCACGTATGAGCATGGTATTAACTCCAAAGTATTAAACATATCATGAGTTTTAGTATAGGTTATTTTTGGAGTATAGTTAGGGGCTAAATGTTGTGTTCTTTTCTTGTGTAGTATTCGCGTAAGTGGTTATCGCATAGATTCCACAAGCTACTAGGATTGAAACACCAGCATACACCCAAAGCTTTGTATCATACTGTCCTATCGTTGCTATTGCAGGGGCAGGCCTTGCATTGACAAGTGTTTCTGTTTCAGCATAGGGTGCTGAACAAGCTTCAATGGGGCGAGCTACAGGTAGCGGGGGGGCTGTTTCCGTCCGATCAAAAAAACACACTGGAGGAGCTGAAGGAGAAGCTGAACGAGGAGGCGCTAAACAAGCCGTTGTTCTTACACACGTATCATTTTCTTCAATAATATGGCTATTTTCAAATTGTGATATTTTTTGTTCGATGACTGCTTTGGTTTGGTTATGCTTTGCTTTACCCCAGATACTATCGGCTTTACCTAAGCAGAATTTTCCCATATTGGTTGATGAATCAAGACAACTTTTCAGGAAAGCCCGGTTTTCTGCATTATTTGATAAACTATGAATGTAGCTTCTTATGTTTTTTTTGCACCCTATTGTATTCACAATGGATTGAATGGTTGGCGTGTCAATTTTAAATTCCAGCAGTATTTTACAAAATACCTCTGGGTCTTCGTCGATGCATTTGACTAATAGATGATAAAGATTGAAGTCAGACGATGCATAACAGTAGTCAAAAATAGATGTAGCCTCGGTATTTTTCAGCTGAAAAATAACCAGCAGATTCTCAGGGGTGAGTGATTCAAGAAGTTCAAAATATAGGGTTTTACACCTGCCGCGATACTTGATACTTACATGACCAATAGAATTATGCTTATCGTCTCGTGATTGTTGGAGCAAATCCATTTTCAGAAGGGCATCTTGACAGTTTTTTATTTGAAAGAGTTGTCTCTCCAATGCATTATGTGCTTCTCTCTCTCGTCTTTGTTGTTCATCAAACACTGCTTGATTGCGTGTTCTTTCTGTCGCAAGTCGTTGCCTTTGGGCTATCTCTTCAGTTATCTGACGTTCTAATTCATCAAAAAATTGCTCGATGCGCTCGTGGATTAGTCTCTCCAAGTGCGGGTGCTTCTCTAGGAGCGCTAAAAAATATGCTTGTTGAAATATAAGAGACGCGAAATGCACATGAGGATATTCATGAGTAATATACTGACGCAACTGCTCAAACATTGCGTATTTTTGTTGTTTCAGCAAGTCATTCATTGCGTTTATTTGAATATCCGAAAGATGTATGCGCGGGACTTCAAATACGCTTGTATCAGGTCTTTGAGTTTCCTCGAGTGCAGCTTGTGTACCTGATTTTGCCCCAGAATGAGCAGCCTTACCGGCTAATGCCGCTATAAGAAGAGGAAATGGCATGTATCACCTTATTCAAAATAATCAAAGATCAATTTTCTATCAAAAAAAGACGTGCCTAGTCAATAAAAATCATATTAAAATCAGGTTTTTGCTATTTAAGGACCCGGAGAATTAATTTTGGATGAAAAAATAAAGCCAAGTAAAATCATGCTTGATGATTTGAAGCAGGTGTTATTACACGGCGGAAATACAACCCAGGAGGGAATTGTTTTAGCGCTTGAACGTAAAGGTCATAAAGTTAATCAATCAAAAATTTCAAGGCTACTTCGTAAAATCAATGCAATTAAAACAAAAAACGACCAAGGAGCGATGGTTTACTGCCTGCCACATGATGCCGAAGCACCGCCTATTCAAAGCAGTTTAGAAGCGTTGGTGATTGATGTTATCGCGAATGAATCGTTGATTGTGATTAAAACAAGTCCGGGTGCGGCATCGCTGATTGCGCGTGTGTTGGATCAAAAAAAATGCCAAATTTTAGGTACGATTGCTGGAGATGACACGATTTTTGTTGCTCCTGAATCAATTCAAAGTATCCAACAAAGCTTGAGTTTAGTTCGAGAGCAGCTAGGTTATGCTTAAAATCAAATAACACGTCTAGGCAAGGTTATGTTTTTTGTGTATCTTGAGAATATTCATGATGATTTAGCTATACTAAGGAAAGTTTAACGTGACGCTCATGTATCGTATCATGTTTGTCGTGATCAATGGTCTGTTTTTCATAAGCACGCTCCATGCAGCGATCATCACGTTTTCTCCTGGTATTGCCGTTGAGAACAATGCGCAAACACAAACGTTGTTATTACAAACTTCCCCGCAAAATTTTAGTAATCAATATGTCGAAAATCACGCTTGGAAGCATCGTTTTCTTGCTCAGTTATTCCTTGGAAAAAGATTACATCCACAAGATAAATCACAAGATAAATTAAATTTAGATCTGGGTGCGACGCTTGGTTTTGTGAATGATATTAAAATAAATGGCGTTATTAATCAGTTTGGTTTATCTGATTTTGATAATTTAACCTATCAATACACCGTGGATAGTTTGTCGGCGATGGGGACAATCAAGCTCCTGTATCCATACTCAAAGTACGTGCAACCCTATCTCAATGGCAGTCTTGGTTTATCTAATAATAGGTCATCTTTTTATCAGGAAACACCGCGAATACTGGGTGCGGTGCCGATGCTTCCTTTTGGGGATCATAGTACTCATAGTTTTGCGTATAACGCGGGCGTGGGGCTTATGTATTATTCCAATGAACAATTTTCAGTGGGTTTAGGTTATCAATTTTCAGATTTGGGCAAAGCAAGTTTAAGTACTTCACCAGCACAACAAACTATGCAAACCCTCAGTCTGAATCATCTTTATTTACATCAGTTATTGTTTAATTTTACTTGGGATATATAAACATGACGTTCAGTAAAGCTAAAATCCTACTTGTTTTGATTGTATGCTGTGCTTCGTGTGTTTTTGCGGCGCAACCTATTTTTAAATTGGAGCCCAGTGTAAAAGCATCCAGAATTATTTATGGGGGGAAGACGGGTGTTGCTTATTATAAGTTAACCAATATGTCACCGCTGACGTTGTATGATATTGGCGTGCATAGTTTACCTGCAGGCGTGACTCAAGATCCGGTCGGTGCAGGGTTGCAAGACGGTATTATTACATGCCGTTCGACGTTTGATTTAGCGCCATCTGCGAGTTGTTTGTTAAAACTTAATATTGTTTCTGATGATATCAAGAGTCCTATTCGGTCAGGACCGAAAGTGTGCCAATACGCGGCAGCTGCACATCCTATTTATTGTTCAACGCCTGCTGATTTAAGTAATATTTTGAACGTTACGAAGCAGAATGTAATACCAAGTACTGCTCCGGCACTTACGATTACACCTAATACGTTGTCTTTAGTTACCGGTGGATTACAAACCATCACCGTCACCAACACTTCAAACACGGTCACGGTTAATAATATTGCCGCAGATTTTTCAGGTACAGCTTTAGCGAATCAAGTGGTGACGGTTAATCCAAACCCTGGGGGTGGTAACGCCTGCACGTCGGTACCCCCTGGGGGTAGTTGTGTGTTGTCTTTGGTGAGTTATAGCCAGGCCCCACTTATTCATCTAACTGAATTTACAATTCAAGGCGCGAATAGTAAGCCTGTTACGGCTTCAGCATCAGTTGCGTATGCTGCGCCTAATCCAGTTTATCAAACGTTATTAAGCAGTCCTTTGGTGAATGCAGATGTGTGGGATAACACACCAAAAATCATGTCGGCTAATTATGCCTTCGAAGGCATTCAAGCTGCTCCTAATGGCGAATCTTTTGTTCTTAATGCGGGTGGTGCTTGGAATATTATCTCAACACCAGGAGCTGCGTATGGTGCTTATACAGCCACTGGGGACGCAACAACGATCGCGAGTGCTTTTGGTTATACGGTCTATTATGATGATGCGATGCCTGTTTGTTTTAGTCAGCCTATCTTAACGAGCACGATTAATCCGACTGCTTTTGAATTGACGTTGAATACGGGGAAAAAAATTACCCCTCATGTCGCCTCGTTGAGTCCTAATTTTTTTTACAATGAAAGCAGTTGTGTCGTTATTTTTGGTCCTTTTGGAAATCGTATTCCACCCGGTGAGCCGGGTGCGGTTTATCCGACAACTGTAAGCATTATTGAAGGTTCATCAAACGGCACAGCGATTAATTTAACGTTGGTGGGGCCTGGTAATGTACTGACGAGCATGACGGGAGCGAGTATCGCGAGTGGAAATCCATATTTACCAGGTGGAGGCCCGAGCTTATTAGCAGCAAAACTCAGTGTTATGTCTGCGGCAGGTCAAGATACGCAACCAGCCTTTGCTGGTAATGTGCCTAACGACGGTATTGCGCTTTATGGACCAGAGGATGCCCAATATCGTTTACGTATGTACACATCAGGCGGCTTTGCACTCGGTGATTTTCAACCTTCGGTTGAGCGCTCGATGAGTTTGATGCCCAGTGATTACAGCAATTTTTTTCGCGTGCAAGTGGGCCCCGATAGCAACCCTATCTACCTTGAAAATACGGGTATTATGTATACCATTCCTGGAGCTGGTACGATTGAGGTGATTGGTTTGGCGAGTCTTGGTCTCGCCGGTACACCAGAAAATGATGCATATGTTGCCGATAATAATAATTATATTGATGTTATTTTAAAAGGCGATGAAGCGGCTATGCGCCAAATTACGTATGTGGATATTCCCGCCGGTGGAACAAATCCAGCGACAGGCACGCCTTATTTAAAATTATATAATCCAGGCGGCCCGGGGAACAATCCAACCCCCGGTGTTTTTTATACACAGCCTGGTCCTGCCGTGCATATGGCTGTAACGCAAGCGATTGATGATTCGAATACGGTGACGTATCCATAATTTATCTGAGATTATAAATGCGATAGAATGACACTAAATTTTGAAAAACAAGGATGTTTTATGCCGTATTCCACATGTGAACGTGACACGAGTTATGACGCACTATTGGCCTTGGCAGGAATTGCGCTTGCAACGTACGCTATGGCACGTTTTTTTGAGTCACAGGATAGACTGGGTTACGAGACCCGTTCTGCTCGTATCATTTCCGGTTTTTTACAGCTGTCAATGCATCTTTGGCATACAACGGGGCCTGAGGTCGAAATTACCAGCGAGCGTGGGTGTTTAATTGCCTTAGGCCCACATCGAGCCAGCTTAGATGCTTTTGCGTTTGTTTCCAAAGTTAAACTGCACGGCACGACACCGCCACAGTTTTTTGCGACCGATGCTTTTCATGCGATACCCGGTGTTTCTTCTTTATTTGATATGTTTAAAGTGATTGCAATTAAAGCCAAGGCTTCTAAAGATACACAAGGGCGCTCTGCGAATGCTGAGGCTTTAGATGAGGCAAGCAGAATATTACAAAATAACGGGTGTGTCGCGGTTTTTCCGCAAGGTAATTTTGCGAGAATCGGTCAAGAGCCGCCGAGAATTTATAACGGTACGGCAAAGCTTGCAGTAACCAACAAGCTGCCCATTCATGTGATAAGGCTGGATGGTTTTTGGAGCTTGAATAATCCGGTTATTCCCGTATCTATACGTAATAACAGGTTTTATCGAGCGTTTTTTGCATTATTTCATATGAACCGTGTGTGCGTGAACCTGTGTGACGTGATTGATGTTCATTTGCAATCTGAGTATGAAAATTCAAGTGACGAAGAAAAAATAGAGGCGATTAATGCACGTCTTTATGCTTGTTATCGACAAACCGAAGAATTAACACCTGAGAAGATAGATAAATTAAAACCAACGCTTTCAAATACGATTCATCTCAGTATTTGGCAAAATAAAGTGCGACAAGATGCATTAAAAAAAGCGTTAACCCAAGCTGAAGCTGAAGCTTCAGCATTAGAACAACGTGCTGCATCTATGATGGTCGTATGACTGATGGTCGTATGACTTGTATGTCTGGTTTGTGATACCCAGTTTTAGGTGAATGGTCAAATATATGATACAATAGACTATTAATAACCAATCAGGGGTACACTTTCCATGCAAAGTTCAAACATAAATATTACAAGTTCTACCTTAGCAACAGAAGACACGAATGAAATCATCGCCCATTGGCACGAGGTATTCATAAATCTTGTTATCAACATAGAAGCCGAGAAACAACAGTTTAATCAAACAGATGCAGGCCATTTTATTACGATACGTTTTAACAACGCACATATCGCCACCGCAATTATTCATCGATTCAGGCATATGTTGCTCGAGGGAATTGACGCGTTAAACCTTTATGAAGCCTACCCACCTAGCATTACGTTGCAAATGTATGACGAAAAAGACATGTTACTATCTATAATGGACAATATATATGCTACTTTACCTAAGGCCCTTGAGGAGCATATGATTCAGCATTTAACGAATTTACCAAATCCGATAGAAAGGCAGAGCTTTTTTTACACACAATCTATTTTTCCAGAGAGCGTTGAGGAGAGGGTGGCGAGAGCAAAAACAGACATTCAAAATTATCGAACTGCACTGGCAAACACGACGGACTACGAAGAGAAAAATAAACTTCTGTTGCGCATTGCTCATGTTTCATCACAACAACCCTTACCCGAAGCACAACCCTTACCCGAGGAAGATCGAAGTTCAGTTTGTATTATATCATAGTGAGGTATTTATGAGGCAACACGGCTTGTCTTCATGTCGTAAGTGCGTACAATATTTGGCATGGATTATTTGTTTTCGTGATACATGAAATGAAAGTAAAAACACGGTTTGTGTGCGGTGAATGTGCAGCAATATTTTCGCAGTGGGCTGGGCAGTGCACACAATGTGGCGCGTGGAATGCGGTAACCGAAGAAGGCAGTGCGCGACCGGGAAGCACCATGAAAACAGGTCGCCGAGTAGGAAATTATGCTAATCAACGCTCAAAAGTCACGTTAATTGAAGATGTTACGGTAGAAAAAACCGTGCGCATGGATGTTGGTTTATCTGAACTTAATCGTGTGCTGGGTGGTGGTCTCGTCGATGGCTCGGTGGTGTTGGTTGGGGGTGATCCGGGCATTGGTAAATCAACGTTATTATTGCAAGCGATGGCACACTTATCGCTGAGTGATTCAGTGTTATATGTCACCGGTGAGGAATCGCTACAACAAGTCGCGATGCGTGCCAAGCGCCTGCAACTTCCGCAAAAAAATATACGCCTTGTGGCTGAAACTCAAGTGGAAACGATTCTAGAGCATGCCGGTGTGGAACGCCCACGCGTGATGGTGATTGACTCGGTGCAAACAATTTTTACCGAAGCGTTGAGCTCGGCACCGGGGGGCGTGAGTCAGGTACGTGAATCAGCCGCGCTTTTAGTACGCTTTGCCAAAATGACACAGACCGCGATATTTCTTGTGGGGCATGTCACCAAAGACGGCTCACTGGCCGGTCCTCGTGTGCTTGAGCATATGGTGGACAGCGTTTTATATTTTGAAGGTCAGTCGGACAGTCGTTTTCGGGTGATTCGCGCGATCAAAAACCGTTTTGGCGCAGCCAACGAGCTGGGTGTGTTTGCCATGACGGATAGGGGTTTGAAAGAAGTCGCCAATCCATCGGCTATTTTTTTATCGCGAACGCTCGAGCCTACGCCGGGTAATGTCGTGATGGTGACCTGGGAAGGCTCTCGTCCGATGCTTGTGGATATTCAAGCGCTGGTCAATGAATCCCATGGTTCACAGTCACGGCGTGTGATTGCCGGCCTTGAGACTAATCGGATGGCGATATTATTGGCCGTTTTAGATAGGCACGGTGGCGTGGTCACGTATGACCAAGACGTATTTATTAACGTTGTGGGTGGTATCAAAGTTGCAGATACGGGCAGTGACTTGGCGTTGATTGCAGCCGTTGTATCAAGTTTAAGAGATCGCGTGTTTGATCGCGATACTGTGATTTTTGGTGAAGTTGGGCTTGCCGGTGAAATTCGGCCGGTTCAAAGCGGACAAGAGCGCCTAAAAGAAGCGGTTAAACATGGGTTTAAACGTGCCATTGTGCCACATGCGAATGCACCCAAGCAGGCTATCGGGATTGAAATTCAAGCGGTTAAAAATATTCAAGAGGTTCTGTTGCTGATTTGAACCTATATGAGGTGATTGATTTTCTACGTGTTATATCTTAATATATAACCATAGACTTATGACTATGGTGAATTTGAAATGAAGCCACAATACACAATACCTGCAGGAGAATTTAAAGCAAAATGCTTGAAACTTATGGATGAAGTACAATCACGACATCAGCCGATTGTTATTACAAAGCATGGTAAGCCTGTTGCTCAATTGGTACCCATTGAGGATGCTGTCGTTGAGAATTTTGGTTGTATGCAAGGTATGATTACGATTCAAGGGGATATCGTGGAGCCTATTGATATGACCTGGAATGCTGACCATGACTAATCATTCGCGTTATTTACTTGATACGCATGCTTGGTTATGGTTTGTTGCAGGTGATACCACATTATCTCCTAGTATGAGAACATTGATGAATACCGCTATCCAGGAAGGTGAGCTTTATCTCTCAAGTATCAGTTTTTGGGAAGTGGGTATGCTGGTCGCTAAAAAAAGAATTGTATTGAATTGCCCGAGTTTAGTGTGGATAAAGCAAGCTTCAGCTAAGCTCCAATTGATTAATTTAACAGCGGAAATTGCGGTGGACAGTTGTGAATTACCCGATGATTTTCATGGTGATCCAGCGGATAGAATGATTGTTGCAAGTGCACGAGTTAAAAATCTTGTTTTATTGACACGGGATAATCATATTCTTAAGTACAGTAAAAAACATCATGTTCAAGCCGTAAAGGTTTGATCTTGAAATATGATGTCAATGAAACGTTAATACGCAGTTTAAACCCAATCAAAAATAGAAGATAAATAAAATGAAATATATTATTACGAGTTTTTTACTTATTTGCAGTTGCTTGAGTGCGTTTGCGATAGCCCCTGCACGAGAAGCATTAGAGAGGGTTTCAAACACGGAGCCTCAGCAAATCATGTTCTCGACCCAAAGCATTCCCGCTCAAGGCTCGGTTGTTGTGCGATGCGATGTTAAATTACCCGATTTTTATCGCGAGCATTTTGCATTTTATGTCTCACCTAAACACGGTGATTTTGGGCAAATTAAAGAGCAATATTTTTATGAAAAACGTTTTGTATCTATTCCTCTAGGGTCAAAAATATATACAACCAATTATCAATATGGCTATGCTTTAAACTCGACAGTTTTTTATATTACACGTGTTAAGCAAAGCAACGAGGCGATTGTGATTGATTTAATGCACATGCCAGATGGGACAACGGCAAACTGTACGTTTTAACCGGTAGGTACGGCTCGCGAGATGTGATATGCTCTAGAGCTGTTTTTATTATCTTATTTATCACCTAGATATAAAGGAAGCGGGTTTTTGCTATGGTTGATTCTACAACAGAAGTAACACGCGTTAGCATCGAAGACGAACTTAAGCAGTCTTACCTTGATTATGCAATGAGCGTGATTGTCGGGCGAGCCCTCCCCGATGCGCGTGACGGATTAAAGCCTGTTCATCGGCGCGTGTTGTACGCTATGAGCGAACTCAATAACGATTGGAATAAACCGTATAAAAAATCGGCCCGTGTGGTCGGGGATGTTATCGGTAAATATCATCCACACGGTGATACGGCTGTTTATGACACCATTGTTCGTATGGCTCAGCCTTTTTCGATGCGTTGTCCTTTAATTGATGGGCAAGGTAACTTTGGTTCGGTCGATGGTGATGCGCCTGCGGCGATGCGATACACCGAAGTCCGTATGTCTAAGCTTGCGCATGCTTTACTGGCCGATCTTGATCAAGAAACCGTTGATTTTGCACCTAACTACGATGAAACCGAATTTGCGCCGGTTGTGTTACCCGCGCGTATTCCGAATTTACTGGTGAATGGATCGTCCGGTATTGCTGTAGGTATGGCAACGAATATCCCTCCTCATAATTTAAGTGAAGTGATCAATGCATGCGTTGCCTTAATTGACTCACCGGATTTGAGTATCGATGATTTGCTTGAAATCGTCCCGGGACCTGATTTCCCAACAGCGGCGATTATTAATGGCCGTGCGGGTATTGTTGAGGCATACCGTACAGGTCGTGGTCGTATTGTGCTCCGTGCACGTACAGATGTTGAAACCAAAGAAGATAATGGTCGTCAAGCAATTATTATTCATGAGTTGCCTTATCAAGTGAATAAAGCCCGTTTGATTGAGCGCATAGCAGAACTTGTACGTGATAAACGTATCGAAGGAATTTCAGGCTTACGCGATGAGTCGGATAAAGACGGTATGCGCGTCGTGATTGAGCTAAAGCGCGGTGAAGTGCCTGAGGTTGTCTTAAATAATTTGTATGCGCAAACGGCGATGCAGAATGTATTTGGTATCAACATGGTGGCGTTGGTTGATAATCAGCCAAGAATTTTAAATTTAAAAGAAATTCTTGATTGCTTCTTACGGCATCGTCGCGAAGTGGTGACACGTCGTTCGTTGTATAAACTTAAAAAATCACGTCAACGCGCACATGTATTAGAAGGTTTAGCGGTTGCTTTGGCCAATATTGACGAAATGATCACGTTAATTAAAGCCTCACCAACGCCGGGTGATGCTAAAATTAGCTTGACGGAGCGTGCGTGGGAGCCAGGTTCAGTGAAAGCCATGCTCACACGGGTTGGGGGCGATGCGTGTCGTCCTGAAAATTTACCTGAAGGCCTAGGTTTTTCGGAGGTCGGGTATTTTCTTTCCCCTGAGCAGGCGCAAGCCATTTTGGAATTGCGTCTGCATCGTTTGACCGCGCTTGAGCAAGATAAATTACTGAATGAATTTGATCAGTTATTGGATATTATCCAAGCGTTGCTTGAAATTTTGAATTCCCCTGGGCGCTTAATGGAAGTGATTCGCGAAGAATTGCTGGAGATGAAAGAGCAGTTCGGGAGTGAGCGTCGTACCGAGATTATAGCGTCACAGTCGGACTTAACGATTGAAGATTTAATCACGGAAGAACAAGTGGTCGTGACGCTGTCGCATCAAGGGTATGTAAAATACCAGCCATTATCGATGTATCAAGCGCAACGGCGCGGTGGTAAAGGTAAAGCCGCCACGCAAGTGAAAGAAGAAGATTTTGTTGAACGTTTGGTGATTGCAAGCACACACGATACGTTATTGTGTTTCTCAAATCACGGTAAAATGTATTGGGTTAAATCCTATCAATTACCGCTGGCAAGTCGTACGTCACGTGGCAAACCGATTATTAATATTCTACCGTTGGCTGAAGGTGAAGCGATTCATGCGATGTTGCCTGTTCGTGAATACGATCCCGGGTATTTTGTCTTGATGGCTACCGAGCGCGGTACGGTTAAAAAAGTGCCACTTGAAGCGTTCAGCCGGCCACGAAGTAACGGCATTATTGCGGTTGATTTGTTTGATGGCGATCAGTTAATTGGTGTGGATATCACCAACGGCGAAAAACACATCATGTTATTCTCCGATGCAGGAAAGGTGATTCGATTCGAAGAAAACTTGATTCGCCCCATGGGTCGTACCGCACGCGGTGTACGCGGCATTCGGCTTGGAGAAGAGCAGCGCGTGATATCACTGGTGGTGGCGGAAGAAGAAGGCTCCATTTTAACAGCAACTGAGTTTGGTTACGGGAAACGTACGGCGGTCGATGAATACCGTGTGACGGGCCGTGGTGGTCAGGGTGTGATTTCTATCCAAGTTAATGAGCGCAACGGTCGCGTGGTACGTGCCTTGCAAGTGAACGATGCGGATGAAGCGATGTTGATTACGGATAAAGGTACGTTGGTTCGTGTTCGTATGAGCGAGATTTCTGTGATTGGGCGTAACACCCAGGGTGTGCGGCTCATGAATTTGACCGGAGAAGAGAAAGTGGTTGGCATGCAACGGATTCTTGATGTTCAGGATGATGAAGTTGAAGCTGAGCTTGACGATGAGGGTGGCGATGATACAACGGTTGTTGAGCACGTCACGGAGTCATAAATCAACTGAGTCATCATGGATATGAAGCGAGACGGTTATTATTTTGGTGCGGGGCCTGCAGCCCTGCCTGAGCCTATCTTACGAGAGGCGCAATCCGCGCTTTTAGATTGGCATGATACAGGGTTATCTATTTTAGAAATTGGCCACCGTTCACCATCGTTTATGGCTTTATTACGGCAAGCTGAACAAAATTTACGTGAGCTTTTGAATGTTCCTGAAAATTATCACGTGTTGTTTTTGGGTGGCGCTGCCCGTACGCAGTTTTCGATGATTCCTCACAATTTATTATCAGTCTCTGATGATAGGGCCGGCTATATCGTGTCGGGGGTGTGGTCATCGATGGCTTTCGACGAGGCGAAGCGTTTTGGCGCGGCCTATTCGATGAAGCTTGGTGAAGCATGCCAGCCTAAGACAGCTTATGTGTATTACACACCTAATGAGACCGTGGATGGTGTGCAAATTTCAGTTATTCCAGATACGGGCGATGTTCCCTTGGTGGCCGATATGACGTCGTGTTTACTCAGTGAAGTGATTGATGTCAGCCGATTTGGTTTGATTTTTGCTGGCGCGCAAAAGAACATTGCTCCGGCGGGTCTTACGCTTGTGATTGTTCGCGATGATTTATTAAACATACAACCTAAGCATGTTGTGCCAACGATGTTGGATTATCGTGTGCATGCCAAGCATCATTCGTTGTATGCAACCCCGCCCGTTTTTCAATGCTATATGGCGGCTAAGATGTTCGAATGGATTAAAACCCAGGGTGGTGTGCAAGTACTCGAGGATATTAATATCGCAAAAGCAGCTAAATTATACGCTTATATCGATGCGTCGTCTTATTATCAAGCGATGGTGGATGATGTTGCTTTGCGTTCACGTATGAACGTCTGCTTTTTATTGGCTGATAAAGCCCATGAAGCGGATTTTTTAGCCGCTGCCGAGGCCTGTGGCTTACGTGGCCTCAAAGGCCATCGTTTTAAAGGCGGTATGCGTGCAAGTTTATACAACGCGATGCCGATGGAAGGCGTGGATGCGTTGATTGCATTTATGGATGATTTTTCTCAATGCAAGCCCAAAGACTAGTTAGTTATCCTGTCACACGGCTCCAAGGTGATGTTACTGTGCCGGGAGATAAATCGATTTCACATCGTGCGCTTATCTTTGGAGCGATTACTGAAGGTATGACGTATATCGAGCATTTTCTTGAAAGCGAAGATTGCCTGGCTACACGTGATATTTTATACGCTATGGGTGTGCGTATTGAACAATTATCCAATGGAATAATCAAAATCCATGGCGTGGGTCTTCATGGTTTAAACAAACCTGAAAAAATACTCGATTGTGGCAACTCGGGTACGAGCATGCGCTTGCTCGCGGGGCTTTTAGTGGGTCAATCCTTTGATAGTGTATTAACGGGGGATGCGAGTTTACTGAGGCGTCCTATGGCACGCATTTGCACGCCATTACAGCAGATGGGTGCAGATATTCGAGCGTCCGAAGGAGGACGTGCGCCGCTTGTGATTCATGGCGGAAAAAAACTCCAAGCGATTGATTATAGGATGCCGGTGGCGAGTGCTCAGGTTAAGTCATGTATTTTATTAGCTGGGCTGTACGCCGACGGGGATACGCGGGTTCACGAGCCTCAAATCACACGCAATCATACTGAGCGTATGTTACGTACGTTTTCATCTCACGATAGGCAGATAACAATACCCGGTGATTTATCTTCCGCTGCTTTTTTTATGGTGGCGGCGAGCTTAATTCCAGGTTCTGAGATCATGCTGCGTGATGTGGGCGTTAACCCAACACGTACCGGTGTGATTCAAGTTTTGCAAGCCATGGGGGCGGGCATCACGCTCGAAAACCACCGTATGTATGGCGAAGAGCCGGTGGCTGATATTATCGTACGTTATGCGGTTTTAAAAGGCATGGATATCCCCGAGCATCTGGTCTCTTTGAGTATTGATGAATTTCCGATTTTATTCATTGCCGCTGCCATGGCGTTGGGTACTACGCGTGTGTTCGGTATTGAAGAGCTGCGTCATAAAGAAAGCGATCGTATTGCTGTGATGGCTGAAGGGCTCAAGCAATTAGGTATTAATCTAATAGAAACAAAAGACAGCATTGTTATTCAAGGCGGTAAGCTTCAAGGTGGTGTGGTCGATAGTCATGGCGATCATCGTGTGGCGATGGCGTTTTTAGTGGCCGGTGCCGTTGCTCATGATAAAATACGTGTTTTGAATACAAAAGCTATATCGACGTCGTTTCCAAAATTTGTTGATTATTTAAATCAAGTCGGGGGGCATGTTGTTGCTGATGGAATGAATTTTTAAAAAATCATATATAATATGATATGATAATATATATAATTTTTTAATGGTGATATCAATATGGCAGCACTATCTATTATGGTCCCTGATGCATTAGCTGAGGATAGCTTATGGATAGCTAAAAAAATGCATATTTCACGCTCGCAATTTATTCGTTTAGCGATTGAACATGAAATCAAGGCCTATCGATTAATGAGAGAGCAGCAAGAGATGGTTGCTGGGTTTAAGGCGCTAAAGCAACACGCTGATTATTTGGACGAAATAAACGATCTTGAGCAATTAGACGTTAATTTGAAAGATGAGGGAGAGTTTTGGTGGAAGAAATAACCTTGTTGACACAAGGTGGCGTCTATTTAGCACGATTGGATCCTTCGAAACATGCGGAGGTTGGAAAAATAAGACCCGTAGTGGTTTTAATGGGGCAATTTGTTTTAGATGTGCAGCCAGCCAGTGTTTTGGTTTGCCCGTTAAGTAGTCAATCTTATCCTGAGTGCTCTCAATTACATGTTGCATTATCGCCAAGAGATCGTTTGCAAAAGGAAAGTTATGCTTTGGTGGAACATTGTCGCTCTATTTCTGTTAAGCGTCTGATTGAACCCCGTCTTGCCCAACTTACAACGAAAGAACTTGGATTGATTTTTATCCGTTTACGACATATGTGCAATATGGATCATACGGATTTTATATCGCCTTTTCAGATCTGAAGTGCAACAGTAGCGGCTGAGTGAATTGAAGCGCCACCTTCAGGAAAATCATCAGGGTGGTGGAATTTAGATTTTGGCATGCTGCCGGTTAGAATCGGTGGCGAGGAAATGATGCTAAAAACAAGGTACGTCCAACAATTAGGAATGAAAGCATGATGTTTTTAGTGGTCTAGCTGTATTTTTGTTTTTGTTTGCGAAAATAATCAGGTGTTTCTTTTGCTCAAGGAGTATGAGTATCCAATCAAAAAGATTTTTGAACCTGTCTTCACCTGAGCGTTTTTTACGCGCTTGTGTCCAAGCGCGTGGAAGCCATTCCTGGAGCTTTTAGTTCGTAAGAAAAATAGTTAACATGTACAATTATTAACAATTCAATAAGAAGGTGAGTCTCATGATAGCAGTCGAAGCACAAGCGGTTCATTTAGCCGAAACGGTTAAAAAAACAGTTGAAAACTTTTTGTCGTTACCCGAAACAGAGGGTGTGACCAACCTGTATGACATGGTGCTTGAGCAAATAGAGCCTGCGCTGTTCAAATCCGCTATCGAGCACTGCAAGTACAATCAAAGCAAAGCCGCCGCGTTGTTGGGTTTGAGCCGAGGTACGTGTCGCATGAAGCTGAAAAAGTATTTTGATGATAAATATTGTGGAAGCCGCGTGGAAGATGAAGGTTTAGGTGCGGCATAACCTTGAGGTATTCACGAGGCACCATCCTACAGCGTTCACCTGTTTTTTCACCGATTGAGTCGATGTTGCGACATCATGGAGGTGATGGTGAGTCTTGTGAGATGGTTTTTGAAGTTGACTCGCGCGAAACTCAAAAAAAATCTCCGTAAAATTTGCCTTATTTCCTGACGGTCTTATATGATGGATGTTTGACGCATGGCATGACGATAGGGATATAAAAAATGCTAAAAAAGGGACGAAACCATCATTTTATTAAGCGTCAATTGCTTCTGAGCACCTTGATTTTCTCAAGCTCGCCTGGGTTTTCAGCGCAATCTGCTCCGCATGCGCATGCTTTACCTTCCAGTTGGTTTGAAGCGCTCAAATCCTCCGGTGTTGCCACGCTGAGCGTGGGCCCGGTCTGGGAAAGCGCTGGCAAGACCCAAACGTTTTATTTGGCACCGAACATCGAAAAAACTTATTCTGCCAATACATCATCACACGCGCTGGTGGATGGCGAGCTTTTTTTAGGCATTCAAAAATCACTGCGTGAAAAGTTGGACGGCCAAATCGGCCTTGCTGTTGCGACAACCGGCAATGCTTTGTTGTCAGGTCATGTTTGGGATGATGCCGATTCACAATTTAATAATTATCAATACAACTACAAAATAATACATACCCATGTTGCTGTAAAAGGTAAGTTATTGAGTGATAGAGGCTACCCCGTAACGCCTTGGATAACCGGTAGTTTAGGGGTTGGCTTTAACCAAGCTCACAGCTTTAGTAATACGCCGACCATCAGCGAGGCAGCTGTGATGCCCAATTTTGCAAGCAACACCACCACAGCGGTTACCTATACGGTGGGTGCAGGTTTTCAGCGTGATTTAAACCAACATTGGCAAGCGGGGATTGGTTATGAATTTGCTGATTGGGGTAAAAGTCAATTAAACCGAGCATCCGGTCAAACGATGCATACAGGTTTATCCCTCAATCATCTGCATACCAATGGATTTTTACTTAACCTCACCTATTTAGCTTAAGGATATTAATATGACGCATTTGAGTAAACTCGCCCCGGGCTTATTGACCCTCGCCGGGCTATGTTTTTTAGGGCCCGTTGAAGCGGGTAGGCCTCTATGGACGTTTAGCCCATTAACCAACACCCAGATTACCGTAGACGCGAGTAGCACCGCCACCATTCAATACACCGTGACCAATCAATCGAGGCGTTCACACACCTTGGCCATGACGAGCATTCCGGGCATAACTCAAACGACCACAGCGGGCAACTGTGGCAATCCGTTTACCTTGGGTTACCAAGAATCCTGTACCTTAACACTCGTAGTAACAGGCAGTGCACTTTCAGGTAACGTCGTGGGTGGCCCCAAAATATGCCAACAGGGCGGTGGTACGTTGCAATGTTATGAACCCAGTCCAAGAAATCGTTTAAACATTACCTTATCATCGACAACGCCTCTTGCCATTGGCGACAGCTTTGGTGGCGGTACCGTTGCCTGTTTAACCTCAACCGGTGGCGAGGCTAATTTAATCGCCGCGACTGTGGGTAATAGCACGGGCATACCATGGGGTGCATTTGGCACAGAGACAGGTGCGCAAAGCGACACGGACGGCGCAACGAACACGACGACGATTGTTAGCAGGCTTGGCGCTGGCACCAACTATGCCGCAGGCCTTTGCGCTGCTTACGAGAGTGACGGATTCACCGATTGGTTTTTACCTGCAAAAGACCAGCTTAATTGTCTTTATAGCAACAAAGACGCTGTGGGTGGTTTTGCCAATGTTAACTACTGGAGCTCTACCGAGTCTACCTACGATCCGGCGGACAGAGCGTGGCTCCAGGGCTTCGACTTTGGTGGCCAGTTCGAGGACTACAAGCTCGAGCGCCTCACCGACCGTGTTCGGTGTGTTCGGGCTTTTACCCCTTAGTCCCTTGGTTTTGTCGCAAAAGTTTTCGTGAGCGATAGTGGGATTTATTTTGGGCGAACTTATGCTGCAAGCGCGTAAAATGGTTCAAAAGTAGTCATGTTGCTTGACTGCGTGTGCCGATTTTTCCGCAGCACGCAGCATATGATGCAACTCAATTCCTCAACGTCTCGATAACTGAGCGCGTAGGCTACATACCAGCGAACTAACATTAAAATGACATCTTTCTTAAAATGACGCTGCTTGAAATTGATTATATAAAACCATGCTGATGTTCTCGATGGCCTGACTTATAAATAATTCAAGGGCTTTTTGCGACAGAACCTTTTATACTATAAACATAGCATGAGTTAGGGATAAGGATAGATGAGATGGTTGATAATGTAACACACGTTCCTGTAATAACCCTGGATGGTCCGAGTGGTACGGGTAAAGGGACGTTATGTCATCGCTTGGCGGATGCTTTGGGTTGGCATGTTTTAGATAGTGGTGTGTTGTACCGCGCACTGGGTTTACTGACTGAAAAGCGTGGAATTTTGCTTGATGCTTTAGATGATGTGGTTGCTTTGGCTCATAAATTACCTATTCTTTTTGATAAAGAAGGGATTATGTTGGACGGGGTACGTGTGGGCGATGAGTTACGAACGGAGGCCTGTGGTGCACGCGCCTCGCAATTGGCGGCTATTCCTGAAGTTCGTGCGGCATTGCTTGAGCGCCAGCGTGCGTTTGCACAACATCCAGGGCTTGTCACCGATGGTCGGGATATGGGAACGGTGGTTTTTCCCGAGGCAGATTTGAAAATTTATTTAGACGCAAGCACCGAGGAGCGCGCGAAGCGTCGTTATTTACAGTTGAAGGCGAGTGGAAAAAGTGTTAATCTCGCGCAGGTCGTTGGTGAATTGGCTAAACGTGACGCACGAGATATGGGGCGCGCGCATGCTCCACTGATGGCTGCAGATGATGCAATCACGGTCGATACGACGCATTGCAGCGTCGAAGAGGTGTTTGAACGGCTCCTTTTGCTGGCACGTGAACGAGGCCTAACTTTGTTTTTATGATGCAGTGAAGGGATTTTTTTGGCGTTTTTTATAAGTTGATAAAACTTAGAAAAACATAGACGGGGGAAAGCGTGATTTTTGAGCGCTGTCCGTAACGATATATATTGAGTTTGATGACATGACTGAGAGTTTTAAACAATTATTTGAAGAAAGCGTGGCGGGTACGCAGTTTTACCCTGGAGCGATTATCGCAGCAACCGTGATTGGGGTTGATGCAGATTATGTAACAGTGGATGCGTTGTTGAAATCCGAAGGCGTGATCTCAATCGATGAATTTAAAGATAAAGACGGTAAACTTGAAGTTGCCGTTGGTGACTCAGTCGAAGTTGCACTGGATTCCCTCGAAGATGGCCATGGTGAAACACTGCTTTCGCGCGAAAAAGCAAAACGTCAAGAAGCGTGGAGAAAACTATCTAAATCATACGATAACAACGAAACGGTGATTGGTTTGATTTCTGGTAAAGTTAAAGGTGGATTTACGGTTGAGATTGGTTCGATTCGTGCCTTCTTACCGGGTTCGCTTGTTGACGTACGACCTGTACGTGATCCTTCTTATTTGGAAGGTAAAGAACTTGAATTTAAAGTCATTAAAATGGATCTGAAGCGCAACAACATCGTTGTGTCTCGCAGAGCTGTGGTTGAAGAAGAAAACAGTGCTGACCGACAAGCCTTGCTTGATTCGTTGCATGATGGCCAAATACTTGACGGTGTTGTTAAAAACTTGACTGATTACGGTGCATTTGTTGATTTAGGCGGCGTAGACGGCTTGTTGCATATTACCGATATTTCATGGAAACGAGTGAAACATCCAAGCGAAGTCTTAAGTGTTGCTCAAGACATTAAAGTTAAAGTCTTAAGCTTTGACAGCGAACGTAATCGCGTGTCGTTGGGTATGAAGCAGTTAGGCAACGATCCATGGGTTGATTTGGTCGAGCGTTATCCTGTTGGCACACGCTTAGACGGTAAAGTCACCAACATTACTGATTATGGTTGCTTTGTTGAAATCGAAGAAGGTGTTGAAGGTTTGGTTCATATGTCTGAAATGGACTGGACGAACAAAAATATTCATCCAAGCAAAGTTGTATCCGTCGGCGAAGCTGTTCCTGTGATTGTGCTTGAAATCGACCAAGATCGTCGCCGTATTTCATTAGGCATGAAACAATGTAAAAATAACCCATGGCAAACCTTTGCCGAAGGCCAAGCAAAAGGTCAAAAAATTGGCGGTAAAATTCGTTCAATTACCGACTTTGGTATCTTCATTGGTTTAGATGGTGATATTGACGGTTTGGTTCATCTTTCTGATATTTCTTGGACTGTTCCTGGAGAAGAAGCGGTTAAAGAATACAAAAAAGGTCAAGAAATCGAAGCAGTTATTTTGGCTATAGATCCTGAGCGTGAGCGTATTTCGTTGGGCTTGAAACAACTTGAAACAGACGAATTCACCCGTTATGCCGATGAATTTTCTAAAGGCAGTGTTGTTAAAGTTAAAGTAACCGAAGTTGAGCCTAAGTCTGTTACGGTTGAACTTGCTCCTGATGTGTTCGGTACGATTCGTGCCAGCGATCTTTCGGACGAAAAAATCGACGATGCTTCAACTGTAGTTAAAGTTGGTGAAGAGCTCGAAGCTAAAATTGTCAATGTTGATCGTAAAAAACGTACCATCACCTTGTCGGTTAAAGCAAAAGATGCTGCTGAGCAAGCTGAAGCGATTAAGAAATATTCGAAAACACCCGAAGTTGCCGCAACCACGTTGGGTGATTTACTGAAAGAAAAAATGGCCAATAGCAAAAAGAGCGATTAATGGCTCGTAGTGTTAGAAGCATTTGATCCAATAAAAAAGCGTAGTTTACTACGCTTTTTTATTATAAAAAGGAATGAAATATGCGTCTTATCATGATGATTTTTTATCTTTTGATCATGTTGTTTGGGGTAGCGTTTGCTGCGCTTAATGCCGGATCGGTGCAACTTAATTTATATTTTAAAATGTACACCATGCCCATATCATTCTTGATGCTTGCAACGCTTGCCTTAGGTGTGATGCTTGGGTTTTTTGTTTTCTTGACGCGCTACTGGTCTCTTAAAGCGCGACATCGTAAACTGAAGCATCAACTTGAATTAACCGAACGAGAAATAAAAAACTTACGTGCGATTCCTCTTAAAGATCAGCATTAAACAAGCGGGTGTTTGATATGATTAACTTTTGGCCTATGCTGCTTCCTGCCGCGGCGTGTTCGGGCTGGTGGCTTGCGCGACGACATGATGCCGTAAAGCATCCTGAAGCAAATAATCAGTTGTCACGTGAATACGTGATGGGTTTAAACTATTTACTTAATGAACAGCCGGATAAAGCGGTTGATATTTTTATCAAGTTGCTTGAGGTGGATAGCGAAACGGTCGAAACCCATTTAGCTTTAGGCAGTTTGTTTCGTCGTCGTGGTGAAGTGGATCGCGCCATTCGTATTCATCAAAACCTGATTGCACGACCCCAGTTGAGTGTGAGTCAACGTAAAGAAGCTTTAATGGCCCTGGCGCAAGATTATATGAGCGCGGGTGTATTTGATCGCGCTGAACGTATTTTTATTGAGGTGGTCGAGCTCGGTGGAACACCTGATGCCAATAGTTTACGTGGTTTACTGGCGATTTATCAGCAAGAAAAAGCCTGGGAAAAAGCGCTGGATACGCTGAAAAAACTCGAGTTATCGACCGGTCATCACATGCATGCTCAAGCGGCCCATTATTATTGTGAAATGGGTCAACAAGCGATGAAGCAGGGCGCACACGATAAAGCGTATGCGGTGATTAAGCAGGCCTTGGTTGTTGATAAGCAGTCTGTTCGCGCCAGTTTGATGTTGGCTGATTTAGAAATGTTGCAGGGCCGCTATAAGCAGGCCGTGCGTGCTTTAAGGCGTGTTTCAACACAAGATCCTGAATTTTTGACAGAAATTATCGAGCCGCTTTTAAAGGCTTCTGAAGAACTGAATTCGATGGACGAATGCATCAGTTATTTAGAAAATATTGTCAGTGAGCATCCACGTGCATCGATTATTTTTGCGATTGGTGAGTTTGTTCGTGAAGAAAAAAGCTTAGATGTGGCCATCGATTTTGTTTCGGTGCAATTGAGTCGTTATCCCTCGATTCGCGGTTTGAATCAATTGATTCAGTGGCATTTGGAGTCGGCGCATGGTCTGGTGCGTGACAAGCTTGATATGTTGTATAGCATCACCAGTAAGTTTTTAGAAAATAAGCCGGTGTACCGTTGTGAGCATTGCGGGTTTTCGGGAACGCTGTTGCACTGGTTATGCCCGAGCTGTAAGCAGTGGGGACGTACCAAACCGATTCATGGCCTGGAAGGGGATTGAAGGGATCGAATATGGAATGGATTGTCGCGCTTGATGGAGTAGAAAAAGCAACCGCATTAGCTTGGGCTGACGCGTGGGATCCAAGCCTATGTGCACTTAAAGTAGGTCATGAATCGTTTACCCGATTTGGTCCGTCGTTTGTACGGGCTTTAGTTGCGAAAAATTTTAAACTATTTTTAGATTTAAAATTTCATGATATTCCAAACACCGTTGCATCTGCCTGCAAAGCTGCCGCTGATTTAGGTGTATGGATGCTGAATGTGCATGCGTCCGGTGGTTTTAACATGATGCAAGCAGCGTGCAAGGCCCTGGAGGGCTACGGTGAAACGCGGCCGCTATTAATCGCGGTGACCGTGTTGACCAGTTTAGCACCGGATGATTTAGCGGCCGTAGGCATTGATAAGCCTCTGCTTCAACATGTTGTAAGCTTAGCTAAGCTTGCTAAAGAAGCCAAGTTAGATGGTGTGGTGTGTTCAGCGCACGAAGTATCAGCGATTAAAGCGGCATGTGGTCAAACATTCCTAACCGTAACCCCCGGCATTCGCATGGAAAGCGATGCAACGCACGACCAAGTGCGTTGTGTGACGCCCGCGATGGCCGCAGCGTTCGGCAGTGATTTTGGTGTAATTGGACGTTCAATTACTCAAGCAGACGATCCGTTGGCGCGGCTTCGAAGCTTGGGCTAAATTCATACCATTCATTAAGCATGAGGGTAAAGCTGTATTTGCAGCGAGAGCTTCTTAGAGATCAGGGTAAACGCATCTAAACGTATATTTACAAACGTAACTGCCAACTTTCCGCTCTTCATGCGCGGAATCTAGTTTTAACCACGACTTGTGATTCCTTGGATCCTGCGCATAAAGCGCAGGAAGTAGGCGAAACAGAGCAATTAAATGCTCAAAATTTCGATGCGTTTGCCCTGTCTTAGAGATAGTATTTTCCACTTGCTCACCATACACATGGTATGCTCGCTCAAAGAAGTTATTTAGAAGTCGCTTCAATTGAGACCAAGAGTAACCCGTCATGCGTTCCATGAACTTACGAACATGACCTTTGTTCTTCTTACTTAATTTAAGTTATTTTCATCTAAGCTCGGGTGGCGAAGGTAGTGCCGGGTTTGATTGAACCGATACCGAACTTTGACACACGTGCTTTTTATTTTCAGTGTCCGATTCAGAAATCGCATTAAACATATCAAGCCAGCCTTCTTGTTGGTTTTTGATATACCCAGCAAAGCTGGTTCTTTTTTGATGGAGATGATTCATTGTCGTTAATTGGCAATTATGATTTGTCTATCTTCGCTTGAATTTTTTCTACATCTTCGCGCGTTAAGCCGGTGCTTCTGACCACGATTTCTATCGAAACACCTTGCGTTAGCATATTGATGGCAATTCTATGCGTGGCTAATTCTTCACCCTCAGCCTTACCTTTAGCCTCGCCCTCAGCGAGCCCTTTGGCATAGTTACCCGAGAGTAAGGTTTTTTCTCGACTCACTTGATCCCAATAACTTTCATAAAGGCTCAGTTCTCCTGGTGTATAAGCCGATTCTTCGGCAAGCCCGAGTGCCTCTGCTATTTCTGGCACATCAAGCAGATCTTGTGAAACAGATTTCGTTTTTTCGTCCACCTCACGTAAAAATCGTAACCACAATAATCGAAGTTGTTTTTCTTCGGGTGATTGAATCGGGAATTTAGGTAATTCAATAAAAATAAGCTGTAAGTGCTCAATCACATCGTGCGTTGCATTACCTTTTTTTACCAATTGATAATGGTGATACCAATCGTTGCTTTGTTTTTCATAAATATCAGCAACAAGTCCTAAACCATAGACCGGTTGAAGAAAGGTATAGTCTTCGCCGGTCTTGAGTTGCTTCACGAACGCCTGGCTGGTGCCAAAGAGTAAACGCTGTTTAAACTGATCCGTCCAATTCATTTGCATTTCGACAATAAACACGCGTCCTTGGGCGTCTGTGCATTTGACATCAGCAATGGTTCGTTTAAATTCAGGAATCAGGGGTACTTGCTCATTTTGAAGGTAGGTTAACGATACAATCGGGCCATTATCCGGCAAGGGAAGCAAGGCATTTAAAAAACTGATTAAAAGCTTGGGATGATCGCCAAAGATTTTTTTGAAGACGACGTCGGCTTTGGGGTCAAGGTATCGTGACATACGTGTTTATCTCGTTTGATCATCATAAGGATGATTATACTATAATCATTTCAAAATCATCGAATATTCTTTATTTTATGATTGAAATTCAATTTTCGCTACAGACACTCAGACGGGATCTGCTTGTTAAAAACATCCATTTCGTTTGTTTTTTAAGCATTTATGAAAACACCTCATTAAAGCGTCGCATTGCGACCAAGCGCTGATATCCCCGCCCTAGAAGAGACGGGGCTTTACGCGCAAACCGGTAAATTTCATGGAGAAGCTAGTTCGAATTAGGCTGCCCTAAAATCTAATTTAATATCAACCGTGTCATATATAACCATGGGGATAAGCGACTGTCTTCCCCTCTTTTTTTCTATACTTTCATTTAACGCAACCAAACCATGATGCTCCATCGTCCTTAATGTTCGTAAAAGATTACTAGCTTTTCTACCTGTTAGTGGCTCAAGATCTGATACTGATTTTGGCTTTTGTTCAATAATAATTTTTAATAAATGACGATTTTCTTCTGAAAGAACATGAGCTAATGACTTAATAGAATTAAACCATATTTTAGGCTCATTTTTTTGAGGCTTATATTCACCCCTTGCAATAGAAATAGTGCGTTTCTTGAAGTCTTCTAGAGAAATGACACCAACTACTGCAA
Organism: Legionella sp.; assembly: GCA_009995425.1. Classification (GTDB taxonomy): domain Bacteria; phylum Pseudomonadota; class Gammaproteobacteria; order Legionellales; family Legionellaceae; genus JAALKW01. Next base: position 29,757 of record JAACPN010000007.1, on the reverse strand, counting down.
CCTTGTTAGTTGTTTTCATACTTCACTCCCCTTAATTAAATTTAACCTCTTCTCTACTTCAACCCAGAAATCTTCCATCAACTTTCCAGCATTTATATATTCATAAGGACGGCCGTGATCATTTTCATCGTAATGCCAATGATCAAAGGTTCTTTTTGGTGCAACCATGCGTTTAGCGCCATATTCAATTGCATGAGCATTATCAAACCCAATAATTCGATGCCCATAACGATCATGCAAGCTTAATGAGTAACGCACTCCATTTTTCCTTATGGATAGGCTGGTGCGAAAAGCTTCAAACTTAACCCAAAGACCTAATTGATCATCTATCACCAATTTTGTACCATCTAGATCAAGAAGATTTTCAAGCGTTTTATCATCATTCATGATTTAAATATATCATCTAGAGAGGTGTTTGTAAAGCAATGCATGTTTCTTTGAGTTAACCCTTTGCTGAAACGTTTGACTGAGCTTTGACACACATGCTTGGGATGACGTAATCTACGTTGACGAACTCAGCACGTTGTTAATTGCCAGGACGGTATTGATCATGCAAACCACGTTGTATCCCATTCCCAATAAATTTGCTCAAACCGCACGTATTCATGCAGATAATTATGACACCATGGTTCAAGCTTCGCTTGAGCATTCGGATGATTTTTGGAATGAGCAAGCGAAGCGGTATATAAGCTGGGCATCGCCTTGGGAAAAAACCATGCAAGGCGATTTTAAACAGGCAAATATCGCTTGGTTTATTGGAGCCAAGCTGAACGCCTGTTATAACTGTGTCGATAGGCATCTTCCCAAGTATGCTGATAAAATTGCTTTGCGATGGGAAGGTAATCAAGTATCTGAGCAACGCAGTTTAACCTATGCTGAATTGTTTGATGTGGTATGTCGCCTGGCCAATGTTTTAAAAGCCGAGGGCGTGCAAGCCGGCGATAGGGTGGGGATTTATTTACCGATGATACCTGAGGCGGTGATTGCCATGCTTGCATGTGCCCGGATAGGCGCAATTCATTCGGTGATTTTCGGTGGTTTTTCTGCTGACGCGCTCTCGAACCGTCTTAATGATGCACAATGTCGTTTGTTGATTACGGCTGATGGCAGTTATCGCGGCGAAAAAAACATTGTGTTCAAAACCCAAGTGGATGAAGCGTTATGTCATTCGCCTTCGGTAGAACGTGTGTTGGTGGTGCAGCGTACGGGTAAAAAAATTGCTTGGAATAAAACACGGGATAGGTGGTATCACGAAGCGGTAGCTGACGTATCGCCTCTCTGTGAACCGGTGTGGATGGATGCAAACGCGCCGCTGTTTATTTTATATACCTCAGGTTCTACCGGTAAGCCCAAAGGTGTGGTGCACGCAACCGGCGGCTATTTGGTGTACGCCGCCATGACGTATGCGTGTGTATTTGATCATCAAGAGGATGATATCTATTGGTCTACAGCTGATGTAGGATGGATAACAGGACATACTTATGGTGTGTATGGGCCACTCGCAAACGGTGCAAATATTTTGCTCTACGAAGGCCTACCGAATTATCCAGATTATGCACGCTTGTGGGATATGATAGATAGACACAAAGTAACCGTATTTTATACTGCACCGACGGTCCTACGAAGTTTACGACGTGAGGGGGATGCATGGCTTAATTCAACCTCACGTGATTCACTTAGATTATTAGGAACCGTGGGTGAGCCGATTAATCCCGATGTGTGGGTGTGGTTTCATGAGGTGGTTGGACAAGGTCGTTGCCCGATCGTGAATACCTGGTGGCAAACCGAGACCGGTGGGGTTTTACTTACGCCTTTGCCCGGTGCGATGGAACTTGTACCCGGTTCGGTTGGCCAAGCTTTTTTTGGAATTGTTCCTGATATTGTGAATGATGCAGGTGCGGCATGTGTCGCTGGTGAAAAAGGAAGATTGATTATCAAGAAACCTTGGCCGGGCATGATGCAAGGTATTTATGGTGACACGCAGCGTTTTATTGATACCTACTTGAGTGAAATTCCCGGGGCGTATTTAACCGGTGATTTGGCACATATCGATACGTATGGAAATTATTGGATTGCCGGACGCAGTGATGATGTCATTCAAGTTTCGGGTCATCGTTTAGGGACTGAAGAGCTTGAAAGCGCTTTGGTGTCCCATGCGGCAGTATCTGAGGCGGCGGTTGTGGGTGTGCTGGATGATATCAAAGGCGAGCATTTATATGCGTTTGTAACGCTTCAAGCGGAGATTAAGCCAACCGATGCGCTCAAATCTTGCTTGGTGGCGCATGTGCGTGAGGTGATTGGGCCAATTGCAACGCTTGAATGTATTCAATGGGCAGATGCGTTACCTAAAACACGATCAGGAAAAATCATGCGTCGCTTGTTACGCAAAATTGCCCGTGGCGATGCAGCTCATTTAGGTGATCTATCGACACTGGCAGAACCGGCTATAATACAACAATTGGTTGTCGATGCACGAGCATTGTGCTCTAACGAGGTCTTATGAGTCAGCTGAGTCAGCATGTTTTTGTTAATCGAATTTTGAATTTAAAAAAAATAAAGTATATTGGTTTAGATATGGACCATACGTTGATTCGTTATCAAACCGAACATTTTGAAGCGTTGGTCTATGAACTGGTGATTGAAGCCTTAATTCGCACCAAGCATTATCCTGAACGTTTACGGGGTCTCAAATTTAGCATGGAAGGGGCCATTCGTGGGCTTGTGATTGATAGCGAGAACGGAAATATTTTAAAACTCAATCGCTATGCGGCCATTCGTCAATGTTCTCATGGAACAAAACGTATGGATTTTAAAGCGCAACAAGCATTTTATCGAAGTGTTTATGTTGATTTAAACCAGCCAAACTATCAGGTGATTGATACCTCGTTTTCAATTGCATTTTGTGTTTTATATAGTCAGTTGGTTGATTTAAAAGATGGTGATGAGCCATCACTTCCAAGTTACCAAGTACTTGCAGATGATGTGCTCCGTATGGTGGATAAGGTGCATGGTGATGGAAGTTTAAAGCAAAAAATAAAAGATAATTTAGATTACTTTGTGATCAAAGAGCCAAATTTGGTTCAGGGTATCGAGCGTTTTATTCGGCATGGAAAAAAGGTATTTATTGCGACTAACTCAGAATATAGCTACACCAAAGTTCTGCTTGATTATGCGATTAATCCATGTTTATCTGAAGGACGAACCTGGGAAGACGTGTTTGAATATGTGATCACGTTTACGAATAAACCCCGCTTTTTTTATGATGATTTACGGTTTTTAAAAATTGATGCTAAAACCGGGGCGATGACCAATGTCGATGGCGTCATCACGCCCGGGATCTATCAAGGAGGAAGTGCAGCGCAATTCAGTCAAGATTTAAATTTGAATGGCGACGATATTCTTTACATTGGTGATCATATTTATGGCGATATTTTGCAATTAAAAAAAGCGTGCAATTGGCGTACGGCTTTGGTGGTTGATGAGTTAGGTGCCGAAATTAAAGCGCAAAGAAAGTCAGCACCCATTCAGGAAAAAATTCTTGAACAAATGGGCATTAAATGCGAACGCGAGGCCGAGCATTTGATGTATTCTACGGCGCGATTGGATGAACAAACTTCCGTCTATGATGAAAAAATCAAAACACTTCAACTTGAAATAGAAGCGCTGGATAAGCAGCTCTCTGTTTTATTAAAGCAAGAAGGCGAGTTTTATAACCCGACGTGGGGGCGTGTGTTTCGGGCCGGTGCTGAGGAGAGCTACTTTGCTCAGCAAGTGGAGCGCTTTGCTTGTATTTATATGGAAAAGTTGGTTGATCTGTTTACGTGTTCTCCCATGACTTATTTTAGAGCTCATCGACGTGCTTTGCCGCATGATGATATGACGTAATCCATGATCATGGATCATGGATCATGTTTTGATGTTTTGATGTTTTTATGAATTTAGGATTAGGATGACGTTATGCTCTTATTGGACACAGCAGATATTCATAGCATGATTAAAAGCGAGGGTTTATCCAGCTTTTATTTACAACTCATCGAGCAATTAGAACAAGATTTTAGACAATGGGAAGCGTTTGAAAAATCCCCACGCCATGCGATTTATGTCGAGGGCGGTGTCATGGAGCTGATGCCCATCTGTGATGATGTGCATTACAGTTTTAAATATGTGAACGGTCATCCAGGTAATCCCTTGCAAGGTCGGCTTAATATTGTCGCTCTAGGTATGCTTGCCGAAGTGGCACATGGCCATCCGGTGATGCTTGCATCCATGACCGTGCTTACGGCTATCAGAACAGCAGCAGTTTCTGCTCTGTCATCGCAATATTGTGCTAAAAAATCTTCAAAAAAAATCGCGATTATTGGGTGTGGTGCGCAAAGTGAATTTCAAATTTTAGCGCATCATGCGGTTTTTGATTTAGATGAAGTCCGGTGTTTTGATCTGTCATTCGATGCGATGAATCGCTTTGCGCGTAATTTAGCTTCAGAATCGTTTGAACTCGTTTTAGCCAAGTCATGCTTAGAAGCGATCAAAGATGCTGATATTATTATTACGTCGACATCGGCCCAAGGCAAGCATCACGTATTACATGCTCATGATCTACAACCAGGCCAGCATATTTGTGCCATTGGTGGTGATTCTCCCGGTAAAACAGAACTCGATCCTAATTTATTAAAGCAAGCTAAAATCGTGATTGAATATTTTCCGCAAACATGTGAGGAAGGAGAAATTCAAAATCTTAAACCCGATGCTGCTGACTATGTTTATGCCGAGCTTTGGGAGCTGATGAGTCAAATTAAGCCGGGTCGAGTTGATGATCACGAGATCACGGTATTTGATGCTGTGGGTTTTGCTCTGGAAGATTTGAGTACGTTGAAATTATGCTATGCCTTAGCAAAAAAACTTGGGCTTGGCGTGCAATTTAATCTTGCAGGTGAGGCTTTACACGATCCCAAAGATTTATATGGATTATTTTTAAGGGAATAGCATGAAGCTGATCGGTTATGCCTCGGGAATTGCTGCGAATAATATCGATTGTGCCCTGGGCCCATGGTATTTGTATTATCATCAACATCTTTTTAGTCAACTCGGGTTTCAGGTTGAATGGGAGACGATGATTAAGGCAAGTGCGCTAGAAAAAGGCTTGGATGCGCTGCCTCTAGTGATTCAAAGCATCACAGATCTGGGTGTAGCGGTGATGTCGTGTGCTAAAAAAAACGAACCGTTTTGTGTTTTTGGGGGCGATCATTCGTGTGCCATGGGAACCTGGAACGCGGTGGCTCATGCCGAGCGTCATCGTGGTGATCTTGGCTTGCTATGGATTGATGCCCATATGGATTGCCATACGCCCGAGACATCTAAAACGAAAAATATACATGGGATGCCACTCGCGCATTTGCTGGGTGAAGGCCATCCTGATTTAATTAATTTATTTGATAGTAAGCCGGCGGTACGCCCTGAAAACGTGTGTTTGATTGGAATTCGTAGTTACCAGCCAGAAGAAAAAGCTTTATTAGAGCGCTTGGGTGTCAGGGTGTTTTATATGGATGATATCAAGACATACGGGCTGGATAATATTTTGAAAAAAGCGTATGCACATGTGCGTCAATCCACCTGTGGTGTGGGTATCAGTATAGACTTAGATGCGATTGATCCAAGCGATGCGCCCGGGGTGAGTTGTCCTGCTGTTCGCGGTCTTTCTGGCGCGGAGCTGGTGAGTGCATTAAAAAATTTAATGTTGGATAAAAATATTTTAGGATTAGAAATTGCTGAATATAATCCTATGAGAGATGTAGATAATAAAACAACAGCGTTGATGATGGATTTATTTGCGTCGATTTATCAACAATTCCAAACACGTTCTTCGAGGAGTTCTCATGGTTCAACCGTATAATGCAAAAAATTGTGCTGCCGCGATTATCAAGATTTTGGAAAATCATGGTGTGACCCATGTTTTTGGTGTGCCTGGCGCTAAAATTGACAGTCTTTTTATTGCGTTAAAGCACTCAAAAATTAAACTCGTGCTTTGTCGTCATGAACAAAATGCAGCCTTTATGGCAGCCGCCTTCGGTCGACTGACGGGCACGATAGGTGTGTGTATTGCGACATCAGGTCCTGGGATTACGAATTTAACCACAGGCTTGGCCACGGCAACCAGTGAAGGCGATCCTGTCTTGGCGATCGGTGGGGAAGTACCCCTCGATGAGCGTCTCAAAAAAACACATCAGTCGCTAGATGCCGTTGATCTGATGAAGGCGGTGACAAAATTTTCAGCAGAAGTGGTGACCGCGCATCAATTAGCTGAAATCATAGGGAACGCCATTCGTGTTGCGGAGTCTGGTCGTCCGGGCGCTGTGTTTGTTTCGTTACCTAAAGATGTGGGCTTAAGCGATTTTGATGGCGATGCAACGGCGAGTTGGGGTAAAAAAATACCTCAGGGACCATGCAGTGATTTAGCCATTGCTGACGCTGCTAAAGCACTGCATGCAAGCAAGCGCCCTATCGCAATCCTGGGGATGCAATCTTCTTCAAAAACATGTTCAGAGGCATTAATTGAATTTTTAAAAAAAACTCAAATTCCGTATATTTCAACGTTTCAAGGCGCAGGTGCTTGGGTTGAAAAACAAGGCGCTTCAATTTATGCGGGGCGTATAGGATTATTCCGTAATCAGCCAGCGGATAAATTGTTAGAGCAAGCCGATCTTGTGATAACCATAGGTTATGATGCGATTGAATATGACCCCGCCATTTGGAATGCGAACAACACGCGTCCTATGATTTGTATTGATACCATTCGGGCCGATCAAGATAATAGTTTTATACCAACGGCTGAGCTGATTGGCGATATCGGTCATTCTTTAACGTTATTAAGTGATGCGGTGAGCATCAACATGATAGACATTGATTCAGACTATATTGCAGCCGCTCAGCAAGCGTTTCAGGAGGTGCAGTCAACGATTGCTGAAGGCAAGGCCATGGATAACTTTCCCGTTCAGCCTTTACGCTTAGTTTATGAATTGCAAAAACAAATGACCGACGCTACGCATGTTGCGCTTGACGTTGGGTCGAACTACATTTGGACCAACCGTTACGGTGTCACGCATCATGCACGCCAAGTTCTCGTGAGTAATGGTCAGCAGACGTTAGGCGTTTCGGTTCCTTGGGCCATCGCGCTGTCGTTGTTGTATCCGGATCAACGTGTGCTTTCTGTATCCGGTGATGGCGGATTCTTGTTTTCGTCGATGGAGCTTGAGACGGCGGTACGTGTTGGTGCAAAATTTGTTCATGTTATTTGGGATAGTCACTCGTATGATATGGTGGCTTTTCAAGAAATGGCGCATTACGGCGAAAGCGCTGGGGTTGAATTAGGGGGTTACGATGTTGTCAAAATGGCAGAATCATTTGGATGCAAAGGCTACAGTATAAAATCAGCGAATGAGTTGCCTCATGTTTTCGAAGAGGCGTTCAAAGCCGAGGTTCCGGTGTTAATTCATGTTCCGGTTGATTACAGTTTGAATGCACGTTTAATGGAAGATATTCATCAAAGCTTTATTAATTAATTTGAGGCGAGTGCAATGACAGTTCATCATCATACCTTATTCCAGTTATCGACCTCGGCTGCTTTAGTGCAAGGGGTGTATCAAGGGTGTGCCACGGTGGCGCATGTCAAGACGCAGGGCGATTTTGGTCTTGGTACGTATGAGGCCTTAAATGGTGAGGGGTTGATGCTGGATGGTCATGTGTTTCAAGCACGGAGTGATGGTGTTGTGGTTGAGCCGGATGATGCATCTCAGGTACCTTTTTGGGTGAGCACGTGGTTTGTTTCGGACAGAGCAGCTAAATTAAGTAAAGTTAGCAATTGGGATGAGCTGTGTTCTCAAATAAATAAGCTCCGTCGTTCTGATAACTTATTTTATGCCATACGCATTGAAGGTGTTTTCGAGAGGATACTGTATCGCGTTGCGTGTCAATCTTCACCAGGAACAGACCTGGTATCAGCGACTAACCAGCAGGCTGAATTTAGGTTAGAGCATGTTGAAGGGACATTGCTTGGCTTTTGGTCTCCTGAGTATGCCAAGTCGTTTAATATTCCAGGGTATCACTTGCATTTTCTTTCATCGAATCATCAGCATGCAGGGCATGTGTTAGATATTTCGGGAAAAAATTTAAAATTAAAGATCATGGATATCAACAAAATGATGATCACGCTGCCAGAATCTGATGCATTTTTACACGCTGATTTATCGATTGATCCTGCGGAAGCTTTGAGCCAAGCAGAAGGCGGTGAGCCTAGAAACTCACCTGCTCATTAAGGCCTGTTGACCCGTTGGAGATGCATCAGGTTCTTTTAGCTCTAGCCTTAAATCTTTGAGCAAAGCATTAAACCTGGGTTGTAAGGTGTTTTTTATGGTATCACCAAATAAAACTAAACGCCTAGTAGGCAATAACGATTGTGTTTGATTATGGATGCATTGATACAATTCTACAAAATTTTCTTTCAAGGCAGGGGTATTCAAATAGCGCTGAAAAACATCACTCTGAAGTGCTTGCAGCACCCAAACGGACGCATAGGCAATCAGCACCTCAGAGGATTTGCGTTTATTTGGATGCTCGATTGCAGAAAGGGCTTGCAATAGATAATGTAAAGCATAGGACGGTTTATTGGTAGAAAGTGCTTCTAATGCCAACGAATACGTGTCAGGCATCGATTCCATGGTAAATATATGCTGATGTTCACGTGTAAATTCTAGATTAATTTTTGTTGGAAGGGCGGTAAACGAGGTTTCGCCCTCTATTTTATTTTGAATGGTTTCAATCAGGCCTTCTTTTTTAGATAGTTCTTGCTGAATGGCATGTTGAACATCAGATTCGAGCGTTTCATTAAAAATCAAAGAAAATAGATTAAATGTTTCCACGATCGTTTCGAAGGCGTATTTTTCGGTTAACCACCATTCATGAAACGCGGCTTGTCGTTCATCCTGAGACATATTTTTTTTGAAGCGGTTTTCTATTAAGTTCGTTTCATGCCGTTTTATATCGGTCATCAAATCGAGAAGCGCATCTAACATCATACCATTAGCAGAGAGTGTTAGGTCAAATCCCAAGCGTTTCTGTTGTTTAAAGACTTGATTGAGCAGCAACAACACATGTCTTATTTCAAACATGAAGAAATAGTCTTGAATTGCATGTTCTAAATCCAAACATGTCGAGAGACCAACGCCTGCGGGTGTTTTATTAGAGAGCAGGTGCTGTAACGACTTAAAAAAAATATTTTTTTGTTTTGTTGATTCTTTATCTTTGTAAATTTTACCAATAGCATGTGCAGTCATGTTTGAACGACTTAACTGATTCAGGATCTGCTTTATTTCTTGTTTTTTCGTGTTGCTCGTTGCCAATGTTAAAGCCAGCGAAAAGGCGTGCTGAGCTTTTTCGCGATACGTTCCGTTTGCTGAGCGCAAATAAAAAACATTGCAGTTAAGCCCTATTTGATGCGCGATGTCAAACGCTCGATTTGGAAAAAACGCTTGACTGTAGGTTAACAACAAGTCATAAATTTGAAGGGCTTTCTTTCTATGATCATTTGCAACAGATGCATCCAAGTCTTCGTTATGTGACATTCCTGAAAAAATACAGGCTAATCGATCATAACAAAGATAAAAATAATTCCACTGTTGCTCATGCAGTAAAATAAATGTTGTTGCGTTGAATAAATAGGAATACATGTCATCTAAAAGCGCCAAAGAGTCATTTTTAAGCACATCATGCTTCAGTTGTGCAACCCAAATGGACTCAAAACAGAATGTGCCATGCTTCTCGGCTATCTCATCAGCATGATCCCATATTTTTTTTGCCTCTAAAATACCTCGTTCCGATAGCTCGATTTCAGCCTGTTTGCATAAAAGAAGCAAGGTTTGTTGAACCCTTATTTTTCCAAACGACGGATCCATCAGACACTTTTCCATATCAGTCAGCGCATTTTTTGCATCTGCGTAACATCTCGATGCTTGCAAGACAAAAAATTTATCCAGATAAAGATCAAACAGTATTTTTAACTGAAGGTTGCTATCGCCTGGAAAATCCATGCTGGTCTGCGCGATTTCATCACGCGTTATCTCAAGTGCACGTTCATAGTTTTTAGCGTTCATCGCAGAAGAAAAATATTGCTTATAAACAGTCCAGCCGATGGGAATTAATTTCATCAATTCATCATCTTTCGCATGAAAAAAGACGTCGGCATCATCTTTTTTTGTATAAATAGTCTTGTGTTTTTTGTGGGACGGTTTACGGATCTCGGTAACAACAGAAGGGGTATCTGCCTCAGATTCGTCAGATTCATCCGCTTCGTCATGCTCGATTGATTCAACCTGCTGCAACAGAGCACATGTTAACTGTTTCATGTAAGCACTCGCATAAATCGATTGTAGAATACAACGATAGGAAGCTTTCATGGGTTCTATATTTTGCGTGGTTTGACGTGGCGTAAAAAGAAAGCGGTACATCTCCAAGCGTGTTTGTATCACAAATAAGTCATTTTTGAAATAAGCAACAAGATCCGGCTGTGTTTGTTGATACCGATTAATCCCTTGCATGGTGTAGCCTTTTTTATAATCAAAATAAAGCAGAATAATTTCCCTGATGTTGCTCTGCTGTTGCTGGTCTAATGCATGAGCCTCGAGATTTGTCATGAATTGAGCCACCTGGCTTTGTTCATCATTCAAATAAAATGGATCCGAAACCATGATGATGGCTGGATCAATTAAACCAAGACAACAATCGATAGGAATTTGAAAATAAGCTAAAAAAACGTCTTGCAAGCATTTTGACGCTGTGGCATAAAGTTTAGAAATTGAATCTTCATCGTGCTCAGTTAGAATGACTTGTTGATGCTTTAGAAAAGTAATTCGCTCATGGATAGGCAACTGCTCTGATAAATCGCGCTGCTCTGCTATACAAGCATAGTATTTTTCAAAGATATCTAAAACAGATTGTTCGACTTTATGAATGAGTGTCTTTCGCTTTTGTCGAGCCATTTTTTTTTCGATTGGATCAGCAGAAACAGACATGAGCACGGTTTTATAAAAATCAAGATCAATGTTATCCAGCAAATAACTTTCTCCTAATGCTTTTACTTTATTTTTGAAGGTTTGGATAGACGCTTCAGGCGCATCGGTTTGTGCATAAAAGCCGACATATCGTTTAAAAAGTCTAATCATCGAACGTCGTGGAGCCGCTATTTTATGCACGAATCCGTTGGCTAAACAAAAATCGATGTAATCGCTTACAATTCTTAAAGCCAATTCAACTTGCTGTAATTTAAGTGCAATTGAAGCATCGGTTTTGTCTTGACGCGCAATTAATCCTAGCGCATTTTGCTTTAAATCAAACCAATCTTTTAGTGTCGCATGAGGAGATGCTCTGTTTTGGAGTAGCTCAGCATGTAATTCATGGTAACTGAGCACCGTCACAGGAAGCGCTTTATGGTTATGAAGTGTTATATTCGATAACAAATCATGATCCGGTTCTTGACTTGACTCGCCCAACACAGCTTTTTTCTGCAAAACAGACGTTCTTATTTCTCCTTGGCGCAGCTGTGCGGCTGAGGTAACGGAAGACTCGAGTGTTTCTAAAACAGCTCGCTCCTCCAAGGGAAGATGTTTACATTTACGCGCATACGCCCGTTGGATGGCTATAATGCGATCATAACTTGCCAGCTGAGCATCCTCATCCAGCCCCAGCGCAGGAAGACATTCTGAGAACGACGTCGAAGCATGAAAACAAGATCGTATAAAAGACGAGCTCTCTTCCGATGAAATATGTTCTGACGCCCGACAATACAATGAAAAAATTTTATCAAATATTTGTTTTTTTTGTATTCCAGGTTGATCTTGAGTCAATTGAAAACACAATGCGTTAAGATTTTTATGAATCGAGGTGCTTTTTTTCGATATTTTTTTCATGGTCATGTCACTCAAAAAGGCGTGCTATAGATTTTGCGAAAATTTATGTTGTAAGCACCGAATTTTATCACGATATGTAGATTGTGATCTACAAGTTCAATCTAAAATCATCATTTATGCAGGCAGGCTAGGCGCAGGCGCTTCACGAGGCAGCCATTCAGCATGATGCGATGCATCATAAATATCCCATTCGTGTGAAATATATCGTTCTGGAGCAATATCTAGCAGCAGCCAAGTTAAAAAAGCTGCGACGATTTCAGGCGATACGAGCTGGTTGTTGTTTTTGAGATTGTGAAAGAATTGATGTTTTTCGGGGGCTAAGTGCTCTGATTTACGGATGATCGCTTGCATGGCGGTGTCAGCAATGCCGGGCATCACACTGGCAAACGCCATATTTGGGCACTCAGTTTGCCAGCAACGCGTAAGCATCGACAAGCCCGCTTTAGATACACAATAGGGCGCCCAACCGGCGACAGGAAAATGAGCTGCTCCTGAGCTTATATGAAGCACGCGTCCAGATTCAAGTTTATTGAGCAGTTTTTGTGTAAGAAAAAACGAAGCATCAAGATTAATACTCATCATTGCGCGCCACGCTTGTTCATCTAAATCACGCATGGGCTGTATGGGCTCAATGCTTCCCGCGTTGTGTATGAGGCCTTGTATGGCTGGAATATTTTCTAGGTAGGATAGAATCGCTTCACGGCCTGAAGATGTTGCGACATCAGCACAAACTAAGTCGATGTAAGGCGATGTTGCGGCAATGTGCTGCAGCGCCTGTTGATGACGACCAATGATAAGCACGCGTTGTTTTCTTGACGTCAGTGCCTTTGCTAATGCAGCGCCTATGCCACGACTACCACCTGTAATAATAAACATGTTGTTCTTACTCTAAAAAATTTTAGATACTTTAAATGGGTAAGCGCGTGAGTACCAGGGCCTACGTATAAAAAAATGATTTAATAAAGCAGTAAATTAAGCGATATTAGCGCTTATTGTAAATTAAAGGGCGTGTAACAAGCTGGAAGCTTTAAGATATTTTGAAGATATAAACGACCCTTGATTGTATCAATCATTTTAATTATTCACGATTTTATATTTTTTCATTTCAGGCTCATTTTGTATCCCTGGAAGAGACTGACTATGAAAAAAAACTATGAAAAAAAATTCAATGTGCTATAATGTGAATCACAAACCTTAACCGATGGTAAATATTATGTCTAAATCTCATCTCTCTAAAATAAAGAAAATATTATCTAATAAAACAACACTGACTAAAGAGCAACTCGAATTGATTGAACACCACTTTGAAAAGATGTCATCTATTACAGATATTTCAAAAGAGGACAATTCAGAGGATGAAGATAAAAAAACAAAAAAACCAAAATTAAACAGACAGGAGGCTTTTGATGCTTTTATAAAGTATGCAAAACTTGCAGAACTTGCAGAATACACTATCAAGCTAACGCCCGAAGAACTCTTACCTAAAGGTATTGTTTACAACAAATCATTTGAATCGGAAGAACAAGAAACCAAAGCTCAATCTATTGGACAGGACTCAGATGTAAACTCCTTAGACCCATACCTTGGTAGTAATAGGCCACCGATTGATATGACACCGATTGATATGACACCGATTGATATGACACCGATTGATATGACACCGATAGACGATAAGGATAAGAAGGAAGGAGACAGCGTTCAAGATGAACACAAAATACATGAAATACATGAAATACATGAAATAAAAGATGATGACGTATTGAATCATATTCAACCCGATGATATAAGGAGTAAAGTTAACTTACAAGTAAATGAATACATCATCGATCAATTTAACAAAGCAAATGATTATAAAAGTAAAAATAGGGTGCTTCTGAAGATGTCGAATCTTTATAATATAACCAGAGATTCTTCACAATTAGAGGTATTTATGGGTGACATGCCACAAAATAATAGCACATTTTTTGGTGGTAAGGGCGGAGTTGTCCATAAACAGGGCAGAGTTGTCCATAAAGAGGGCAAAAAACACACGGTATTTCCAATGGGAGATTCCTCAGTAGATGCAGATCAAACGGAGCTGGAAAGCGCTCCTGATATAGATTGGAATCTTTGTTTTAAAATTCTAAGCGGTCTAGCTACAGTAGCTGGAGGTGGTATGCTTGTGGTCGGATTATTGCTCCCTGTTCCTGGTTTGGCGATTGCAGGTGCTTGTTTATTGGCGGCTGGTGTTGCCGGATACGCGACATCGCAACAGGATTCTGAAGGCGAAAAAAATGATGATGGGTTAGCTTATGGCGGGCGTTAGTCATAGCCCGGGTAAATTTACCCACCTCGTCTCACAAGTTTCGACGGGGTCTGACTCCATTGATTCCTAGCATCTCTCATGTTCAGGGTCTGTTTATATAATAAGCAGACCCTTGCTGGACTTTAGCCATTTTTTCGAACAGAGCTGACGGAGCTGGCAGGAAAAATGGCTTAAAGTCCAGAAGCGTGGCTGAAACCCACTCATAACGCGATTCCTTCGCCACTTGAAATTTGATCTTGTCTATGTCGCCCAAAAATGATTTGATAGCTTCAGGGCTATCCAGTTTGATATCGTTCATTGTAATCATAGTCCTTGCCATTTAGACGACATGATCTGAAATAGCCCTTTTTTATACGATTTTCAGATTTATCTTGTATTGAAAGAGGCTGATTCTTGATTTCACCACACTTTATTGGTAAAATTAGATGCATGGTGTATGATTATAAGGCATGAGGTTCTTATTATGAATAAAAAGAAAGAGACATTAAACCGTCTTGGGCCGAATTCCGTTATATCGCTAACGACAGCAAATGTTATTACTTCATCGGAATCGATGGAGTTAATCGTACCTCGCGCATCCCAAGAACAGCAGGAGGTATTTTTTGAGCATATTCAATGTATGATGCAAGGTATTGAGTATGGATGTCATCAATCAAACAACAACCTTATGAACGGTGATCATGCTGATTATATGATAACCTTCTTGTCCGTCGATCGTTCGCAAAAAAAACTTCTTGCTCAGGTAATTAGCATAGCTTTTAATCCCCTAATCAATAATCCAATGATAAAAAAATATGATGAAAAGCAGGATGTGGTTGAGTTGCGTTTTAATACCTCAAGCGCTGAGTCCTCTCATACATTATTCACAGTAGACGGTAGAAAGAAAGCCTATAATACGTTAGCAAAACGAATGAAAGATGTGATCCTTAAAGAATTAGATCAGTATGCTAACTCTATTACTATTAATAGACGTGATCTCGATGTGATAAGGAAGGAAGTTCAATCACAAGTAGAAGAATACATCGTTCAATTTGAAAATGAAAAAGATGATTATACTGTTAAAAATAACGCGCTTTTGAATATGGATCAACTTTACACGATTTTTGTGAAAGACTTGCTAGAAGGACCATGGGCGCTAGTTGGTGGTGGCGAAAAAGAAACGCAAAAGCAACCGATACCGGAAAGCACGCCTGATATAGATTGGAATCTTTGTTTTAAAATTCTAAGCAGTCTATCTGCAGTAGTTGGAGGTGCTATGCTTGTGGTTGGATTATTACTCCCTGTTCCTGGTTTGGCGATTGCAGGTGCTTGTTTCTTGGCGGTTGGTGTTGCCGGATACGCGGCATCGCAACAGGATTCTGAAGACGAAGAAAATGATCGTGGGCTTTCGCCAACAGAGGAAGACAGTCAAGCCTTGAGCCTCTTATTTAAATAGCTTAATTTTGGGCAATCCAATATAAAAGCAAATGATAAGTTATTTTTTGGCTTTTCAACCAATTGCCAACCGACCTATGAGCAGTTTCGTTATGATCGTCTGGATGTTGCGTAAAAGAAAGTTAAATTTGTTCAATCCCTTTATTCCTATGAATTATGTGATAATATTAATTTTATTCCTATTTTAAATGTGAATTATGAAGCGATATTGCTATGAAAAATTGGATTCATGGAAGTCGTCACCCCAACGCAAACCATTGGTGTTAATGGGAGCAAGACAGGTTGGCAAGACATTTTTGTTAAAAGAATTTGGTCGAACTGCATTTGAATCAATGTTGTATGTTAATTTTGAAGAAAACTTGGATTTACATGCTTTTTTTGAAAGCAATATTTCACCAGACAAAATTATTCAGGCATTGGAAATTTATTTTAACAGGGTTATCGATGCTGTAACAACGTTGATTATTTTTGATGAAATACAACTTTGTCCACGAGCACTGACCAGTTTAAAATATTTTTGTGAAGAAGCCAGTCATTATTATATTGCTGCTGCTGGTTCTCTTTTAGGGATAAAAATGGGTAATCAATCCGGTTTTCCGGTTGGAAAAGTGGATCTGATACCCCTGTACCCCATGGGTTTTTTGGAGTTTCTGACAGCATTAAACAAGCATAAGCTGGTTGAGTTTGTTCATTCCATTCATAGCATTGAAAAGATTCCTGAACCGATTCATAAACAACTACTTGAGTTTTTTCGATTGTATATGTACATCGGTGGAATGCCTGAAGCTGTGGCTCATTATCAAAATACCAATAGCCTCCCAGGCATACGCGAAATACAAAAGGCCATTAATAAAAATTATGAACTCGATTTTGCACGACATGCACCACCCAATTTAATTCAAAAAATCACATTATTATGGAATGCTATTCCAAACCAGTTGGCGAAGGAAAACAGAAAATTCGTTTTTTCGCTATTACGCGAAGGCGCAAGGGCACGGGAATATGAAACGGCAATCCAATGGCTCGCGGATGCCGGATTGATCTATCGTTGTATCAATTTAACAACCCCTGGATTGCCACTACCTGCTTATGAAGACAGAACTGCGTTTAAAATGTATGCATTTGATGTTGGACTTCTTGGTGCTCTATCGGATTTGTCCAGTAAAGTTTTATTAAAAAACAATGATCTCTTTACTGAATTCAAGGGCGCGCTGACGGAGAATGTGGTTGCACAAATGTTGATTTATACTGGATTTGACAAGCTATTTTATTGGACCAGTGGTAATACAGCGGAAGTTGATTTTATTGTGCCCGTAGAGGATAAGCTGGTACCATTGGAAGTCAAAGCGGGACAATCAACCAAGGGCAAAAGTCTGAAGGTTTATACTGAAAAATACAATCCGGAGAAAGTTGCCAGAGCATCAATCATGAATTTATCCAATGATGGCAACCTGGTTAACTATCCTCTGTATATGCTGGAGCTGTTTCCAATGTTTTAGGAGGCCAGACTCTAGTTTCTCACGATAACAGGCTTTATACTGCAAGATAATTTATGTTTATTGGGCGTTCATATGGACTTGGTCGTTGATAATACCCCGTTTAAGGCATTATTTGAGCCGTTGGATTTAGGTTTTACCCAACTAAAAAATCGCCTTCTTATGGGCTCCATGCATACCGGGCTTGAAGAAGCGTCCGGTAGCTTAGAGCGCTTGGCTGCGTTTTATCGTGAGCGTGCTCAAGGTGGCGTTGGGTTGATTGTGACAGGAGGTATATCTCCCAATCGTGTGGGGCGCCTAGCTCCTGCTGCGGCTAAGTTAACTTCACCTAAAGAACAAAAACGACACGAACTTGTGACACACACGGTGCATGAGTCGGGTGGCAAAATTGCATTGCAAATCTTGCACGCCGGTCGTTACGGTTACCATCCTTTTATTGTTGCACCCAGCCGAATTAAAGCGCCTATTGCGCCCTTTACGCCATGGCCTCTGAGCAAACGCGGTATTTTAAAAACGATTGGACAATTTGCACGCTGTGCCAAGCTCGCTCAAGCGGCTGGCTACGATGGCGTTGAGATCATGGGTAGCGAAGGTTATTTAATCAATCAGTTTATTGTTGCACATACCAATCATCGTACGGATGAGTGGGGTGGACGTTACGCCAATCGTATGCGTTTTCCGGTTGAAATTATTCGTGCGGTGCGCGAAGCCGTGGGTGAGCAATTTATTATTATCTATCGGCTATCGATGTTGGATTTAATTGCAGACGGCAGCAATTGGGAAGAAATTGTCATGCTTGCCAAAGCCGTTGAGGCAGCTGGGGCAACGATGATTAATACGGGCATAGGCTGGCATGAAGCGCGCATTCCAACCATTGCGACCATGGTGCCTGCAGCAGCATTTACGAACGTGACCAAGCTGCTTAAGCCGGAAGTAAGTATTCCTGTGATTACGTCTAATCGCATCAACACACCTGAAATGGCCAGTGCGTTACTCGAAGAGGGTGTGGCCGATATGGTGTCGATGGCCCGTCCATTTTTAGCCGATCCGCATTTTGCAGAAAAAGCACGTCTGGGTGATTCGCGTGCGATTAATGTTTGTATTGCGTGTAACCAGGCTTGTCTTGATCAAATTTTTGAACAAAAAACAGCGTCGTGCTTGGTGAATCCTCGCGCATGCCATGAAACAAAGCTGGTGTATGAAACCACCAGTCAGCCCAAGCGTATGGCGGTGGTGGGTGGCGGGCCTGCCGGTCTTGCGTTTGCAACGGTTGCTGCTGAACGTGGTCATGACGTGACGTTATTTGAGCAGTCCGATCGTTTAGGCGGTCAGTTTAATTTTGCGATGCGGATTCCTGGTAAAGAAGAGTTTAAGCATACGATTGATTATTTTACAGGGCAACTTGAGAAATATGAGGTTAAAATTAAATTAAACACCAAGGTGACACCTGCGTGTGTACGGGATTTTGATGAAATTATTTTAGCGACAGGTGTCACGCCTCGTATGCCCAAAATACCCGGCATTGAGCACGCGTCGGTGATGACCTATGCCGAATTACTTCAGGATGTTGAGCAAGCGGGCAAGCGTGTTGCCATCATCGGGGCGGGCGGTATTGGTTTTGATGTGGCCGAAGCGCTGATGCATGATGCAGCCGGTGATGAACGCGCGGCTTTTTATCGCGAATGGGGTATTGATGTGAGTATGTCAAATCGAGGTGGTGTAATATCCCCTGAAAGGCCTCGTATAGCTCGCGAAGTTTATTTACTGCAACGTAAAAAAGATAAAATGGGTGGGCGCTTAGGCAAAACAACGGGTTGGATTCATCGCATGAGCTTAAAGCATCGAGACGTCAAGATGATGTCGGGTGTAAATTATCAGCGTATTGATGATGAAGGTTTGCATATTATGGTGGATAATAAACCTCAGGTGTTAGCCGTTGATTCGATTGTTGTTTGTGCAGGACAGGAAGAAATGAATGGATTGTATCAGCCATTAAAGCAGGCAGGACGCTCCGTACACCTGATTGGTGGGGCGTTTAAAGCGTTGGAGTTGGATGCCCGACATGCCATCAATCAAGCCTCTCGATTGGCGGCTGTGCTGTGATTGAAGTAATTCGCATAAAATGAGTGCATTCCGCTAGATAATTTGCTATCATATTGACCTTGTCTTTATTTATGTTTTTTATTTTTCCAGGTAGACTATGACCAATCCAATAGAAGCGACACCCGTACACCCAACAGAAGCCGCATCATTTGCGGATCTTAACTTATCCGATTTTCTTCTTCAGGCGATCCGCGAATTAGGTTATGAAACACCTTCGCCCATTCAACAACAAACCATTCCGTTATTATTGAATGGGCGTGATGTGATTGGTAAATCACACACAGGCTCAGGAAAAACAGCGGCGTTTTTATTGCCAGCACTCGAGCAACTTGATACTGAGCAAATGTACCCACAAACCTTGATTATTACGCCCACGCGTGAATTAGCCCTGCAAATTGAAGCGCATGCCAATAAATTAAGTAAGCATCTGCGTGGAACGCGTGTGGTGGCGTTATGTGGCGGGCAAGATTATCATCCTCAGTTGAAAAAATTACGTGATGGTGCGCAAATCGTTGTAGGAACACCGGGCCGTATGCTGGATCATATTCAACGCGGTACATTAAAATTAGATCAATTACGAACATTTGTGCTTGATGAAGCCGACGAAATGCTTCGTATGGGTTTTATTGATGATGTTGAAAGCATTCTTTCAAATTTACCAGAAGAGCGCCAAATCGCGTTATTTTCTGCAACGATGCCAGCGCCTATTCGACGTATTGCTAATCGTTACTTGAGAGATCCTGCTTCGATTGAGATTCAAGAAAAAACAGCCACAGTTGCAACGATTGAGCAGCGATTTTTGATTGCATCACCGTTCCAAAAACCTGATGCATTATTGCGTGTGTTAGCTGTAGAAGACCATCAGGGCGTGATTGTGTTTACACGAACCAAGAATGGGGCAGAAGAAGTCTCAACGTTCTTGCAAGAAAATGGTCATCGAACCGTAGCGATTCATGGTGATATTTCACAAGCATTACGTGAGCGTGCGATTATTCAGTTTAAACAAGGTGCTGTGAATATTTTGGTTGCAACGGATGTTGCTGCACGTGGGTTAGATGTCGATCGTGTAACACACGTGATCAATTATGATATGGCACACGACTCAGAGACTTATGTGCATCGTATTGGTCGTACAGGTCGTGCTGGGCGAAGTGGCGTGACTATTTTGTTTGTAGCCCCACGCGAAACACGTATGGTGAGTGTGATTGAGCGTCATACACGACAAACCATTGAGAAAATAGCGATTCCTAGCGATCAAATGATTCAAGATGTTAAACAAAAGCAGTTTATGGCAAGTATTGATGCGCGTCTAGAACACAAAAATCTTGAAGATTATAAAAAAGTGATTAAAACATATTTAGAAGAAACAAACGTGTCTGCAGAAGATATGGCCGCTGTGCTTGCGTTACAGTTGAATCGAGATAAACCTTGGAAACTTGAGCCTACACGCATTGCAAGAACAGAACGTGCAGACTCAGGTGCACGTCCAGCACGTGCTCCACGATCATCTGAACATGCACGTATTCCTTCACGTGAACGCCGTTCAGAAGGTGGTCGTTCAGAAGGTGCACGCAGTAGCTCACATCAAGAAGAATTATTTCGTCTTGATGTTGGACGTATACATGGCGTAAAACCTGCGAATATTGTGGGAGCTATTGCTAACGAAGGTGGCTTGCAAAGTCGTTTTATTACAGGCCTTAAAATTAATGAAGATCATTCAACTGTCAGGTTACCCAGTAGCATGCCTAAAGAAGCCGTGAGTGGCTTAAAGCGTGCTTGGGTGTGTGGCCGTCCCCTCAAGTTAAAGTCGATGGGTGTTGTTTGATTTTTTAGCATGAGGATGAAGCCACGATGGTAAGATCGAGTCTGAAAGCGATGTTGACCGGGTTTTTGTTATGTGTGACCACGGTGTCTGCCATGGCAACACCATTAAATCAGTTTGTTGTGTTTGGTGATAGTCTGTCAGATACCGGAAATTTATATGAATACATGAAACATCAGCTTCCGCTTTCACCACCTTACTATCACGGGCGGTTTTCGAACGGTCCTGTGTGGGTTGAGCATTTGGTGGCTTCGTATTATCCATCGGATGCGTCCTCTCATATGCAGAATTATGCCTTTGGTGGCTCAGGTGTGGCTGAAGAAGAAGATGACGAGATGTATGATGGCGCGATGCTGACGCTCGGCAGTCAAGTCGATAGCTATTTGCTTGCGCATGATCATCAAGCACGTGATTCAAGCTTGTATATTATCTGGACGGGTGCTAACAATTATTTGGCCTTACCTGATGACATTGAGCCAGAAGTGCGTTTTGTTGTGAATAGCATTCGACGGAACGCTGAAAAGCTGATTGAGCAAGGTGCAAAACATATCATGTTGATTGGTTTACCTGATTTAGGGCGTGTTCCTATGGCTTCTGAGTTTGAAGCAAATCGGGAGTTAACCCAACTTGCACTAACGCACAATGCTATATTGGAAGCAGAAGTGAAAAAGCTTCAAAGCGATTACCCTGAAGTTGAGTGGGTATTTTTCTCGGTCAACAGCATGTTTAATGATGCTTTAGATTATCCTGAGCGTTATGGTTTTACCAATACAACAGGTACGTGTTATGAAACGCTCGAAACGATACCATCACCACAGTCTGTTTTGAGTATGGCGGCACGCATCAAGCCACGTTCTGCTCGTTCGAATATTTGTGATCAGTATTTATTTTTTGATCCGGTGCATCCAACGGCACGAGGGCATGAATACATTGGAGTTGAAGCGCGTAAAGTTTTGGATAGCGCAGGCGTGCAATTTGAATAAATCGCACGGACTTAAATTTATACGCCTTTAACTTCGCATATGTGTTCATACGCTTTACGTATGGCTTGGGTTTTTTCATTGGCGGCTTTAATGCGTTGCTCCGACATACCGGCTGCAATGCATTTATCAGGATGATGTTTGCTGATTAAGCGTCGGTAGGCTCGCTTCACATCTTCTTGGGATGCCGAAGAGGAAAGCCCAAGTAATTGATACGATGACTCCAGGGTTTGTGAGGTATAAAATTCTTGATGCGCTTGTTGCGTTTGCTCTGCTCGATGGTGATGGTTATGCTGACGAAATTGGGCATAATAATCACGTCGTGCATGGGGTTGGTGATGGAGTGGTGCCAAACCGAGCTCGTTCAGGATGATATTAAGCGACGTCACTTTTTGAGGCGATAAGCCATCAATTTTCGCCATACGATAGAGAAGTTGAACAAACGCATGCAAAAGCTTGGGTTTCTCGTACAAGAGATTTTTCAAGGGTGTCAGTGACTGAGTCACCCGAAACTGGGTTTGTTTACCCTCCTGAAAAAAACGCTGAGCGGCAGTCTGTTCACTTTTATTTAAATGCAGTTCTTTCATGATTTGTTGGGCCAGATAAATTTCTGCTTCTGAAACACGCCCATCCACTTTGGCTATGTGCCCAAGATTTGAAAATGTAGCGTGCAAAAAAGCTTGCTTAATGGCCGGATCTTTTTCGATACGATACGTGTTGTTGGCTTTCAGAAAGTGCTCGTTTAATCCCTTGTCAAACAAGTTGCCAACAAAAACACCCATCAGTGCACCAAGAGGGCCTGCTGTTAAAAAGCCAAGTACGGCGCCCATGAGTTTTCCCCAAAAAAAATAACGAGGGGCATGTGCTTTAAAAATCATAAAAAATCTCAAGCTGAAGATAGGTAGCGTTACATAACATGCTTAGTGTACGAGGAGGCTTAGGCATTGTCTATGACTCTAAATTGATCCATCGACGACATATTACGATTATCGGTATAAATCGTCGTATCGTGTTCGTTTAGATTCTTTTGGCATACATAAATAATATTCGATGGCGTATGGTAATTCAAAGGGTGTTTCATACTAAACTCAGCAAGCGCTGCTGGGTCAACAGATGATCGCTCATAAAAAGAAGACGTGGCAAAAAGCATACGAGAGCCCAATACCCGTAAAGCATGCAACAAGCTGCTGCCCACAAAAGGTAATAATTGACGAATGGATAATATTTCTAACGAAATGGTAATAAACCCTTCAATGAGTAACAGCAGAAAAATAAATGCCTGTGGGTTTTGTATTTTTTGTAAGCTTAAATTTTTTTGCAAAATGATGGTCCTTGTCTTTTATCATCTAGCCTACATTTTTTTAGTCGAACACAAAAGCAATATTGTATACTCGTGTATCTTATGTTTTTTGAAGGGTTGTTTGAATGCGTTATGTGTATACGGTTTTATTTTATTTAGCGCTACCGTTTATTTTAGCTCGGCTGTATTGGAAAGGCCGTAAAAACCCTGCGTATACCGAGCGAATCAGCGAACGTTTTTCGTGGGGGGCGAAGCATGCTTCGCATGTTGATGTGTGGGTTCATGCCGTTTCATTGGGTGAAGTGGTGGCTTCAAAAACACTGGTGGAGCAATTGCTTGTAGAACATCAACGTGTCTTGGTGACGACCATGACACCGACAGGCTCGGCGCAAGTGCGACGTCAGTTTGGCGAGCGTGTGTCACATCAATACGTGCCTTATGATTTTCCTTGGGCGTTACGACGATTTTTTATGGCAACCAAGCCGCGTGTTGGTATTATTATGGAAACAGAATTATGGCCTAACATGATTGCCGAAGCGCGTTTGTGTGGCGTGACGTTGTTTCTTGCCAATGCGCGCATTTCAGATGGCGCGTTTAAAGCTTATCAACCGGTCAAATATTTTTTCAAGCAATTTTTGGCGCAATTTACCGGGATTTTGGCGCAGAGTGCGCAGGATGCCAAGCGATTTTGTGCCTTGGGAGCTCCTAATAGCCATGTTCGTATTATGGGTAATATGAAAAGTGATCTTCAAATTTCAATAGATGGGTTTGATGCGTTATCTGTCTTCAAGCACTCTTGGGGTGAGGCGCGTCCTGTGGTGATTTTAGGTAGTACACATGAGGGGGAAGAACAACACATGTTTTCCGCATTTCGAGCGTTGCAGCAAGCTCTGCCTCGGGTTGTTTTGTTGGTTGCACCCCGTCATCCTGAGCGCTTTGAAAGCGTTTATCAGCTCGCATGCACGCATGGTTTGAAAACGGCGCGTCGTAGCCAGCACGCATCCATTCAGCATAATACAGAAGTCGTTGTGCTGGATTGCCTCGGTGAGCTCTTAGGTTTTTATGCGCTCAGTGAGTATGCGTTTGTAGGAGGGAGTTGGGTGCCTGTTGGGGGGCATAATGTGTTGGAGCCCATGGCTTTAGGTGTGCCAGTTTTTTGTGGTACGTTCATGCATAACTCAAAATCATTATGTGAAGATCTCTTGCGTGCACGTGCCATGTTGCAGGTTGAATCTGCTGAGGCGATGGTGAAGCAAATCAGGCATTTGCATCAAAACACAGATGAGCGAGAAGCGCAAATTAAACGTGCAACCGAGGCGCTTAAAGCAAGCCAAGGTGCTGTTGCGCGTCATGTGGAAGCGATAAAGCCGTATCTAAAAGGGCATGCAGAGGCATGATAATACCTCTGCTGCTTGTTTTTAACCTTGATTTTGACGTTCTTTGATTTCTGAGAGGGTTTTGCAGTCAATGCATAGCGTCGCTGTTGGACGTGCTTCTAAGCGTCTTAAGCCAATTTCAATACCACAGGCTTCACAGTAACCAAAATCTGGATCAGAGAGGTGCTCAAGGCCGTCCTCGATTTTTTTTATGAGTCGGCGTTCACGATCACGTGATCGCAGCTCAAGACTGAATTCTTCTTCTTGACTTGCTCTATCAGCGGGATCGGGAAAATTAGCAGCTTCATCTTTCATCAGGGTCACTGTACGGTCCACTTCCTCCATAAGGGATTTCCGCCAAGCCAAAAGGATGGCTTCAATATGTTTCTTTTGGCTGTCGCACATGTATTCTTCGTCTTTTTTCTCGACGTAAGGGGAGATTTGTATGCTGCCGATGGTGTCGTTATTCACAATGAGTTCACTCTCGCGATTAATGTTGATGATTACAGCCCAGTCCTTAGGTTTTAAGGCTGCAAGTGAAGACGCTAGATATATCAAAAAACCAAGGATCCTTCAACTAATACGACCATAATAGCTGATAAATTTATTTTTGAGGAGTGCGGTGTCGATTTTTTAGCATCGACTGGAGTACCTGTCGTTCGGGTTCGCTGAGTGTTTCATGCCGTGCTTTCTCAATCAGCATCTCAATATCACGCAGTTCGCTTTGTTTAACTAAAAAATTAACCGTCTCAGTAAATTCTGCAGCGAGATTATCAGCGGGGACGTGATGTTCCCAAGCCGCGAGTTGGTTGAGCGCTTCAAACAGTGGCGTTTCACGAAAGAGTTCGAGTAAATGTGCAGTTGTACTTTCAGGGCATGTATGAAGTTGTTCTAAGAGACTTCGTAGCACGCGTTGATTGGTTTCGGTAAATTGGTCAGCTGGAGGAATGTTGTCTTCTACCGATGCATAAATTTCAGGGTGTTGAAGCAGAAGTGCTGTGGCAAGACGGATCGGGGTGCGTTTGGTATGGCGTGCCTTGGGTGCTTCGGGTTTGGGTGCAAGCTCAGGAAGCGCTTTATCTGAAGTTAAAAGCTGATCGACACGATGATATTCAAGGTGTGTGAGTCGAGCCAATTCGTCTAATAAGAGTTGTTTGTATGAGCCGTCGGGAATTTTTTTCCAATAAGGTTTGAATGCCGTAAGCAGTTGCCCTCGACCGGCTAAGCTATGCAGGTCGAGCGATGGGGACAGTGTATTGAGTAAATACGTATGCAGCGGTAAGGCTTGTTTTAAACGGGCTTCAAAGGCTGCTTTGCCCTCTTCGCGCACAAGGCTGTCAGGATCATGTCCATCAGGTAAGAAAATAAATTGCGCGTTGAGCTTGCCATCCATGGAAGGTAGTGTGCTGTCGAGCGCACGCAGAGCGGCTTTCTTTCCTGCAGCATCACCATCAAAACAAAAAATCACCGTGGGGGTGTGTTTGCTCAAAAGCTGAATATGGTAGGTGCTGGTTGCAGTACCTAAGGTTGCGACGGCATAGTTCAGGCCATGTTGTGCAAGCGCAATAACGTCCATATAGCCCTCAACGACAAGAATCGCGTCAAGAGGTGTTGTTCGCTGATGAATAATTTGATGCAGGCCGTAGAGTTCACGGTTTTTATGAAAAATCACCGTTTCGGGTGAGTTTAAATATTTAGGTTTTTGATCGGCATCGATCGCACGACCGCCAAAGCCAATGATGCGACCATGCCTATCATGAATAGGGAACATCAGGCGATGGCGATAGCGATCGTAAGTATTTGAGCTTGCATCCTCTTTTTGTATGAGCATGCCCGTCGTCATTAAACCTTCTTTATGGGCTTGAAAGGCATGCTCAAGCGTTCGCCAGGCGTCGGGTGCGTAACCGAGTTGGTAGTGCTTTAAAACATCGCCTTGCACGTTACGTGCAGCGAGGTAGCAAGCTCCAGCTTGACCGGAGATATGAGCTAACTGCTTTTGATAAAATACAGCAACGTGCTCTAAAAGATCGTACAAAGGTAGGGTTTGAGTTTTAGGCGTATGGGTTGCTTTGCCATCGTGCGGCACTTCGAGACCTACGCATGCAGCCAGCGTTTCTATGGCTTCAGGAAAATCCTGGTGTAAATAGTTCATCGCAAAGCTGATCACATTGCCACTCGCACCACAACCAAAGCAATGATAAAACTGTTTTTTTGCAATGACGTTAAACGAAGGGGTTTTTTCATCATGAAACGGGCAGCATGCGGCATGCGTTAAGCCCATTTTTTTGAGCGGCACGTAACTATCAATAAAGGTGATGATATCAACTTTTGCAAGCAATTCGTCGATGAACGGCTGAGGAATGAGGCCTGCCATGGTGTATTACCTAAGCAAGCTTCGCTTTAATCAGCGCACTTATAGAACCCATATCGGCGCGTCCCTGGAGTTGCGGCTTTAAATAAGCAACAACTTTACCCATGTCACGCATGCTTGTTGCACCGGTTTCAGCAAATGCTTCAACAATCAGGGCATCAATCGCTTCTTGGGAGAGTGGCTCAGGAAGATAGTGTTTAATGAGCGATAATTCAAACACTTCTTGTTCTTCTAACTCAGGTCGGTTGGCCGCTTGATATTGCGCGATAGACTCTTGGCGTTGCTTGGCAAGTTTATCAAGCACAGCAAGAATACGTTCATCATCCAGTTCAATGCGCTCGTCAACTTCTATTTGCTTAAAAGCAGATGTAATAAGACGAAGCGCACCTACAGTGCGCTTATCACGAGCAAGCATGGCTTTTTTTAGATCAGCAAGAATGCTTACTTTAATAGACATGATTAACGTCGACGCTTGTTGATTTTTTTAGATAACGTGTCACGTGACACTTTTTTAAGATGACGTTTGACAGCTGCAGCTTGTTTACGTTTGCGTTCAGCTGTTGGTTTTTCATAAAACTCACGACGTCGTAACTCAGTTAATACTCCAGCTTTTTCGCAAGAACGTTTAAAACGGCGAAGTGCGTATTCTGGGTTTTCGCCTTCTTTTACACGAACGGTAGGCATTAATGATCCTTTGGTTAAAAAATTATAATCGGCAGCACAATTAGGTCCGGTATTTTAGTAGCAGTCATAGCTTGAGTCAAGGTTTATACAGGCATAAATTTGAAAGAAAATCACGCCTGAGTAAAGTGGCTCATTTCTGCTATAGTCATGAAAGATGTTTCTGATCGCGTTTATGATACTTTTATGGAGATATAGTATGAAAAATGTATCTGTTGCTGTATATGTTGCACAACGCTTATCTGATCTTGGTCTTGATCATGTATTTGGTGTCCCGGGGGACTATGCATTTTCATTTGATGACGCAGTTGAGATCGTTTCTAAACTTAAATGGGTTGCTTGTGCCAATGAGCTTAACGCGGCTTATGCAGCGGATGGTTATGGTCGCCGGTTTGGCGCAGCGATTCTCAGCACCACTTATGGGGTTGGGGAGTTGAGTGCTTTGAACGGGGTTATGGGTTGTTTGGCTCACCGAGTACCCGTATTTCATATCGTTGGTGCGCCATCTCGTCGTATTGTTCACCAAGGTATCGTAACACACCATACACTGGGCGATGGTGTGTATGGGAATTTTGAGGCATTGTCGGGATCGGCTTGTTGTGTTTCGACGGTCTTAACGCCTGAAAATACCATCAGAGAAATGGAGCGGGTGATTGAAGAAGCCATAGGTCAAAGCAAACCGGCCTATATTGTTATACCTGAAGACTATGGCAACATGGCCGTGATTGGCAAACCTATCCAAGGCAAGCTTCTGTCACAAATTGTACGTCGTGAATCAATTCAAGTTGAGGTTGATGTTGCTGTTGATGCATTAATCAAGGCGATGCAGTCTGCAGAAAACGTTGTGGCACTACCTTCGATGCTTGTGAAACGTTTTGGCTTAGAGGCAAAATTGGTTGAATTTCTGACGAAATCAAAACTTTCGTTTGCCTTGACGCCCATGGATAAGGGCGTTGTGAGTGAGACGCTCCCGGGGTACATGGGTATTTATAATGGTTTTAGTTCTTATCCAGAAGAGGTCTCAAGCGCGGTTGAATCAGCTGATCTCATGCTTGATATTGGAGGCGTTATATTTGAAGACCTTAATACTGGATTTTGGTCAGATAAGATATCTCAAGATCGTATGATTCGAATTCGTGACACATGGGTGCAAATTGGAGATAAAGTTTGGGTGGGTACCCGTCTTGAGGATGTGCTCAATGGGTTGATTGCTAAGATTTCCTCGATGAATACCATCCACACAACCTTAAAGCCTCAGACTCTTGAGGTGATTGGGGGAGAAAAAGATTTAACCGGTTCGAGTGTTTTTTATCCTAGGATTCAAAACATGTTACGCGCGGGTGATGTCCTTGTTGCCGAAACAGGAACATGTATGCTTCATCTGGCGAAGTTGCTACTACCGGAAGGGGTTGGGTATGAGTCTCAGGTTTTGTGGGGCTCTATCGGCTGGGGTACTCCTGCTGCATTTGGCGTTGCTATGGCAAACAAAAAGGGACGTACAGTTCTTGTGACGGGCGATGGTTCACATCAGCTTACGTACAATGAAGTCGCGGTGATGGGGCGCTATCAACCTAAGATTGCGATATTTGTGCTCAATAACGGTATTTTCGGAATTGAAGATGTGCTAAGCGAAATGGGGCATGAATACGATGATCTTGCTTCTGTGAAGTATCACCTGATTCCGGATGCAATGGGATGCCAGGGTTGGGTTACGGGGCGAGTGACAACGGTTGCAGAATTAGATGATGCAATGAGGCGCATTGAACAATCCGATGCACCAGCTTACATCGAAGTCATGATTCCAGCAGAAGAAAGTCAGCCTATTTCAGGTGATAAAAAAGATCAACTCTATAAGCTGAAAACGCCTAAGGAGGTTAGAAAAAATAACCTATTCTTTTATGACTGGATATTCTGTGGCTTTATGACGTAATTCCA